>NZ_JAMOIE010000049.1 GCF_024448935.1 Stutzerimonas stutzeri
TCAGCGGCGACGCTCGATTTCAAGCCTGTGGCCATATAGTAGTGGCGCTTGTAGCGCAGGTAGCAGACCAGTTCGGTCGCCAGCGCCTCATTCAGCAGGTGGATCACCGTTTCGCGATCGGCCGAATAGCTTTCGGTCACCGCGCCGTTTTCGACATGCTGGCGCGCGCGCTCGCGCAACGTCTGTTTGTCGCTCAATTGCACATGTGTCATCACGGTCTCCTGGGTCTGTGGCGCGCGATATGCGCAGCCGGGTGGTCGTCGCGCCTGTCGGCGTCTTGCTGGGCCCTAAGCTGTGATAGGCAGGAATGCGGAAAGTTTAGCCGCGTCCGTCACGGGGGCGCTCCGGCTTGCCCGGCTCTTCAATGGGCACTGGCTCACCGGGTTCCTTGCGTTCAGGCTCGGGAATCGGGTTTGGTGTCCCGTCATCGCGAGGGTCGGGTTCCGGCATTCTATCACCCATCAACTGAGCGCCTTTATCAACTCGCCCTTGCGCATCTTCGAGCGCCCGCGCACATCACGCTCCTGCGCTTTATGCATCAGTTCGTCGCGGGTCAGGTCAGTAAGCGATGTGCTACCTGAACGGTCGCTGCGTGCCGAGCCTTTGTTGGATGACTTGCCGGAGCGCGCCTCTGCCGCTCGAAGTGCAGAATCCTTGCGGTCGGCTCGCTTGGCTGTCTCGCTTTTTTCTTGCCCCGAACCGCCCTTGCGTTCGCCTCCACCGGATTGTTTGTTGACAGTGGCCCAGGCTCGCGCTTCTGCTTCTTTAGCTGGTACGCCGCGCTCTTCATAGCTGTCTTCGATATGTTCGGCTTTACGTTGTTGTTTATCGGTGTATTTGGATTTCTCACCTCTGGGCATGACGGCGTCCTCCTGGTGGGGTGGCGATGTGGACCTGCTGGCAGTGGCGCCTGGCGATTGCCGCGCTGCCTATTCTGTTTGGTCCGCGTTGCCGGCCTCGAGTTTCACTCGTGTTAGCATTGCCGGCTGGCGCAACCGGCCCGCCGACGGCATGGATGGGACAGCCTCCTCACGCCCCGAGGCGACGCATTGGGTCAGCGCGCGCGCAATAATTTTTTGCTACGCCTTGAGCAGGCGGAACAAAACGCATTTATGCTGGCCTGAACCAAGCGCGCGCCGCGCTATCTCGGCAGCTGCAGACTGATGCGTGTGTCGAGTTTGTGACGAAGGCCGAGCCGGGCGATGAGAATCACCAGGATATCCATGCCTGCCGTTCACGGCAGGCCTTGAACGAGGCGCTAACCAGATGCGAATCCTAGTATGCGGAGCCGGTGGCCAGGTCGGTCACGAATTGGTAAACCGTGCCAGCCGGTACGGTCTCGAAGCGCTCGGCATGACTCGCGACAATCTTGACATCACCGACGCGGGGCGGGTGGCTGACCAGGTTAGTCGGCTCAAGCCCGGGCTTATCATCAATGCGGCCGCTTACACGCATGTCGACAATGCCGAGACGCACAGCGAGAGGGCGTATAGCGTAAACCGCGACGGTGCAGAACGGTTGGCGCATGCGGCTCGTCAAGCGTCCATTCCTCTGCTGCACATCTCCACCGATTATGTGTTTTCCGGTAATGCTCGAACGCCTTACAGTGAAGAAGATGAAGTCGCGCCAACAGGTGTCTATGGCGCTAGCAAGCTGGCGGGCGAAGCGGCCATTCAGGCTGTGCTGGACGAGCATCTTATTTTGCGAACCAGCTGGGTCTATGGGGCGCATGGCGCCAATTTCGTGAAAACCATGCTACGCCTTGGCTGCCAGCGCGATGCCCTGTCAGTGGTTGCCGATCAGTATGGCTGCCCCACTCAGGCTGGTAGCATTGCCGATGCGTTGCTGGAAATGGCGCAGCGTTATGCCCAGAGCGGCATTTTGGCGTGGGGGCTCTATCATTACAGTGGGCGCTCGCCGTGTAGCTGGTTCGACTTCGCCGTGGAGGTTTTCCGTCAGGCGGAAGCCAAGGGCATGCTTGCTGCCCGCCCAAAGGTATCGCCTATCAGCACCGCTCAATACCCCACTCCCGCGCGCCGTCCGGCTTGGTCGGTACTCGATTGCTCGAAGTTCGAGACGACGTTTGGCATCGAAACCCACGACTGGCATGACGACCTTTCCATTGTGCTCGATGCGCTGGCTGAGGCCGCAACTGGTGCAACCGCGGGTACCGCGCAGCACACCCAGGCCTGAGCCTCCGGCGCGGCGATATCAACACTGGGGCGCATCGGCCTGGGTGTGATGTGGTGAGCTGACGCGAGACTCGGGTATTCTGCGCGGTCTTTTGCGGGGCGACCTGAAGTCGCAACGATTGCTGGAGAAACCGCGTGGTAGTGTTTCAGGCAATATTGCCGATCTTCGGCTTGATCGTGCTCGGCTACCTGTTGGGCTGGCGTGGTTGGCTGGCGGGGGAGGCGGCAACTGGGCTCGCCAATATCACCTTCAAACTGTTCATGCCGGCAGTCCTGTTCACCGACATTGCCCGTGCGCAGCTTAGCGACGGCATGTCAGCGACACTGTTATTGGCCTATTTCGGGCCGGCACTCACTGTTTTCATGCTGGTGGCGCTGATCGCCCACCGTCTGCTCGGGCGCGCCTCGCCCCTCGGCTTGACCGCGGCCTACTCGAACAACGTGTTGGTCGGAATTCCTCTGGTGACCACCTTGCTCGGGCCGGCGAGCCTGGTGTACGTGTTCGCCGTTCTGGTGTTTCACAGCCTGGTCCTGTTCTCGCTACAAAGCTTTTACAACGCGTTCGGTGCAGGGCAAAAGGTCAATGCCGCGGGGTTGCTGAAGAATCTGGCCAACCCGCTCATTGTTGGCCTGTTGCTCGGTGCTTTGTCGAATATATCCGGCTGGGACCTGCCGCTGCCGATCTGGCGTGTCGCAGATTGGCTCGCCCAGGCGGCATTGCCGTGCGCGCTGTTGGTGCTGGGCATCAGTCTGTCACGTTATCGGTTGCGGCCTGGCGCCACGGCTCTCGGACTGGCGCTGGTGAAGCTCGCTCTGTTTCCGTTGCTGGTCTGGTTTGTCGGCAGATGGTTGCCGGGCCTCGGTCATGACGCCTTGAGCGTGTTGGTGTTGCTGGCCGCGTGCCCGAGCGGGGTCAACGTGCTGGCCTTCGTGGTCAATCAGGAAGACACCCGCGCGGTCAGCTCGACGGTGTTTCTCTCGACGCTTTTGGCGGCGATCAGTTTGCCGCTGTGGATGCTGCTGCTGTCGAGCTGACTGCGCCGGTCAGGTCTGCTCATCGGTACTACGCCCATGGTGGGCGACGATGTCTTCCAGGCGCAGCCCGGTCAGGCCGTGGATGGTCTTCCAGAGGTAATAGAAGATCGCCATCATCATCACCATGCTCGGGATTGCAATCATCGGATAGCTGAGCAAGGTCATTCGGCCAAGTTCTGCATTGAATGCCTCGCTACCGGCGGGGCTGTTGACGATCCATTTGGCCAGCGCGTAATTCATCAACGAGGAGAAGAAGAAGGTGCCACTGAGAAAGTAGGTGGCGCGCAGCAGTCGCGTCTCGAAGTGAGCGGTTTGTCCGTTGCGCTCAAGTTGCTCATGGACCTTGTCGACGTTCAGCACCTTGGGGTTGTAGAGCAAGGTGCGAATCAACGGAAAGCGAGTGCGGGTGGAGGCCAGCACGGCGACACCAATGATGCCGGGAATCGTCGCTTCCTTGATCGCCAGCCATTTCGGGTCGAGCTGCAGCAAGCCGATGCCGCCGGTAAGCAGCACGCTGATCAGGCCCAGCAGGGCTATCCAGTTGAACGTGCGGTATTTCAGCAGTTCGAACAACCCCCAGCCGAGCGGCAAGGCCAGCGCCAGCAACAGTGCGCCATCCGCGCCGAGGCGGTCTTCGCCGCTGAGTTTCATCAGGATCAGCGATGGGATGACGATGCTGATGGCCAGGTCGATTAAAGGGCGCGGCTTATGCGTGGCCGGTTGCTCGGAGGCGGGTCGGTTGGTGCGGGTAGTGGTCATGTGATCCGATTTCGTCTTGTAAGAGGGCGAATGATCGCGCGGCAAGGCGCGCATAGCCATAGGGCAGTGATGTCGTTTCGTGACTCGCTCAGCGCCTTGCAGGGCCGGTGCGTCGTCGCAGCGACCACTGTCCCGCTTCAAACAGCGCGACTACCAGGATTGCCAGGGCAAGCGGCAGAAGCAGGTAGAACCCCCGGAAAACGATTAGCGCGGCGAGCACGTCAGCCGTAGCCAGCTCCGGCATGGCGGCCAGGAAGGTCACTTCGAGCACCCCGAGTCCACCGGGGGCATGTGATAGCAACGCCAGCGAGAATGAGGCAAGGAATACGCCGAGCACCGCCAGATAGCCAGGATTGCCTGTCTCGGGCAGCGCAAAATAGATGATTGCCGCGGCACAGGCGAGTTCCAGCGGCGCGGCTATCAGCTGTCTCCCGACAATGGGCAGGCGCGGGTAGGTGATTCGCCATTTGCCTAGCTGCATTGGCGGAAAATGTCGCCAGGCGCCGATCACGTAAAGCCCGACAAGGCATAGCAGCGAAGCGCCTATGGCAATCGATAGCCATGGCTCGACATCGATCAGCCTGTTGAGCAAATCCGGTCTGCAGATCAACACGATGCCGCTGGCCAACAGCGTACCAAGGAGAAAGGTCACCGAGCAGAATACGATCAGTACGCCGATTTCGTGAGGCGTCAGTCCTTTGCTGCGGTACGCACGGTAGCGCACGACTGCACCAGAAAACACGGACGCGCCAACATTATGGGCGAGGGCGTAGGTGGTGAACGAGCAGAGCGTGATGAACCACCATGAGATGTGCTTACCCAGGTGAGCGATGGCGATTCGGTCGTACCAGGCCAATGCTACGTAGGCGCCCAGGGTTGCCAGGCCGGCCAGCATCCAGTCATGGGCGCTGATCGCGGCGAGGCTGTCGGTCAGTTCGGTCAGTGAAAGATTACCAATCTCCTGATAGAGCAGATAACCGGACAGCACTACCGCCGTGATGCCCACAAGGGTCCAGGCGACATCGCTCCTCTTGATCATTGCGTGGGCTCCTTGGCGACGGCTCATGCCTCGAAGCGAAGGTTCGGACAATGGTGATGCTGCGTCGCTGAGTCATTCGGCCGGTCTTTTTATCGGCAGCGGACCGGGCGTTTTGTTCATTGTTGGACGAAAGGCACCTGACTGGAGCACGCCTGTAGCCCCGCTAGGCAAGGCCAAAGCCTAGCGATGCGCGGTGGCGGCTCGGCTCCGGGCCCAGTGCTCGATCAGCTCGCGCAGCTGGGCGATATCGACAGGTTTGGCCATGTGCCCATCCATCCCTGCGGCGCGGGCGCGCGCGCGGTGCTCGCTGAGAATATGTGCAGTCAGCGCCACCACCGGCGTCCGCGGCCTGGCCTCGGAGGTTTCCCAAGCGCGCAGCTGTGCAGTTGCCTCGAAGCCGTCCATCACCGGCATCTCACAGTCCATCAGCACCAGGTCGTAGGGGTGCGTCTTGATCAGTGCCAGCGCCTGCGCTCCATTGCTGGCGGTATCCGGGTTGAGGTTGAGCTTGCTCAGCATGCCGCGGATGACCTTGGTGGATATGTTGTTGTCCTCGGCGACCAGGATGCGGAAATCGCCCGGCACCGTAAGCGGAGCGTTGGCTGGGGTCGCCGAGGACGGTGTGATCGCGCTGATGCGGCGCGCAAGCTCGTCCGCCAAGGTGGTTTTCAGGGTGTAGCCGGCCACGGGTTTGGCCAGGATGCGTTTGATGCCAGCGTTGCGCGCGATGATCTTGTTCGGCGCGTTGCTCATTCCGGTCAGCATGATCAACAGGATGTCGTGGTTAAGGCTGAAGTCTTCCTTGATTCTGCTCGCCAGTTGCATGCCCGTCATCCCGGGCATGTCCTGATCAAGCAAAACCACGTCGAAACAGTCGCCTAGGTGCGCCTTGGTTCGCAGTAGCGCCAGCGCCTCTTTGCCTGAGGCAACCGCACTGACCTCCATGCCCCAGCTGCTGCACTGCTGGCCGAGCACTTTCCGGCAGGTATCGTTGTCATCCACCACCAGCAGCCGGGCGCCTTTGAGCTGATTATCCAGATCGCTGGCGGGCCCGGCGATTTCGGCCGCCAGTGGCAGACTCATCCACAGCGTGTTACCGGCAATGCCGCCGGTCTGAATGCCGAACTCGCCATCCATCAGGTGTATCAGCTGTCGGGCGATGATCAAGCCGAGGCGGCCACCATGGCGCGTCGCGGCGAGAAAGTCGCGGCTATCCAACGCAGCGCTGAGCAGGGCATCCCGCTCCTGTGTTTCCAGCGGTCGTCCGCTGTCCTGTACGGTGATGCGCAGGCGGGGCTGGCCCTCGCGGTCATCCACCGCTGCGGTCAGTAACACCTCGCCTTCTTCGGTTTGCTTGAAGGCGTTGTCGAGCAGATTCAATAATGCCTGGCGCAAGCGAGTCGGGTCGCCAGCAACCACATGCGGCATCTGAGGCTGGACAAAGCTGATCAGCTCGACTCGCTGCTGTTCGGCCTTGGCGCGGAAAATGCCGAGGCAATCTTCGATAAGGGCGTTGAGATCAAACTGCACGTCGTCCAGCTCGACCTGTCCGGACTCCAGCTTGGAAATGTCCAGAATCTCGTTGATCAAATTGAGCAACTCGTTGCCGGAGCTGTGAATGGTCTGGACGTAGTCACGTTGTTTGGCTGATAGCGAGGTGCTCAGTAGCAGTTCACTCATGCCAAGCACACCGTTCATCGGAGTACGAATCTCGTGGCTGATCTTTGCCAGGAAGTCCGCTTTGGTCCGCAATTCGGCAATATTAACGGCTTCGGCTGTATGTTGGTTGCGGCTGTCCGACTGAATTTGTCGCTGCCGCTCGAGCAGCGCGAAGCTGAGGATCAACCCAGAGCAGGTCGCCACGCTGAACATGATCCCGGTCAGCCAATCCGGGCCGGATTGATTGAAGCCCAGTAGAACGGGCAGGACGACGAGGACCAGGCCGCCATCGAACAGCAGCATGCCAGCAACCAGCAATCGGGCGGGTTCGTAGCGCTGCCGCCAATGATGAATTGCCACGACGGTAACGGTGACGGCGGTGGCTAGCACCAGCGCATGTATCAACCAGCTGAACCAGAGGTGACCGGTGAACAGTATGGTTGCTCCGAGTGCGCTGACCAGGCCTGTTTCCAGCGCAAGCACCCCGGTTATCCAGGGCACCTTGCGGTTATGGAAGAAGCCATATGTGAAGGCTAGCAAGGAAATACAGCTCAGCAATGCGGCCATATCGGCGATCAGCGGCTGGCTAGAGATCAGCTTGGGCGACCAGACTGCAAGCAGACCCAGATTGGCGATCGCAGAAGTCAGGAGCGCGCCGTGCAGCAAGGCAAGCCATACATGGCTGTAGCTCAAGGTGTAGGCAAAGCGCAGCAGGTTGTAGATGGTCAGCAGGGCCAGGGCACCGAGCAATGCACCAAACAGGTAAGCCGGGCGCGCCAGCCCGGCAAGCCCTATCTCATCCACGGTCCTGAACCAGGCCATGATCGGGTGGGACGATTGCAGGCGGATGTAGGCTTCGCGAGGCGTGTCGTCATTGGCAAGCGAAAACAGATAGGCACGAGTAGGCAGGTGGGGCGACTCGAGAGGCCTGAGTCCGCCTGTTTGAACATGGCGTTCCAGTTGGCCATCGCGCAGCAAGTAAAAATCGAGGTATTGCACGCGTGGCGCGAAGATCCACAACCAGTTCGGATCGACGAACGCCGGAAGGGTCACCTGCAACCAGACGGCGTTATCGCTGGCGGGTGCGGCATAGGCACGGGTGTCGATTCGCTGGAACAGGCTGCGCTGAGCCAGAACCTCATCAAGGGTGAGGAGGCCGGATTGATCGATGAGCAAGCGCCAGTTGGGCTTTGTCGCCGGTAGGGCATCTGGCGATACGGGAAGGGAAGTCGGCTCGCTACTGGCGGCGAATGCAGGCCATGCGACCAGTTCAGCCAACAACAGACTGAAGCCAAAAGCAATGGCGACCCAGAGTCGACGCACGGTTGAGGTCCCTTCATGTGTGTGACGGTGGATTATAACCACCGTACTGGCGCTCAGTGATGTCCGCAGCGACCGATAGGCGCTGCCGTCGCGCACATTGCCGCGATTTCGCGCTTAGCGTTCGCCCTGCTCACGGGCAATTGCACGATAGCCGATGTCATGGCGGTAAAAATGCCCGTCCCAGTCAATACGTGCGGCCAGTGCATAAGCATTTTGCTGAGCTGCGGAGACCGTATCGCCAAGGGCTGTAGCACAGAGCACGCGACCGCCGGCGGTGGTCACCGCTCCGTCCGCCAATACGGTACCGGCATGGAATACCTTGCCCTCCAGTTGAGCAGCAGCATCCAGGCCGCGGATCACGGCGCCTTTGCCGTAATCGCCTGGATAGCCTCCCGCGGCCAGTACTACGCCCAGGCCCGGGCGCGCATCCCACTGCGCCTCGATCTTGTTCAGCGCCTTGGCCAAAGCGGCTTCGACCAGCAGCACCAGGCTCGACTGCAGGCGCAGCATGATCGGCTGGGTTTCCGGATCGCCAAAGCGGCAATTGAATTCGATGACTTTGGGCGCACCGTTGCGGTCGATCATCAAGCCGGCGTAGAGGAAGCCGGTATAGACGTTGCCTTCGGCGGCCATGCCCTTGACGGTCGGCCAGATCACCTCGTCCATTACCCGTTGATGGACTTCGGCGGTTACTACCGGCGCCGGAGAATAAGCGCCCATTCCACCCGTGTTTGGGCCGGTGTCGCCATCGCCGACACGCTTGTGGTCCTGGCTGGTGGCCATTGGCAATACATTGCTGCCATCGACCATGACGATGAAGCTGGCTTCCTCGCCGTCGAGAAATTCTTCGATCACTACCCGCGCGCCCGCATCGCCGAACGCGTTCCCGGAGAGCATGTCGCGCACGGCTTCTTCCGCTTCGGCCAGGGTCGTGGCGACGATCACGCCTTTGCCCGCTGCCAGGCCGTCGGCCTTGATCACAATCGGCGCGCCTTTCTCTTGCAGATAGGCAAGTGCCGGTTGGATGTCGGTGAAATTCCGGTAGTCGGCGGTAGGAATATTGTGACGGGCAAGGAAGTCTTTGGTGAACGCCTTGGAGCCTTCCAGTTGTGCTGCAGCAGCGGTCGGGCCGAAGCAGTCGAGCCCGCGCGAGCGGAACAGGTCGACCACACCTTTGACCAGTGGCGCTTCGGGACCGACGATGGTGAGCTGCACGTTCTGCTCGGCGAAGTCTGCCAGTTGCTCGATGGCGAGTACGTCGATGGCGACATTTTCACATTTCGCTTCAGTGGCCGTGCCGGCATTGCCAGGCGCGACGAACACTTTCTCTACGCGGGGGTCCTGCGCGACCTTCCAGGCCAGGGCATGCTCGCGGCCGCCGCTGCCGATGATCAAAACATTCATAAGTCTCTCCTGCGGAGAGAGCTGCAAGCTGCAAGCTGCAAGCTGCAAGTAAAGGCAGAAACGCTTTTCGCTTGTGGCTTACGGCTTGCGGCTTGCGGCTCGCTGTTAGTGTCTGAAATGGCGCATGCCGGTAAACACCATGGCCATGCCGGCTTCATCGGCGGCGGCAATCACTTCGGCGTCGCGCATCGAACCGCCTGGCTGGATGACCGCGGTAATGCCGGCGCTGGCGGCATTGTCGATGCCATCCCGGAACGGAAAAAACGCATCGCTGGCCATCACCGCACCGGGCACCGGCAGGCCGGCATGCTCGGCCTTGATCGCGGCGATCCGCGCGGAGTTGACCCGGCTCATTTGACCGGCGCCGACCCCGACTGTCTGCCGGTTCTTGGCGTAGACGATGGCATTGGACTTGACGAACTTGGCCACTTTCCAGGCGAATATCAGGTCGTGGATTTCCTGTTCGCTCGGGGCGCGCTGGGTAACGACCTTCAGGTCGGCTTCGCTGATCATGCCAATGTCGCGGCTCTGTACCAAAAGGCCGCCGTTGACGCGCTTGAAGTCCCAGCCCGGTGCACGCTCGGCCGGCCACTGGCCGCATTCGAGCAGGCGTACGTTGGCTTTGCTTGCAAGCACTTGGCGGGCTTCGGCCGATATGCTTGGTGCAATGATCACCTCGACGAACTGCCGTTCGACGATGGCTTTTGCCGTTTCGCCATCCAGCTCCCGGTTGAAGGCGATGATGCCGCCGAATGCCGACTCGCTGTCGGTCGCATAAGCCAGTTCATAGGCCTGACGGATGCCGCCCTCGGCATCCGGAACGACGGCGACGCCGCACGGGTTCGCGTGTTTGACGATTACGCAGGCTGGCTTGACGAAGCTCTTCACGCATTCGAGGGCCGCGTCGGTATCGGCGACGTTGTTGAACGACAATTCCTTGCCCTGCAGCTGGCGGGCGGTGGCAACGCAGGCTTCGTCGGCGGTCTCGACGTAGAAGGCCGCAATCTGATGCGGGTTCTCACCGTAGCGCATGTCCTGCGCCTTGACGAACTGAGTGGTGAAGGTGCGCGGAAGCAGGCTGCGTCCTTCGGTCGAAAGCGTCTCGGTGCTCTGGTCGACGGTCCCCAGGTAATTCGCGATCATGCCGTCATAGGAGGCCGTGTGTTCGAAGGCCTTGAGCGCCAGGTCGAAACGCTGCGCATAGGTCAGGCCGCCGTTTTTCAGGTTGTCGATGACGTGGGCGTAATCGTCGGCGTTGACGACGATGGCGACGTCCTTGTGGTTCTTTGCGGCGCTGCGGACCATGGTCGGGCCGCCGATGTCGATGTTCTCGATGGCGTCCGGCAGCGTACAGCCAGGCTTGGCGACGGTAGCGGCAAAGGGATACAGATTGACTGCGACCAGGTCGATCGGGTGGATGCCATGCTCGGCCATGACTGCGCCATCCAGATCACGGCGGCCAAGGATGCCGCCGTGAATCTTCGGATGCAGTGTCTTGACCCGGCCGTCCATCATCTCCGGAAAACCGGTGTAGTCGGCTACTTCGACGGCGGCGATGTCGTTGTCGCGCAGCAGCTTGAAGGTGCCGCCGGTGGACAGGATCTCGACGCCCAGAGCGACGAGTGCGCGGGCAAAATCAACGACGCCGGTCTTGTCGGACACGCTGATCAGCGCGCGGCGGATGGAAAGGCGGAGGGTTTGATGAGTCATGGCTATTCCATCGAAAGGTAAACAACGCTGGAGGCTGGAGGCTAGACGAGGGTGCCGCTTATTCGTTCAGCCTTCAGCCTCTAGCCTCCAGCGGCTTAAAGAAGGTCATACTGCTTGAGTTTCTTGCGCAGGGTGCCACGGTTCAGGCCCAACAGCTCCGAGGCCTTGGTCTGGTTGCCCTTGACGTAATTCATCACGGTTTCCAGCAGTGGGGCTTCCACCTCGGAAAGCACCAGGTTGTAAACGTCCGTAACGTCCGCGCCTTCCAGGTGCGCGAAATAGTTATGCAACGCCTTCTCCACACTGCCTCGCAAGGTCTGACCTGCTTCGCTCGGCGTATTAAGGTGTTGCTTGAGGTTCACGTTGTCGCTCACGGATGTTGTTCCAGTTAACAAGGTTTCGTTCAACAGCGTCATGCGGCCACCCCTTTTCCTTCCCCCGAGTCAGGGCGTGTACGGCGTTCGGCGAAAAATCCCCGCACGCTGGCGCATTGCGCATCCCTGTCTTCCAAACCATTGAACCGGCCGCGGTATTCCTGCGCGCCGGGTAGTGTTGCCAGGTACCAACTGACGTGCTTGCGGGCGATACGTACACCCATCACATCACCGTAGAACGCATGCAGTGCCTCGAGATGCTGCAGCAGGATACCCTCGACCTCTGCCAGCGCCGCAGGGGCCATCAGCTCGCCTGTCGCGAGGTAGTGGTTGATCTCACGAAAGATCCACGGCCTGCCCTGTGCGGCCCGGCCGATGAGCAGTCCGTCCGCACCCGTCGTGTCGAGCACCAGGCGGGCTTTTTCTGGTGTATCGATGTCGCCATTGGCAAACACCGGTATCGAGACGGCCTGCTTGATCGCCGCGACGGTCTCGTATTCCGCGTCACCTGTGTAGAGATCGGCACGTGTGCGGCCATGAACGGCCAGCGCGGCGATCCCGGATTGCTCGGCGATTCTCGCCACCGCGCGCCCGTTCTTGTTCTGCCTGTCCCACCCGGTACGAATTTTCAGGGTTACCGGCACATCAACCGCAGCGACTACCGCCTCGAGTATTTCCGAGACCAGCTTCTCATCCTTCATCAAGGCCGAGCCGGCGGCCTTGTTGCACACCTTCTTGGCTGGGCAACCCATGTTGATGTCAATAATCTGCGCGCCCAGTTCGACATTGCGAGCGGCTGCTTCGGCCAGCATCTGTGGGTCGCCGCCGGCGATCTGCACCGAGCGTGGTGCTGGATCCCCCTCGTGCAGCAAGCGCAGGCGCGATTTGCGGCTGTTCCACAGGCGCACATCGCTGGTCACCATTTCCGACACCACCATGCCAGCGCCCAGGCGTCGGCATAACTGGCGGAACGGCTGATCGGTCACGCCGGCCATGGGCGCGAGGATCAATCGATTCGGAAGGACGTAGGGGCCGATGCGTACCGCTGACATGAAGAATCCCTGCTTGGAGCCTGCTTGTTAGGTCGATCGGGACAGCAAAAAAGGGTGTGCATAATACCCGCTACGGATGACGGGTTAAAGGCTGTTCTGAACAAAATCTGAACAGCTCCCGGCTTATAACCAGCGGTAGCATGTCGCCCCGAAAAGGGGAAGGCAAAGGCCATTTATCGGCGCAGGGACTGCGGTCGTCAATCGGGGGAGCGAAACGCGAGGCTGTAATTTACTGCCGTAATGCCCGGGTCGAGAATATCCAGCGCAATGTGGACAGGAATCTGCGAAGGCATTTCCCGCTGTCCGGCGAGTTCTCCGGAGAGGTATTCGCCGGGCTTGAATGTGCGCCGGGCCAGTGTCTGGCCCTGAATGTCGGCGAAGCGCACTTCCAGTAGAGGGAAAGGCTGGGCAAAGGGGGCGCGGTTGTAGATGATCGCATCGACCACCAGCGCCCCAGCGAAATCCGGGTGGCTGCGTACCACTAGATTGCTGCTCTTGATCTGACTGATGTCGACTCTGGGCGGCAACTCGCAGCCAAGAGCAGGACAGATCTTCTCCAGCCAGGGACGGTACTCATCTTGTCGCGCGAGCTCGTCGAAGTTATAGGCGGCATACTGCGCGGCTAACCCAAGCAGGGCGATCAGGTTCAATAGGCCCCAACCCAACCAGCGGCCCCAGGGGCGCCGGCGCGCCTGCCAATCGAGTTGCAACGGTTCATCGTCGAGTTCGAGCAGCCGCTCCCCACGGCCATATGCTCGCTCGGTGCTGACTCCGTTTCGGCCCGCCAGCGCAGCCCGCGCACTGTTTTCACCGGAATCGAACGGCTGGTCGGGCAGGGGCTCGGTGCGTCCCGCAGAGTTGAGCTGGCCGATCACGGGATCACTCGTGCTTGCCAGGGGGCTCGGCGGGGCAGGGTGCCCGGCGCTCACTGGGGTGAAGTGGATATCGGCGATATCGGTACCGGGCCCGGCGGTAGGTTCTGGCTCTGCCCTGAGCGGCTCGTTGCGTATTTGGGGCGCTGATTCGGCGCTCAAGAGCTGCTCGGCCCACGCTTCGTCGTCATCGGTTGAATGGTCGGTGTGTTCGCGTTGCTGCTGTTGAGCAGGTTGCGGTTCCAGTTCCAGGAACTCGCGGGGCAGTTCCAGCTCCTGTCGCTCAAGCTTTGCCAGCTCTTCATCAAGATCAAGGCTATCCAGATCCAGATCGTCGTGGATCGAAAACCTGTCGTCTGGATCTGCAGGTTTTTTTCTGGCAGCGCTCGCACGTTTGGCGCGTCGCTGGCGGCGGGGAGGCGAGTGCCATCCGCGCTCGCGTCGCTGTGGCCAGTCATCCCGGCTTCTTGCAGGTAGCGGGCGGCGTTGAAGAGCTCCATGCACGCACCGCACCGCACCACCCCCTGGGCAGCGGCGAGCTGGGTGCGGCTGACGCGGAAGCTGGTCTGGCAATGGGGGCACTGGGTGACGAAGCTGGTCATGCGTGGGTCCGGCTCAAATGGCCGTAGTCTAGCGCATGCACGCCAGTGAGCAGTGGTGGAGTACGGCCGAGTTGATTGCTCGGCCAGAGACTTTCATCACAGCCGACGGGTGCCGGTAATTCGCACCCAGCCGTCCTTGTCCGTTGTCGCGTCAAGCTCGAACTGATCTGCATAGGCGGCACGGACCTCTTCAGCCTGCTCGGCCAATATTCCCGACAGGGCCAGACGGCCGCCTGGCTTGACCCTTTCGATGATGCTCGGTGCCAGAGCCACCAGCGGGCCGGCGAGGATGTTGGCCACGACCACGTCAGACTGACCCGCCGGCAACTGCTCCGGCAGGTAGAGCGGCAAGCGCTCCGGGGCGATGCCGTTGCGCCCGGCATTGTCACGCGATGCTTCCAGCGCCTGCACGTCGATGTCGGTGCCCACCGCTTGCTCGGCCCCTAGGAGCAGGGCGGCGATTGCGAGAATGCCCGATCCGCAGCCAAAATCCAGCACCTGCAGGCCGTCCAGCCGCTGAGCATCCAGCCACTCCAGGCAGAGCGCCGTGGTCGGGTGAGTGCCGGTGCCAAAGGCCAGGCCGGGATCGAGCAATAGATTCACCGCGTCCGGTTCTGGAGCAGCATGCCAGCTCGGCACGATCCACAGGCGGCTGCCGAAACGCATCGGGTGGAAGCTGTCCATCCAGCTGCGTTCCCAATCCTGGTCTTCGATCCGCTCGAACTGGTACTCGGGCAACTCGCCGCCCGTCAGGAGCTGCAAGTGGGCCAGCAGGTTGCTTTCGTCGGTATCGCCTTCGAATAGCGCCAGCAAATGTGTATGCGACCACAGCGGGGTGGTGTTGAGATCGGGCTCGAATATTGGTTGATCTTCGGCGTCCATAAAGGTTACGGACACTGCGCCAACGCCCAATAGTGCGTCTTCGAGGGCTTCTGCCTGTTCCGGTGAGATGGCGAGACGAAGTTGTAGCCAGGGCATAAAAACCTCGTTAAAAACGGCTGAAGGCTGAAGGCTGAAGGCTGGAAGCTGAACGAGACGGCGGCGATACCCGCTTTTCGTTCGACTTCCAGCCTTCAGCGCTTCTATCGTTTTCTAATGGTGTCAGTGCTTGTCCATTCCCAGCTTTTTCTCAAGGTAATGGATGTTCACGCCGCCTTTGCAGAAGGCGTCATCTCGGACCAGCTCCCGGTGCAGCGGGATGTTGGTCTTGATACCGTCGACGACGATTTCGTCCAGAGCGTTGCGCATGCGAGCCATGGCTTCTTCACGCGTCGCGCCGTAGGTGATCAGCTTGCCGATCAGCGAATCGTAGTTCGGTGGCACCGAATAACCGCTGTACAGGTGCGAATCGACCCGCACGCCATTGCCGCCAGGCGCGTGGAAGTGCTTCACCTTGCCGGGGCTGGGCAGGAAGTTCGAGGGATCCTCGGCGTTGATTCGGCATTCCAGAGAGTGCCCGCGAATGACCACATCCTCCTGCTTGATCGACAGTTTGTTGCCGGCAGCGATGCTGAGCATCTCCTTGACGATGTCGATGCCAGTCACCATTTCGGTTACCGGATGCTCCACCTGCACGCGCGTGTTCATCTCGATGAAGTAGAAGCGACCGTCTTCGTAAAGAAACTCGAACGTACCGGCGCCCCGGTAGCCAATCTCGACGCAGGCATCGGTGCAGCGCTTGAGTACTTCGGCACGTGCTTTTTCGTCGATATAGGGGGCAGGCGCTTCTTCCAGGACCTTCTGATGGCGGCGCTGCAGCGAGCAGTCGCGGTCGCCCAGATGCACAGCGTTGCCCTGTCCATCGGACAGCACCTGAACTTCTACGTGGCGCGGATTGCCCAGGAATTTCTCCAGGTAGACCATCGGGTTGCCGAACGCCGCGCCCGCTTCGGTACGGGTCAGCTTGGCCGACTTGATCAGGTCTTCTTCCTGGTGGACCACGCGCATGCCGCGCCCGCCGCCGCCGCCTGCTGCCTTGATGATCACCGGATAGCCGACTTCGCGTGCGATGCGCAGCGCTTCGGTTTCATCTTCCGGTAGTGGCCCCTCGGAACCCGGCACCACAGGCACGCCTGCCTTGATCATGGCTTCCTTGGCCGAGACCTTGTCGCCCATCAGGCGAATGGTTTCCGCTTTAGGACCGACGAAGGCAAAACCGGATTTCTCCACCTGCTCGGCAAAGTCGGCGTTCTCAGCCAGAAAGCCATAGCCGGGATGGATCGCCGTGGCGCCGGTCACTTCTGCGGCGGCAATGATCGAGGGGATGTGCAGGTAGGAGTTGGTGGCGAGGGCCGGGCCGATGCAGACGGACTCGTCGGCCAGGGCCAGGTGCATCAGCTCTCTGTCTGCAGTCGAGTGAACAGCAACGGTCTTGATCCCCAGCTCTTTGCAGGCTCGCAGAATCCGCAGGGCAATTTCACCGCGGTTGGCGATCAGTACTTTTTCCAACATCGCTGGTTCTCCGCGGTTCAAACGATGGTGAACAGCGGCTGGTCGTATTCGACCGGCTGACCATTCTCCGCCAGGATGGATTCGATGGTGCCGCTGGTTTCGGCCTCGATGTGGTTCATCATCTTCATCGCTTCGACGATGCAGAGGATGTCGCCCTTCTTAACGCTCTGGCCAACTTCGACGAAGCTTGCCGATTCCGGTGACGATGCGCGGTAGAAGGTGCCTACCATCGGCGAACGCACCACGGTGCCGTTTAGCTTCGGCTGCACCGGTACGGCGTCGACGGCTGGCGCTGCAGCAGGAGCGGCTGCAGGTGCTGGCATCGGTGCCTGGGCGTAGTAAGGCTGCTGCATTGCCACCTGCTTGCCGTGACGACTGATGCGAACGGACTCTTCGCCTTCGTGTATTTCCAGTTCGTCGATACCGGACTCTTCCAGCAGTTCAATCAGTTTCTTGACTTTGCGAATATCCATGAGGCGGTGACTCCCAAGTAGGTTCAAAGGGCATTGCTGCTCGCTTCTTCGAGGCCGGGCGCGTGGCGCGCGCGGTCCTGTCAGGAAGCAGCGAGTTGTTCCAGGGCGGCCTCCAATGCCAGGCGGTAGCCGCTGGCGCCAAGGCCGCAGATCACCCCTACCGCGATATCCGAGAAGTAGGAGTGATGGCGGAAAGGTTCACGCTTGTGCACGTTGGACAGGTGCACTTCGATGAATGGGATGCTCACGGCCAGCAGCGCGTCACGTAACGCGACGCTGGTATGGGTGAAAGCGGCGGGATTGATCAGGATGAAGTCCACGCCTTCGCTGCGTGCGGCATGGATGCGCTCGATCAGTTCGTACTCGGCATTGGATTGTAGATGCACCAGCTGGTGGCCGGCGTCGCGGGCTCGCTGCTCCAGATCCTGGTTGATCTGAGCCAGTGTCGTGGCGCCATAAACGCCGGGTTCGCGAGTGCCAAGCATATTCAGATTCGGGCCGTGGAGGACCAGAAACGTCGCCATGAGTATTCCTTGTTGTTCTATCCCAACAGCCGCCTGGAGCGCGTTGGTCGGTGAGGGAAAAACTATGCACGAAGCAAGGGTTGACTGTCCAGTCATGTCTTGATCGGCGTAAATGCCGACATTATGACTGGAGATTGCCGCAGGGACTCGCCTAGCGAGAGGCTTCGGCGCGGTCCAGTCGTTCAGCAAACTGGCTGGCATCGATTTCACCGACGACCCTGACGTCGGTCAGTTCGTTGCCGGTGCGATCGAAGAACAGGATCGCAGGCGGTCCGAACAGCTTGTAGCGATCCAGCAAGGCCCGTTGTTCCGGGTTGCTGTCCGTAATGTCGAAGCGAACCAGGCGGTAGTCTTCCAGGCGGGGTGCAATTCGAGGAGCGGCGAACACTTCGCGTTCTATCACCTTGCAGCTGATGCACCAATCGGCGTACCAGTCGAGCATCAACGGTTGGCCGGCTGCTTGTGCCGCTTTTAGCTGGGCGTCGAGTTCCTCTGGGGTGGTTATCGTGCGCCAGGCTTCAGTTTCGCTGGCCAAACTGTTGCCGACGGCTGACGTCGAGCGGGGCAATGGCCGAAGCGGATCGGAGCCACCTTGCAGCGCACCGACCCAAGCCGCCAGGGCATAGACCAGCAGGACCAGGCCCAGTAATTGTGCCAGTTTCTGTTGGGGGGTCTTGAGACCGAACTCCAAGGTGCCAAGGAACAATGCCGTGCCGGCGGCCAGCAAGCCCCACAGTGCCAGCGCCAGCGGACCTGGCAAAATCCGCTCGAGCATCCATACCGCGACTGCCAGCAGCAGCACGCCAAACACGTTGCGCACCGTGACCATCCATGGTCCGCTCTTGGGGAGCAGGGCGCCGCCGCCGATGGCGAACAGAATCAGCGGTGTGCCCATTCCCATGCCGAGGGCAAACAGTTTGAGGCCGCCCCCCAGCGCATCGCCACTGGCGCTGATATACAGCAAGGCGCCAGCAAGCGGTGCCGAGACGCATGGCGAGACCAGCAGGCTGGAGACAGTGCCGAGCAGTGCGGCACCGACGAAGGAGCCGCCCTTGGCGTTACCCGCAATACGCTCGAGGCGGTAGCCCATGGCCTGCGGGACGCGCAGCTCGAACAGTCCGAACATGGCCAGGGCAAAGGCGACGAAAAATAGCGCGAACGGCACTAGGATCCAGGGAGATTGCAGGCGTGCCTGCAGGTTCAGCTCGGCGCCGAACATGCCCATGAGCGCACCGAGCACGGCGAAGCCGGCCGCCATTGGCAAGACATAGGCGAGCGACAGGCCAAAGCTGCGCATCCCGCCGATCTGTCCGCGCAAAACGACCCCGGACAGGATCGGCAGCATGGGCAAGACGCATGGTGTGAAGGTCAGCCCCAAGCCCGCGAGGAAGAATAAGGCCACCGAGCGCCAGGACAGACCGGCACTGGCATCGGTCGGACGGTCTGGAGTCGATGCTTGGGGCGGGCCTGTCGGCGTGTCACCCATGTCGAGAGATTCGGTTTCCGGCGGATAGCACAAGCCTTTGTCTGCGCAACCTTGGTAAGTCACCTGCAAGGTAAAGGGTTGGTTCTGCGGGTTGCGAATCGGCAGCTCGACGTCGAGCACGCCGTAATAGACTTCGACTTCGCCGAAATAATCATCGGTCTTCTGCTCGCCGGCGGGAAGATTCGCCTCGGCGATCACGATCCCGGGCGTATCGGTCCTGAATTTGAACTGGTGCCGGTAGAGGTAATAGCCTTCCGCCGCGACGAAACGCAGCTTCACCAGCTCCGGCGAGGCGTCGATCAGGTTCAGGCGAAACGCCTCGCGTACCGGCAAGAAGTCCGCGCTGTTGTTCAGGCCGCCAAGCGTCACGCTAGGACGGTTATCAAACAGGCCGGCGGCGGCAGGGAGGGCGAAGAACAGGAGCAGCAGACTCAGCAAACGGCGCATGGTCATCTCACAGGAAGCAGTGACCGCATGATACTCAACGCGGCCAATCGTCGCTCGTACGCAACGTCGCACTAGTGCACGTTCTGTAACCAGATGGTGCCGTCCTGCTCGATGCATGGCAGCGCTCGCAATGCCTGTCCTGCACAGGGGCCGGCCACGCACTCGCCACTGTCGATGAGAAACAGGGCGCCGTGGGTGGCGCACTGGATCAGGCTGCCGCTGCTGTCGAGGAACTGGTCCGGCTGCCACTCCAGGGGGATTGCGCGATGTGGGCAGCGATTCTGATAGACGTAGAGCGTGCCCTCCTTGCGTATCGCCAGCAGGCGCTGCCCTTCTCGTTCGAAACCCTTGCCCTGGCCCTCCGTCACGTCGGAGGCATCACACAATCGAATCATCCGGACCTCCTTATTTCGGCAGAATTATGACTCAATCAGCAATCGCGGGTTGGCTAACAGCTGATAGCGCTGGCGGAGCCGGTGGTGGGCTTTTATGCTGCTGCTCAAATTTCAACTGGCGAAACCTTTGATGAGCCCAGTGCTATCTGCACGCCCGCTGTTTATTTCGCTGGGACTCGTGTGGCTGATCGCCTTCTGGTTGTCGCTGACGCTTGGGCCGGTCACTCTACCGCTGGGTGACACTCTGGAGGCCTTGCTGCAACTGTTTGGCTTGTCGATTGCGGGCGAGGGCGCTGATCAAGCCGTGCTGATCCTTGGGCAGATACGCTTGCCACGCGCCTTACTCGGGTTGAGTGTGGGGGCGGTGCTGGCGTTGTCCGGCGTCGCCATGCAGGGGTTGTTTCGCAATCCACTAGCTGACCCGGGGCTGGTCGGTGTTTCCAGTGGTGCCGCACTAGGCGCCGCCGCCACCATCGTTGGTGGTGAGTTGGTTGGCGGAATCTCCCCGCTGCTGGAGCCTTACCTGCTGTCAATCAGTGCGTTCCTCGGTGGCCTGGGTGTCACCTGGCTGGTTTATCGGCTCGGTCGTCGGGACGGGCGCACCCATGTCGCGACGATGCTGCTCGCCGGCATTGCACTGACCGCTCTTGCTGGAGCGGTGATCGGGCTCTTCACCTACGTAGCGGATGACAAAGCGTTGCGTACGTTGACCTTCTGGAATCTCGGCAGCCTCAACGGGGCGAGCTATGCACGGCTCTGGCCGCTATTGCTGGTGACCGTGGCGGTGACGTTCTGGTTGCCTCGCCGTGCGCGGGCACTGAATGCGCTGCTGCTGGGCGAATCGGAGGCGCGTCATCTGGGTTTCGATGTGGAACGACTCAAGCGCGAACTGGTGTTCTGCACAGCGCTCAGTGTGGGTGTCGCGGTAGCGGCGGCGGGCATGATCGGCTTCGTTGGGCTGGTGGTTCCCCATTTGGTGCGGCTGTTGATCGGTCCCGACCACCGGTTACTGCTGCCGGCTTCGGCGTTGGCTGGGGGGAGTCTGGTGCTGCTTGCCGATCTCCTCGCTCGGCTTATGCTGGCACCTGCCGAGTTGCCGATCGGCATTGTCACTGCATTGCTGGGCGCGCCTTTCTTTCTTTACCTGTTACTGCGACAGCCACAGTGATGCTCAGTATTCGCGGAGGCTCAGTCCGACGAGGCGCTTCCGTCGTCCTCGCTGAGGTTGACGTGGCTTTGGCTGCAGGCGAGGTCCTGGGAGTGCTGGGGCCAAACGGAGCAGGGAAGAGCACCTTGCTTGCCGCGCTGAGTGGCGAGCTGCCTGTCGGTGCTGGCGAGGTGCTGTTGCATCAGAAGCCGCTGCACGCCTGGAGTGGTCCGGAGCGCGCACGCTGTCTGGCGGTTCTGCCGCAGAATTCAACCTTGAGTTTCGGTTTCCGCGTCGACGAAGTGGTCGGCTTAGGTCGGCTGCCACATGAAAGCGGTCTCGAAGCTGACCGGGCTATCGTCTCGGCTGCACTGGGTGCTGCAGATGCGCAGCATCTGGCCCGGCGCAGTTACCTGTCGCTGTCCGGAGGCGAACAGCAGCGCGTGCACCTTGCGCGGGTGCTCGCGCAGCTATGGCCCGGGCGTACCGGGCAGGTATTGTTGCTCGACGAGCCTACGGCCATGCTCGATCCGCTGCATCAGCACAGCATCCTGCACGCGATCCGCCGATTCGCCAAGCTGGGCGGCGCGGTCCTGGTCATCCTGCATGATCTCAATCTTGCGGCACGCTACTGCGATCGTCTGGTGCTGCTGGCTGACGGACGTGTACATCTGAGCGGTACGCCCGAACAGGTGTTGCAGTCTGGGCCGCTGAAGTCGGTATTCGGCCTCGATGTGCTGATCCAACGCCACCCGGAAAGAGACCACCCGCTCGTTATTGCCCGCTGAGGATTGATGTATGCGCTTGCTATGGCCCCTGGCCGTGATCCTGCTCACCGCCGCCTGCCAGTCACTACCAGCCTTGCCCGCCTGGCAAAGCCCAGAGGGTCGCGAGCATCCCGACCTGGGGCGGATCGTCGATCTGCGAAGCGGCGAACAGATTTCGCCGAAACGCTTGGTCGATGAGCTAGCCAAGGTCGACCAGGTATTGGTAGGGGAGCGCCATGACAACCCGGACCACCATGCGCTCCAGCTTTGGCTTCTGCAGGCATTGGCACAGCGCCGGGCGCAGGGCAGTCTGCTGCTGGAAATGCTCAACCCGGATCAGCAGGACAAGGTCGCCAAGGTGCAAGCAGCGGTTGGCCGTGGGCAGTGGCCAGCTGATCTGCCTGCTGCGCTGGACTGGCAAAAGGGTTGGGAGTGGCGGTTGTACGCGCCGCTGGTCAAGCATGCGTTGGCGCAGCCCTATCCGTTGCTGTCGGCCAATCTCGACCGTGAGGAAATCATGCGTGTCTACCGCCGTATACCAACGCTCACCGGTGCGGCCGCTGACAAGAATGTGCAGGGGGGCTTGCTCGCGCAGATTCGCACGTCCCACTGCGACCTGCTGCCAGAGGAGCAGCTGCCCGCCATGCTGGCAGTCCAGCAGCAACGCGACCTGCGAATGGCTGAGCAGCTGGATGCCGCGCCGAAGCCGGCAATGCTGGTGGCAGGTGCTTTTCATGTCCGGCGTGATCTCGGCGTGCCTTTGCATCTCTCGCGTCGAGATGGCAACCTCGCGACACGAGTGATGATGTTCGCCGAAGTGGGAGACGAGGTCCCTGCCGAGCAGGCCCATTTCGTCTGGTTTACCCCGGCTCAGCCGCAACAGGATCACTGCGCCGAACTGCGTAAGGCAACCGAGTAGTTTCGAATAACGTTGCAGCGGAGCTAGTGATTTCGTGCGGGCAAAAAAGACCCGGCAAGAGCCGGGTCAAAACCGTGATTAGCCTGATGAGGAGATAAGCTGAAAGGCCCACTGCCCGTCCTTTCAGGTTACCGGCTGATCTCGCGACCAGCGGTGCTAATAATAACAATTCGCATTCGTTAGTCAACAGCCGGACTCAAATGAAATTTCGCCCAAGGTAATGGGATCTACGCGCTGGCGGTGAGGGCATGCGCAGCGGCGTCACCTCTTTGTTCAGCAAATCGATGCGCCAGCCATGCGTTCGATCAGGCTGTGCGCAATCTTGGGCTTGCTCTGCATCAGACTGAGAAATCGGTCCTTGGGGATAAGCATAACGGTGCAGGCGACAGTGGCGACGACGGTCGCGCTGCGCTTGTATTGGGTGAATGCGGTTGTTCCCGAGTAGAAACATCTCGGCAATCCCTGGACCAGCAGGCTCACAGAGGTGGAGCGATGCGCAAGGCCGCGCTTGACGAGAGTAAATCGCGCCGCGCGGGCATTGTGAGCTAGCTCTTGTCTCGGTGATCACACCGGGCCAGGTGCTGGTTCAGCTCGGTTTTCAGGGTGTCCGGCAGTTCTTTCCAGTTAATGTCCCGCAAGGCCCCTTCGATGGCGTAGAGCAACACTCTCGAGGCACTGAATCCCCGTGACTTGACCGCCTGGTACGCATTGACCGCGCCGAGCCGACGCAGGTCATCGGCCGTGTGGATGCCCGAGGCGTGCAGCCACTGCGCGGATGTCTTGCCAAGATTTCTCAAGGTCAACAGTTCGTCGTGCATGATCGCTCCTATCGGCCTGGGTAGCCGGCGAGGAAATGAAGCGGCCAGCGAACCCGGCGCTGGTGTTCCGGTTGCCCCCATAGACGCTTGAACTCTGATTCGAGCGGAGTCACCGGATCCCGGCCATGGGTCTGCTGCCACTGCTTCACTGCCGACCAAGTGCGCAGGTAGCCAAGCAGCTGCGGCAGGTTCCAGTGGGCCTCGAGGGCAAACGCCGGAGGTTGGAAGGTTGTGAATGGCGGGTGGATATCTCGATAGCCCGCATCGACGCTGGCGCGTCCTGGTGGCCAGTAGCCGCTCAGGGTTTCGCCATGCAGTTGCTCGATCATGGCATCCAGCGGCGGTTCGATACGAAGCAAGCTGTAGCACCATGCGCAGAACAGCCCATCTGCTGACAGCACTCGCTTCGCTTCGTCAAAGAAGGCTGGCGTAGCGAACCAGTGCAATGCCTGTGCGACCACAATCAGGCCGGCCACGCTATCGCGCAGCGGCAACTGCTCGGCCTGCGCCGCGAATCGCTCCGCAGATCGCCAGTCGGTACTGCCGGTCAGTTGGCCAGGGCTGGCATCGCACGCCACAACGCGGTCGAAGTGGTCCACCAGTCCCTGTGTAGCCTGGCCAGTGCCAGCCGCAACGTCGAGTGCGCAGCTGGACGCCGAGCACTGTTCGGCGAGCCAATTGAACAGGCTGCTCGGATACCTGGGGCGGAACTGTGCGTAGTCGTCAGAACGAATTGAAAAGAGCTGGACGCTATCACCCATGGCAACGGTCCAGGTACATCAATGGCAGAACACAGTGAGACATGGCCGACTTCCGCTGACAGACATGTTCAGTATAGAAGCACCGCCGGGTTCTGCCTTCAGCGGTGCCTGGGTGGCGCTTTTCCGCACAGGGTGCCTTTCCCGCCCGGGTGTCAGAGGCCCGGCAGGCGCTGCCGAATCGCGCTGACCAACGCGTCGAGGCTCCCCGCTTCGGGTGTATTGATCTGCCGGTTAAGCAACTGCTCACTCTCGTCCAGCGGCTCGCGAGATGACTGTTGAGCGCTGATCACAGCCATGGTGGCATCGGACGGATCGCCGCCCTCGGCCTGGCGCTGGGTGAGCCACTGTTGGATGACGGCGTCGGGCGCCTCGCAGCTCAGGATCATGAAGGGTACGCCGGTAGACTCTGCAACTTGCCGGGCCGCTTGACGATACCGATGCTTCAGATAGGTTGCATCGATGACCACCGAGAAGCCGGCGCTAAGCGCGGTCTCGGCTAGCGCGTGCAATCGCTGATAGGTGGCATCGCCCGCCTCGGCACTATAAATGCCGGCGTTTACCTCGGAAGCCAGGGTCTCTGGTTGCTGACCGTAGAGCCGTTTGCGTTCGACATCCGAACGTATCCGGATGGCGCCCAGAGCCTCTACCAGGCGCAGCGCAACCCGGCTCTTGCCAACCGCCGATACGCCGTGTGTGATGGCAAGGAAGCGCGAGGGGATAGCGCTGTAGCTTTCGGCCAGGTTGGCGTACCTGCGATACTGGCGCAGGACGATCCGGCGCTGCACGGCGTCCTCTTCCTGGTGCAGTCGGAACAGGCTGACCTTGGCCCGAACAATCGCTCGATAAGCCTTATAGAGGTTGAGCAGTTGCAGCGCGGCGTAGTCGCCAGTGCGTTCCAGCCAGCCGTTGACAAAGCGCCGTGCCTGGCACTTCAGCCCTCGATCTTCCAAGTCCATCGCCAGGAAGGCTGCGTCGGAAGCGATGTCGATCAGGCGAAATGCCTCGTTGAATTCGATGCAATCGAACAGCACCACGCTCTCTTTGATGATGGCGGCATTGCCCAGATGCAAGTCGCCGTGACATTCACGAATGAAGCCGTGTTGGCTGCGTTGCTCGAGCACTGGTTGCAAGCGAGCGACGCTGGTTTCGGTCCAGTCCAGCAGGGCATCGAGTTGCTGCAGGTCTGCTTGCTCGGTGAGCAAAGGCCGAATCTGCTCGAAGTTCTGCCGCATCGGCGCGACGATCCCTTCGGCGCTGTTCAGCGCATGGTCAGCAGCCACCCGCGGAATGCTCAAGTGGAACCCGGCGATTTGCTCGGCGAGGGCATCAATGTGATTGTCCGTCAGCTCACCCCGTGCCTGTACCTCCGCCAGCAGCTGCGTTTGTGGGAACTCGCGCATTTGCAACAGGTATTCGATGGGTTCGCCATCCCCACCGATCGCCGGTTGTTCGACACTGCCAGTGACAGGCAGAACCTGGAGATACAGATCCGGCGCCATACGCTTGTTCAGGCGCAGCTCTTCCTCGCAATAATGCTTGCGTGCCGTGAGATCGGTGAAGTCGAGGAAACCGAAATCAACCGGCTTCTTCATCTTGTAGGCGTACGCGCCAGTAAGGATGACCCAGGAAATATGGGTCTCGATGACTTCAAAGCCGTCGACCGGGTGAGGGTACAGGGCCGGATTTTGCAACGCGGCGATCAATGCTTGGCTCACGGTCATTCCTTGCAGATTGTCGGGTGGGGCGTGTGAGCCAATCGCGACGCGGATCACACACTCGGAAAGCGCTCCATTATGTCTTCACGCGCGGTGCCTGCAAACCGCCAAGAGGCCGTCTTCGGCGCAAATCAAAGTGCGTATAATGCGCCGCCATGACTAAATCACGCTCGTCTCGCTCCCGCTCCAAACGCCGTTCCGGTGCCTCTCGCCCCTGGTTGGGTTGGATTATCAAACTCTCCATCGTCGCGCTGGTACTGCTGGCTGGCGTCGCGGTATATCTCGATGCGGTGGTGCAGGAGAAATTTTCCGGCAAGCGCTGGACGATCCCGGCGACGGTCTATGCCAGGCCGCTGGAATTGTTTGTCGGGCAAAAACTCGACAAGAATGACTTTCTCAGCGAGGTCGATGCGTTGGGCTATCGCCGAGAGCAATCGGTGAGTGGACCGGGAACTGTGTCGGTCGCCAGTAACGCGGTCGAAATGCATACACGGGGTTTCCGCTTCTATGAGGGTGCGGAAGAGTCCCAGCGGATCCGTGTGCGTTTTTCCGGAGACTTCGTCGCGGGGCTTGCGTACATGGACGGGGGCGAGCTGCCGGTAGTCCGTCTCGAGCCACTGGTCATAGGCGGGCTATACCCCGCGCACAACGAAGACCGCATTCTGATCAAGCTCGATCAAGTGCCGCCATATCTGCTTGAAACACTGGTTGCGGTCGAAGATCGGGAGTTCTTCGATCATTTAGGCGTGTCGCCCAAGTCCATCGCGCGTGCCGTCTGGGTGAACTTTACTGCTGGGGAGGTACGTCAGGGCGGCAGCACACTGACGCAGCAACTGGTGAAGAATTTCTATCTCACCAACGAGCGCAGCCTGAGCCGCAAGGTTACCGAAGCCATGATGGCGGTGCTGCTTGAGCTCCACTACGACAAGCCAGAAATCCTCGAAGCCTATCTGAACGAGGTTTTTCTTGGTCAGGACGGCCGTCGCGCCATTCACGGCTTCGGTTTGGCAAGCCAGTACTTTTTTGGCAGGCCACTGGCAGAGCTCAAGCTCCAACATGTGGCGCTGTTGGTCGGCATGGTCAAGGGGCCGACCTACTACAATCCTCGACGCCATCCTGAGCGTGCCTTGGAGCGGCGTAATCTGATCATCGACCTGTTGGCCGAGCAGCAGGTAATCAGCCCGCAGGAAGCTGCCCAAGCGCGGCAAGCGCCGCTTGGCGTGACACAGCGTGGCAGCCTGGCAGACAGCTCCTACCCGGCATTTCTCGACCTGGTGAAGCGGCAGTTGCGAGAGGACTATCGCGACGAGGACCTTACCGAGGAAGGACTGAGGGTTTTCACCAGCTTTGATCCGATCATTCAATCCAAGGCTGAAAAGGCCATGACCGACACGCTTAAGCGTCTGGGCAAGGCAGCCGAGGGCGTTGAAGGCGCGATGCTGGTCACCAACCCGGAAACCGGCGAGCTGCAGGCCATGCTGGGTAGCCGCCATCCAGGCTTTGCCGGTTTCAATCGGGCGCTGGACGCATCGCGTCCGATTGGCTCGCTGATCAAGCCGGCGATCTATCTCACTGCGCTGGAGAAGCCCAGCCAATACACCCTGACCAGCCTGCTGGAGGACGAGCCGTTCTCGGTCAAAGGAGCCGATGGCAAAGTGTGGAAACCACAGAACTACGGGCGTACCGCTCATGGCACGGTCTACCTCTATCAGGCCCTGGCCAACTCCTACAACCTGTCCTCGGCGCGCTTGGGGCTCGATCTCGGAGTCCCCCATGTGTTGAAAACCCTTGAGCGATTGGGCGCTTCGCCGCAGTGGCCGGCTTATCCTTCGATGCTGCTGGGGGCCGGTGGTCTGCGGCCGATCGAGGTCGCCAGCATGTACCAGACGCTGGCCAATGGCGGTTTCAATACGCCGCTGCGCGGTATTCGCAGCGTTGTGGCGGCTGATGGTGAACCGCTCAGCCGTTATCCGTTCAAGATCGAGCAGCGTTTCGATGCCGGCGCGATCTATCTGACTCAGTACGCCATGCGGCGCGTCATGCTCGAAGGTACGGGTCGCTCGGCCTACAATTATGTGCCGAAGTCGTTGGCGCTGGCCGGCAAGACCGGTACCACCAACGACTCACGCGATAGCTGGTTCGCCGGGTTCAGTCAGGACTTGTTGGCAGTGGTTTGGCTGGGGCGTGACGATAACGGCAAGACCTCGCTGACCGGCGCTACGGGGGCATTGCAGATCTGGGCGGACTTCATGCGTCGAGCCGATCCACTACCGCTGCAGATGCCGCTGCCCGAGAACGTCGAACTGGCCTGGGTGGATGCGCAAACCGGGCAGGGTACGCTGGAAAATTGCCCTGACGCCGTACAGATTCCCTATATCCGCGGCAGCGAGCCCGCGCCGGGGCCCGGTTGCGGTATTCGAGCCCCAACTGAATCGGTCATGGATTGGGTGCGTGGTTGGTTGCCCTGAGTGTTCCCGGGGCTAATGGAATTTCAAGAGGTTCGAATATTGAGCAAGCAATGGATGATGGTTGTGGCGGTCGCGGTGCTGGTGCAGGGGTGCGCGACGGTTAAGCGAGGGGCGATACCCGTCGTCGATTCGGGTGCGCCGGTGTCCGAGGAGGGCTCGGCGCGGCAGCCTTATCGAACCACTGGTCCGTCCGTTACCACGGCGCAGTCTGCGCAAGATGCAGATGTGATGGTCATGGTGCCGCAGCAGAACTCGGAGCCGTTGCAGACCTTTGCGGCGCCGGATGCTGCGTTCTCCGGAAGCTCGGATCCGGTGCCGGGAGCGCCTGGGCAGTGGAGCGCGCCGCAACCGGCCCCGACACCTGCACCAAGCCAGTCCATGCCCAGCGGCATCCCCTCGAATGGCGGAACGCTGTCAGCAGACGAGCAACTTGATGGGCCAGTGCTGGCATTGCTCACCACTGCGCAGCAGCAACAGGGCGGAGGTGACCTCAATGGAGCTGCGTCCAGTCTCGAGCGTGCTCAGCGAATCGCCCCGCGCGAACCTCAGGTGCTCTATCGTCTGGCTCAGGTACGTCTGGCGCAAGGGGATGCCGTTCAGGCTGAACAGCTGTCTCGGCGTGGGCTGAGTTATGCGAGCGACCGGCCAGCCCTGCAGGCCAGTCTCTGGGAATTGATCGCGCAGGCGCGTGAGCGCCAGGGTAATACAGCGGGTGCCGCGCAGGCCCGCGAGCGGGCCAAGGTCTCGATGTGATGGACAATCGGGTGCCAGCATTGGCTGACCAGTTGCTACTGATCGAACGCGAGCTTCGGATGCTTGGGGTTTGGGCGTGGTCGCCGCCTGCGCCTGAGGCGCTTGCCAGTCAGGAGCCGTTCTGCGTTGATACACTGGCGTTTGATCAGTGGTTGCAATGGATTTTTTTGCCCCGCATGAAACACATTCTGGAGCAAGGGCAGCCGCTCCCGACTGTGTCGGGGATTCTGGCGATGGCCGAAATGGTTTATCAAGATCAGCCGCAGCGCGTGGTCGGGCTGTTTGAGGCGCTTGAAACCTTCGATCGGTTGATCAGCGGGGGCGAAGGCTAACCAACGCCGGCAGGTCGGCAGGCGTTGATTGCTGCGTTCAGTTGCAGTTGTCGGCGATTTTCTGTCTGGTTTCGCCAATCCGCGCCTGCCGCTCCTCTTCGTTCAGGCGCCGGGTGCCGCCATCTTCTTCTACACGCACGCGCGGATTGTTCTGCAGTTGCGCCAGGTTGGTGCGCAGGGTAGTGCAATAGCGCTGCCGCTCGGCTTCCTGCTCTGCAACCTGTCGCTTCACCTTGCGGTCAATGTCGCGCTGTTCGGACTCGCCTGATTGTTCCGAAGCGGTGCTTTCGGTCACGCCAGGCTTTGGCGGGGCGACGGCCGTATTCAGCGTTTCGGTCGGCTGGCCTTGGGGTGGCTGTGCTCCGAAATGTGTAACGCCTTCAGCGTCGACCCACTTGTAAACCTGGGCGGCCATGATATTGCTGCTCAGTGCAAGCAGCAGGCCGCCTGCGAGAATGGTCAAACGCATGCTTTTCCCTTCAGTGGATACAAACCAGGCCGGTACTATACGCAAAAAGACAGGGGCTTCATTCTGCGCTGGATCACAGCTGAATACAGCCGAAGGGCAACAGCAGACTTGACTTGGCCAAGCCTAATCCGAACAATTCCATGCTTGCTGTTCTGAGGGGCCGCCGCAAGCGAGTCCTTCGCTCAATCATGAGGTGCATACCCGCGCCGACTTGTAACATCCGCAACGCGTTACCTCGCGCTGGGAGGGGCGCCCCGCAACACTTTGGGGCTTTCCTAATACTCGCTAGTCAGCAGCTGACGTAGTCGGCGACCACCGTCGCTCATGCGCTGCCTGGCAGTAAACCTATTTCTGGCCGGTCCACGCGGAGCGGCTATCTGGCGTTTTAGAGGTGAACAACGTGGAACTTTTATCCGGCGCTGAAATGGTCGTCCGCTTTTTGCGCGACGAAGGCGTTAAGTACATCTACGGCTACCCGGGCGGCGCCTTGCTGCACATCTATGATGCGCTGTTCAAGGAACAGGAAGTCACGCATATCCTCGTTCGCCACGAACAGGCCGCTACCCACATGGCCGACGGCTACGCCCGCGCTACCGGCAAGGCGGGCGTGGTCCTGGTGACCTCCGGGCCGGGCGCTACCAATGCCATCACCGGCATCGCGACCGCCTACATGGACTCGATCCCGATGGTAGTGATCTTCGGGCAGGTTGCCAGCAACATGGTCGGTACTGATGCGTTCCAGGAAACCGACATGATCGGTATTTCCCGTCCCATCGTTAAGCACAGTTTCATGATCAAGCATCCTTCGGAAATTCCCGAAGTGATGAAAAAGGCGTTCTACCTGGCCCAGTCCGGCCGTCCCGGCCCGGTTGTCGTGGACATTCCGAAGGACATGACCAATCCCGCCGAGAAGTTCGAATACGTCTATCCGAAGAAGGCCAAACTGCGTTCATACAGCCCGGCCGTTCGGGGGCATTCCGGGCAGATTCGCAAGGCTGCCGAGTTACTGTTGGCGGCCAAGCGCCCGATCATTTACGCCGGTGGCGGCGTGGTTATTGGGGGCGCATCGTCACAGCTCACCGAGCTGGCGAAGATGCTCAATCTGCCGGTGACCAATACATTGATGGGGCTGGGCTGTTACCCGGGGAGCGACCGTCAGTTCGTCGGCATGCTCGGCATGCACGGCAGCTACACGGCGAACCTGGCGATGCATCACTCCGATGTGATCCTGGCGGTCGGTGCGCGCTTCGATGACCGGGTCATCAATGGTGCGACCAAGTTCTGCCCGCATGCCAGGATCATCCATATCGATATCGATCCGGCCTCCATTTCCAAAACCATCAAGGCTGACATTCCAATCGTCGGCCCGGTGGACAGCGTGCTGACTGAAATGGTCGCCATCGTCAAGGAAATCGGCCAGACGCCGAACGCCGATACCGTCGCCAGTTGGTGGAAACAGATCGAAGAGTGGCGCGGCAACCGTGGCTTGTTCCCTTATGACAAGGGCGACGGCACCATCATCAAGCCGCAGGCGGTCATCGAAACCCTGTGCGAGGTGACCAAGGGCGAGGCCTACGTCGCCTCCGACGTCGGTCAGCATCAAATGTTCGCATCTCAGTACTACCGGTTCGACAAGCCCAACCGCTGGCTCAACTCGGGTGGTCTCGGCACCATGGGCTTCGGCTTCCCCGCTGCAATGGGGGCCAAGCTCAACTTTCCTGAAGCCGACGTCGCCTGCGTGACTGGTGAAGGCAGCATCCAGATGAACATTCAGGAGCTGTCGACCTGCCTGCAGTACGACCTGCCGGTGAAGATCATCAATCTCAACAACGGTGCGCTGGGCATGGTTCGTCAATGGCAGGACATGCAATACAACAGCCGTTACTCGCACTCTTACATGGAATCGCTGCCGGACTTCGTCAAGTTGGTCGAGGCCTATGGTCACGTCGGCATGCGCATCACCGAGCTGAAGGATCTCAAACCGAAGATGGAAGAGGCCTTCGCGCTGAAGGACCGTCTGGTCTTCCTCGACATTGCCGTTGATACCAGCGAGCACGTGTATCCGATGCAGATCAAAGACGGCGCGATGCGCGACATGTGGCTCAGCAAGACGGAGCGGACCTGATCATGAGACACATCATTTCCCTGTTGTTGGAAAACGAACCGGGTGCGTTGTCCCGCGTGGTTGGCCTGTTCTCGCAACGCAACTACAACATCGAAAGCCTGACCGTAGCACCAACCGAAGACCCAACGCTGTCCCGGCTAACGCTGACGACGGCGGGCCATGAGGAAGTGATCGAGCAGATCACCAAGAACCTCAACAAACTGATCGAGGTGGTCAAGCTGGTGGATCTGTCAGAAAGCGCTCACATCGAGCGCGAACTGATGCTGATCAAAGTCAAGGCCACCGGTGCGCAGCGCGCCGAGGTCAAGCGCACCACGGATATCTTCCGCGGCCAGATCGTCGATGTGACGGCCAACGTGTACACCATCCAGCTGGCCGGTACGACCGACAAGCTGGACAGTTTCATCCAGGCGGTCGGTACGGCATCGATCCTGGAAGTCGTGCGCAGCGGCGTCACCGGGATTTCCCGCGGCGACAAAGTGCTGAGTATATAACCATTTAACGAATGGCCCGACCGGCCAGTAACAGGGGTAATTCCATGAAAGTTTTCTACGATAAAGATTGTGACCTCTCCATCATTCAGGGCAAGAAGGTTGCGATCATTGGCTACGGCTCTCAGGGTCATGCTCATGCCTGCAACCTGAAGGATTCCGGCGTAGAGGTCACTGTCGGTCTTCGTGCGGGCTCGCCGTCGGTAGCCAAGGCCGAAGCCCATGGCCTGAAGGTTGATAACGTCGCGGCCGCTGTTGCTGCTTCCGATGTAGTGATGATCCTCACTCCGGACGAGTTCCAGGGTCGCCTGTACCGTGACGAGATCGAGCCGAACCTGAAGCAGGGCGCTACGCTGGCTTTCGCGCACGGTTTCTCCATTCACTACAATCAGGTCGTACCGCGTGCCGACCTCGACGTGATCATGATCGCGCCGAAGGCTCCGGGCCATACGGTGCGTTCCGAATTCGTCAAAGGCGGTGGCATCCCCGACCTGATCGCCATCTACCAGGACGCATCCGGTAACGCCAAGAATGTCGCGCTGTCCTACGCTTCGGGTGTCGGCGGCGGCCGTACCGGCATCATCGAAACCACCTTCAAAGACGAAACCGAAACCGACCTGTTCGGCGAGCAGGCTGTTCTATGTGGTGGTTGCGTCGAGCTGGTCAAGGCCGGTTTCGAAACACTGGTCGACGCGGGCTATGCGCCGGAAATGGCCTATTTCGAATGCCTGCACGAGCTGAAGCTGATCGTCGACCTGATGTTCGAAGGCGGCATCGCCAATATGAACTACTCGATCTCCAACAACGCCGAATACGGTGAGTACGTGACCGGCCCGGAAATCATCAACGCCGAGTCGCGCGCCGCGATGCGCAATGCACTCAAGCGCATTCAGGACGGCGAATACGCCAAGATGTTCATCACCGAAGGCGCTGCCAACTACCCGTCGATGACCGCCTACCGCCGCAACAATGCCGCTCACGGCATCGAAGTGGTGGGCGAAAAGCTGCGCTCCATGATGCCCTGGATCGCTGCCAACAAGATCGTCGACAAGAGCAAGAACTGATAGCGATTCTGCTTGAAAAAGAACGCGGCCTCGGCCGCGTTCTTTCGTTAGGCCTGCTGGCATCTGCTATAAACCGACGCTGGCGTCCGGCTGAACCCGTGGTGTCGGGGTCGGTCGAAATTAATCACACTGCTGTAAGGTAAATTTGCATGAGTGAGCATCCCGAAGAGCCGAACAAGCCAGTCGAGCCGGAAAGCTTGCTGCCGATCGACGAGCATGTCGAAGAAATCCAGGATTCCGAGGGACGCAAGGTTCGTCACCGTGGCATCTATCTGCTTCCCAACCTGTTCACCACCGCCAATCTGTTCGCCGGCTTCTTTTGCATCATCACCGCGATCAACGGCAACTTTTACGTCGCGGCCGCCACCGTATTCGTGGCGATGGTGCTGGACAGTCTCGATGGTCGTGTGGCGCGCTTGACCAACACTCAAAGTGCTTTTGGTGCCGAATACGATTCGTTATCGGACATGGTTGCCTTTGGCCTCGCGCCCGCCGTGCTGGCCTATGAGTGGGCACTTTCAGGCTTGGGCAACGTGGGGTTAACGGTCGCGTTCATTTACGTTGCCTGTGCTGCGCTGCGCCTCGCACGTTTCAATACGCAGATCGGCAAAGTCGACAAACGCTGGTTTATCGGCCTGGCCAGCCCCGCTGCCGCCGGTGTGGTCGCCGGTTCGGTGTGGGCGGTCTGGGCCCTGGATGAGCCGGGGATTCGCGGAGTGGATTTGCCGATCGCGGTGGTAATGCTATTTGCGTTACTGGTAGCTGTGGCCGGGCTGCTGATGGTCAGCAACATCAAGTACTACAGCTTCAAAGATCTCGATCTTAAAGGCCGGGTGCCGTTTGTGGCGATTTTGGTGGTGGTCTTGGTCTTCGCGGTAGTGTTCAGCGATCCGCCACGCATTCTGCTGCTGATCTTCCTCGCTTATGCCGTGTCCGGACCCGTGCAGTTCCTGATGCGTCGCCGCAAGCGCGTCGAAAGTTGATTTCTCCGGTGATCCGCTGTCTATTGGAGGCTCCAGGCATAGGCAGCGGAGCACATCATGCTTATCAAGATTCCTCGTCGCAGCGACTGCCGTGAATCCGAGGTAACGCCCGAAGCGCTTTATCTGAATCGCCGGCAGGTATTACAGGGGGCTGCGTTGTCGGTCGCCTGCGCTGGTCTTCCGTCGTTGGCGTTTGCAGAGACGGGACGTTACGAGGGCGTCGACGCTGCCGACGCTCCCGCGTGGTTTAATGCCAAGCTCAGTGATGTGACCTGGCAGGCTTCCGTTGCGGAAGCGGAACCCATCACGCCGTACCGCGACGCCACGCACTACAACAATTTTTATGAATTCGGCCCCGATAAAGGGGATCCGGCAGCTCACGCATCCAAGCTGGTGGTCGAACCCTGGACCGTCATGTTCGATGGGGAGGTGGCGAATCCGGGCCGCTACTCGGTCGAAGATCTGTTTAGTCCAGCCCAACTTGAGGAGCGTATCTATCGCTTGCGCTGTGTCGAGGCGTGGTCGATGGTCATCCCCTGGTTGGGCTTCCCTCTGGCTGAACTGATCCGCCGCCTCGAGCCGAGTTCCAGCGCTAAGTTCGTGCGTTTCGAAACACTGGCTCGACCCGAGCAGATGCCGGGCATGCGTACAGGTTTTTCCCTGATCGACTGGCCCTATGTCGAGGGCCTGAGGATGGACGAGGCAATGCACCCGCTGACCTTGATGGCGGTCGGCATGTACGGCCGAGTGCTAGCCAATCAGAACGGTGCACCTCTTCGTCTGGTGGTGCCGTGGAAGTATGGTTTCAAGAGCATCAAGTCCATCGTGCGCATCAGTTTCGTTCGGGAGCAACCGTCCACTACCTGGCAGACCATGGCACCTCAGGAGTACGGGTTCTATGCCAACGTCAACCCGGAGGTTTCCCATCCCCGGTGGTCCCAGGCGAGGGAGCGACGATTGCCTGGAAGTCTATTCAGCCCAAACATCAGAGCAACACGTCCATTCAATGGTTATGGCGATGCGGTTTCAAGCCTCTATGCAGGAATGGATTTGAGCAAGGACTATTGATGCGGTACCCATGGTGGCGACTGCTTCTGTTTCTGATCGCGGCGAGTGTGCCGTGCTACTGGTTGTACTTGGGAATTATCGCTGCATTGGGGCCGGATCCTGGCAAGGTGCTAGTGGACAGCTTGGGACAAGGTGCCTTGGTCCTGCTGCTGTGCTCGCTCTCTATGACACCATTGCAGCGACTGACGGCCTGGTCGGGGTGGGTAGCATTACGCCGCCAGCTTGGCTTGTGGTCGTTCGCTTATGCGGTACTGCATGTCGCGGCTTATCTTTATTTTCTCCTGGGACTTGATTTCACTGGCTTTACCACTGAGATTGTCGAGCGCCCTTATATAGCGGTGGGTGGGATTGCATTGCTGGGGTTGTCAGTACTCGCTGCTACGTCTACCCGTTGGAGTATGCGCAAGCTGGGCAAGCGCTGGAAAAAGCTGCACCGGATTGTCTACCCGATTGTCTTGGTCGTTTTGCTCCATATGTTATGGGTTGTGCGCGCCGACGCCGGCCGGTGGTCGCTTTACGCCACGGTCGCTGTTGTGTTGCTACTGCTCAGGCTGCCATTTATCGAACGAAAGCTGGTGGGCCACGGCAGGGTGAAGCGAATTCGGGCCATTGATGGAAACAAAAATGCAAACACCGGTTGACGCACCATTCAGGG
>NZ_JAMOIE010000050.1 GCF_024448935.1 Stutzerimonas stutzeri
AGCCATGTTCCGTCGATGCCCAGGAAAAACAAAACCCCGCCGGTAAGGGCAGGGTTTTGGGTTCCGGTCAGGCGGTGCGTAACCGCGCGGGTTTCACCCGCCCTACAGGGCTTTTCGAATTAGCGGCACTCGGACGGAGCGTATTTGGCTGGCAGGGGGGTAGCAGGTACAGCGTTACCAACCAAGCCGCGAGCCGTAGAAGTGGTATTGGTAGAGGAAACGCAAGCCCAATCAACGGCACCAGTTGCTCCGGCCACAAGTGCGACACCATTTACGTTCGGCCGAAACGCAAGGTTCTTCTCGGCTGCATCGGTAGGCAGACCGGAAACAGCTGCAGTGCCAGTAGTTACGAGAATGTCACCAGTAGTTTCGTTAATTGTAATTGCTGAAACATATTTGCTGGTCTTTTCATCGTTATTACGATCGTTGTATTCGGCGGCGGCAGCTTTCACGCCGTTCAGGCCGTCGCTCTGAAAAGCTTCGCTGATCAGGCTCTTGGGCGAAGAAGCTGCAATCATCAGCTCGGCAACCTTCGAACGTACGGTATAATCCTGATAAGCTGGCAACGCCACCGCCGCCAAAATCCCAATAATCGCCACTACGATCATCAATTCAATCAGGGTAAAACCCTTCTGCATCTGCGCTTTCATGCGTATCTCCTTGAAATGTTCAGGCGTTGAGCCTGCAAGCCCTACTGCAGTCCGCATGCCAACTCTGCAACGCCATTGACTCCGCGACTATCCACAATTATGTGACCCTGCACCCTGCCTCGTTCCGCGCCCTTCTGACAATTTTCGTCACCTTGCTCGACGCCGTTTGGCACCCTTGGTTATCTGCGCTATAAGGCGTGGCATTAATAGGGGAGAAGCGCGCCCATGACCGAGAACATCGCCCTTTCCGGCCTGGCCAAGCAGATGGTGCTGACCGGCCTGCTCGACGACAAGACGGCGCAGCAAGCGCAACAGCAGGCGGCGCGTAGCAAGCTGTCGCTGGTGACCTATGTGGTGCAGAACAAGCTCGCCAGTGGCCGGGCGGTGGCGGAACTGGCAGCCGAGCAGTTTGGCGTGGCGTATATGGACCTCAACGCGCTGGACAAGGAAAGCCAGTTAAAGGGCATCGTCTCCGAAAAGCTGGCGCGCCAGCACCGAGCTTTGCCGCTGATCAAGCGCGGCAACAAGCTGTTCGTGGCGGTATCGGACCCGACCAACCAGCAGGCCGTGACGGATATCCAGTTCAGCACCGGGCTGACCACCGAAGGGATTCTCGTCGAGGACGACAAGCTCGGGCGGGCGATCGACACGTTCTTCGAGAATGCGACGTCCGGCCTGGAGGAGCTGGGGGACGTGGATCTGGATGGCGCGGGCGCCCAGGCCGCGACGGATGACTCACCCAAGGATGAAGCCGCGGAGGCCGCCGATGACGCCCCGGTGGTCCGCTTCGTCAACAAGATGTTGCTCGACGCCATTCGCGGCGGCTCGTCCGATCTGCACTTCGAGCCTTACGAAAAAGTATTTCGCGTGCGCCTGCGCACCGATGGCATCCTGCACGAGGTGGCGCGCCCGCCGATCCAGCTGGCGCCGCGTATCTCCGCGCGCCTGAAGGTGATGGCCGGGCTGGACATCTCCGAGCGGCGCAAGCCGCAGGATGGCCGGATCAAGATGAAGCTGTCCAAGACCAAGGCCATCGACTTTCGCGTCAATACCCTGCCGACCCTGTGGGGCGAGAAGATCGTGATGCGAATTCTCGACCCTTCAAGCGCGCAGATGGGCATCGATGCGCTGGGCTATGAAGAGAACCAGAAAGAGCTGTACATGAATGCGCTCAGGCAGCCGCAGGGCATGATCCTGGTCACCGGGCCGACCGGCTCGGGCAAGACCGTTTCGCTTTATACCGGCCTGAATATCCTCAACACGGTGGACGTGAACATCTCCACCGCCGAAGACCCGGTGGAAATCAACCTGGAAGGGATCAATCAGGTCAACGTCAATCCTCGGCAGGGCATGGACTTCGCCCAGGCGTTGCGGGCGTTTCTGCGTCAGGACCCGGACATCATCATGGTCGGCGAGATCCGCGACCTGGAAACCGCCGAGATCGCGATCAAGGCGGCCCAGACCGGGCATATGGTGATGTCCACCCTGCACACCAACAGCGCGGCGGAAACCCTGACCCGTCTGCGCAACATGGGCGTGGCGGCCTTCAATATCGCCACCTCGGTCAACCTGATCATCGCCCAGCGGCTGGCGCGTAAACTCTGTGGCAGCTGCAAGAAAGAAGTGGAGCTGCCGCGTGAGGCCCTGTTGGAAGAGGGCTTCCCTGCCGACAAGATCGGCACCTTCAAAATCTACGGGCCGGTGGGCTGTGATAATTGCAAGGGCGGTTACAAAGGCCGTGTCGGTATTTATGAAGTGGTTAAAAACACGCCGGCCCTGGCCAGGATTATCATGGAGGACGGCAACTCCATCGATATTTCCACCCAGATGCGCAAAGACGGCTTCAACGACCTGCGTACCTCGGCCTTGGTCAAGGCGATGCAGGGCGTGACCAGCCTGGAAGAAGTCAACCGGGTGACCAAGGATTAACATGGCGCAGAAAGCGATCAAAACCAGGGTCTTCAGCTGGGAAGGGACCAATCGGCAGGGCGCCAGGGTCAAGGGCGAGCTGAGCGGTGTCAGCCCGGCGCTGGTCAAGGCGCAGCTGCGCAAGCAGGGCGTCACTCCGCAGAAGGTGCGCAAGAAATCGGTATCGCTGTTCAGCGCCGGCAAGAAAATCAAGCCGATGGACATCGCCCTGTTCACCCGGCAGATGGCAACCATGATGAAAGCCGGCGTGCCGCTGTTGCAGTCCTTCGACATCATCGGCGAGGGGTTCGATAACCCGAACATGCGCAAGCTGGTGGATGATCTCAAGCAGGAGGTGGCGGCGGGCAACAGCTTCGCCACCGCGCTGCGCAAGAAACCGCAGTATTTCGACGACCTGTACTGCAATCTGGTCGATTCAGGCGAGCAGTCCGGCTCGCTGGAAACGCTGCTGGACCGCGTCGCGACCTACAAGGAAAAGACCGAGGCGTTGAAAGCGAAGATCAAGAAGGCGATGAACTACCCCATCGCGGTGGTTCTGGTGGCAATCATCGTGTCGGCCATCCTGTTGATCAAGGTGGTGCCGCAGTTCCAGGACGTGTTCGCCAACTTTGGCGCCGAGCTGCCGACGTTTACCCTGATGGTCATCGGTCTGTCAGAGGCGTTGCAAGCCTGGTGGCATCTGGTATTGCTCGGTCTGTTCGGCGCTGCCTATGCCTTCAAGACGGCCCACGGCAAGTCCGAGGGTTTTCGTGACTGGTTTGACCGGTTCCTGCTCAAGGTTCCGGTTGTGGGTGCCATCCTCTACAAGTCTGCAGTGGCCCGCTTCGCGCGGACCTTGGCAACCACCTTCGCGGCCGGTGTGCCGCTGGTGGATGCGCTGGACTCGGTGGCCGGCGCCACCGGCAACGTGGTGTTTCGCAACGCGACGATGAAGGTCAAGAGCGACGTGTCCAGCGGTATGCAGCTGAATTTCTCCATGCGCACCACCGGGACCTTTCCGAGCATGGCGATTCAGATGACCGCCATCGGCGAAGAGTCCGGCTCTTTGGATGAAATGTTGGCGAAGGTGGCGACCTTCTACGAGGACGAAGTGGACAACATGGTGGACGGGCTCACCGCGCTGATGGAGCCGATGATCATGGCGGTCCTGGGGGTGCTGGTGGGGGGTTTGATCATTGCCATGTACCTGCCGATCTTCCAGCTGGGGGCTGTGGTCTAAAAAATGGATGTGGTGACGTTTCTGGCCGGCAACACGCTGGCCTTTGTTTTATGCGCACTGGTGCTGGGCCTGCTGGTGGGCAGTTTTCTCAACGTGGTGATCCATCGCCTGCCGATCATGATGCAGCGCGACTGGCGTGCGCAGGCGCGTGAATATCTGGAATTGCCGGCCGAACCGACTGCGACCTTCAACTTGATTCTGCCCAGCTCCCACTGTCCGCAGTGCAGTCACGAAATACGCGCACGAGAAAACATTCCCTTGGTCAGTTGGTTGGCGCTGCGGGGCAGATGCGCATCGTGCCGCGCGTCGATCAGCTGCAGATACCCGTTGGTCGAGTTGCTCTGCGGTCTTTTGTCCGGCTATGTGGCCTTTCACTTCGGTTTTTCCTGGCAGGCCGGCGCGATGCTGCTGCTGACCTGGGGATTGCTGGCGATGAGCATGATCGACGTCGATCATCAGCTGTTACCCGACTCCATCGTGTTGCCGTTGCTTTGGCTGGGGTTGATCGTCAATGACTTCGGGCTGTTCGCGCCGCTGCCTGATGCGGTATGGGGCGCGATTGCCGGTTATCTCAGCCTGTGGTCGGTGTACTGGCTGTTCAAGCTGGTGACCGGCAAGGAAGGCATGGGCTATGGCGATTTCAAGCTGCTGGCGATGCTGGGGGCCTGGGGGGGATGGCAGGTTTTGCCGCTGACCATTCTGTTGTCTTCGGTGGTGGGTGCGGTGCTGGGCACTATCATGCTGCGCATGAAGAAGGCGGACAGCGGCACGGCGATTCCCTTTGGGCCCTACCTGGCGATTGCCGGCTGGGTCGCGCTGCTCTGGGGTGACCCGCTCACCTCGGGTTATCTGCAGTTCGCCGGTTTCTAACTGAAGCCGATAAAAGCGCTGGAAGCTGCACGAGAAAGGCATCGGAAACAGCTTCAAGTTGCCCTCGGGGCTGCGCGAGCATCCAGAACGGACGGGTCACGCCTCACCGATCCACCAGGCGGTTTCGTTGCCAGCGCCGCGGTTGATGGCGGGTGAAACACGCGCAATCCACTCTGCGTCGCTGCCGGCTTTCGGCTTCCGGCTTTCTTTCCCCCTCTTGCATCCTCGCTTTTCAGGCGTTACTACTGCGCGTCGTTTTCCGGGTTTGGGCGATACGTGATGAAGCCTTGGGTGCTGGGTTTGACGGGAGGCATCGGCAGCGGCAAGAGCGCTGTGGTCGAGGAGTTCGGCCGGCTCGGGGTGCATTGGGTGGACGCCGATCAAGCTGCGCGCTGGGTCGTCGAGCCGGGCAGACCTGCACTAAGGGCGATCGCGGAACGATTCGGCGATTGCATTCTCACGCCAGATGGCAGTCTGGATCGTGCGGCGCTGCGTGAGTTGGTTTTCCGCGAGCCGGCTCAGCGCCAGTGGCTCGAAGGCCTGCTGCACCCGCTGATCCGCCAGGAGGTTGCCGAGCATCTCGCGCGAGCCAGCTCTCCCTACGCCATCATGGTGTCTCCGCTGCTGGTGGAGTCCGGCCAGTATCGGCAGGTTGACCGCGTGCTGGTGGTCGATGTGCCCGAGGCGTTGCAACTGCAGCGTGCCGCCCGCCGTGATCAATCCAGCGAGGCGCAGATCCGCGCCATCGTCAAGGCTCAAGCCAGCCGCGAGGAGCGTTTGCGTCACGCTGACGATGTGCTGGTCAATGATCGCGATCTGGCATGGTTGAGCGCTGAGGTGAAGCGTTTGCATAATTTCTATCTGACGCTACGAGGAGGTCGGGAATGAGTACTACGGTGGTTGAATGCCCAAGCTGTGGCGCGCCGGTCGAGTGGAGCGTGAAGAGCCCGAATCGTCCGTTCTGCTCCGAGCGCTGCAAACTGATCGACCTTGGCGCCTGGGCCGCCGAGGAGCATGCGATTCCAGGCAACGAACTCGAAGATGACCTGTTCTCGGAGGACGTGCCACCGCGCCAGCATTGAGTCGGCTGGCGGAGCTGTCGTTCCGGCGGGGTGGCCCTCGCGGGGCCGGTTCAGCCTGGTTTGTCACCCTCGTCCTTCCAGGGCGCTTGCAGATAGCGGCTGCGGTTGAAGGTTTCCATCCAGTCCGGATAGAACACGACCAGGGCGCTTACGACGGTTCCGTTGATGAACGCCTCGGGAAACATCACCAGCCAGATATAGCCGGCAAAGTCTTCCAGCCAGGGTGGCATCGGGTAGCGTCCATCAACCAGTAACACGCCGAGTCCGGCCAGGATGCAGAGGAGCGCCGCGAGGCCCGCGGCGAAGAAACCGGAAAAGAATATGTAGACGAAGAGATTGCGTGGTTGGGTGCGCTCGACCGCTATCGCGCAGAGCTCGGTCACCGTAACCGGTATCAGCACCAGCAGTACGCCGTTCAGGCCGAGGGCGACGAGCTGTTGGTGACCGGTGATGGTCAGGCCGAGCTGGGCGACAAAGGCGGCCAGAATCGCCAACGGCCAGTCCAGCAGCAGCGTTACAGCCGTCAGGCCGATGAAGTGGAAAGACAGGCCGGAGTCGAAGTCTCGGCGAACCAGCCATAACAAAAAGATCGCCAGCACGGCGCCAAACAGCAGGTGCTGGCGCCGGCTGTCGCTGAACAGCTCGACCCAGGGTGTGCGGATGCAGGCCCAGGCCAACCCCGCAGCGTAAAGCAGCCAGCCCAGGACAAGACTGGAAGGAGCGAGCAGTTCGGCGGCAATCATCTTGGGGGCTCCTCGCGCCGCAGGCGGGTATGGCTCGGTGACGGCATGGCCGTGCCACGCCGGATCACCTGGCCGGGCTTCGATTTCCTCAAGGGGCGGGGTTGGGCTGCCGGGTGTGAATCGCCTCTATGGCTTCGAGCACCTCGGCCGATAGCTGCAGCTCGGTACTGGCAAGGTTGCTGTCCAGTTGTTCGAGTGACGTGGCTCCGATGATGGTGCTGGTGACGAAGGGTTGCCGGGTTACATAAGCCAGCGCCATTTGTGCGGGGTCCAGGCCATGCTCCCTGGCGAGCGTCACATAGCGGGAGCAGGCCGCTTGCGACTGGGGGTTGGTATAGCGGGCAAAGCGGCTGAACAGCGTGATCCGGGCTCCGGCCGGGCGTGCGCCTTGCTCGTATTTGCCGCTGAGCATGCCGAAAGCCAGCGGTGAGTAGGCCAGCAGGCCGCACTGCTCGCGGATTGCGATCTCGGCCAGGCCGACCTCGAACGAGCGATTGAGCAGGTTATAAGGGTTCTGGATCGAGACAGCGCGTGGCCAGCCTCTGGATTCGGCCAGCTGGAGAAACTTCATGGTGCCCCAGGGCGTCTCGTTCGAAAGCCCGATATGGCGGATCTTGCCGGCCTTCACCTGCTCGTCGAGCACCTCGAGGGTTTCCTCGATCGGCGTGAAATCCTGATCCTGGTGGCGATAGCCAAGCTGGCCGAAGAAGTTGGTGCTGCGTTCCGGCCAGTGCAGTTGGTACAGATCGATCCAGTCCGTCTGCAACCGCTGCAGGCTGGCGTCCAGCGCGGCGACGAGGTGCTGACGGTTCATCTTCAGCTGACCGTCACGGATGTGGCTGATGCCGTTGCCGGGGCCGGCGATCTTGCTCGCGAGAATCCAGTCGGCCCGCTTCCCGCGGGCCTTGAAGTAGTTGCCGATGTAGCGCTCGGTGCTGGCATAGGTGTCCGGCTTCGGCGGTACCGGGTACATTTCGGCGGTGTCGATGAAATTGATGCCCGCCGCTTTCGCGCGATCCATTTGGGCGAACGCTTCCCTTTCATCATTCTGCTCGCCCCATGTCATAGTGCCCAGGCAGAGCGCCGTGACGTCTAGTTCGGTACGGCCTAATTGGCGCTTTTCCATTCGGTGTCCTTGCTTCAGAAGTCTGGGATTGGGATGGTAGCGCAGGCGATACGTTTCCTGCCTTCGCCTGTGAGCCGGTGCCTCCATCGCGGCCGTTGGCCGTTGGCGGCGTCGGTCGGATTGCGCGCCGTGGCGTAAAGCGAGAAGCTGCTTGCTATTTGTCTGGTAATCCGGATAATTCCGCAGCCTGTCGCCGGGGATGCCTAGCCCGTTGACGCAAAACAAGGCAGGGGATGCCTAGCCTGCCGAACACTGCCGTAGCGGACGCGCTGACCCGAGCCCCCGATAGCGTCTGTTTCCGGCTGTCCTGGTCTTGCCAGGGCGAGCACCATTCAGTAAGATTCGCCGTCTTATTTTCAGGGCGGCCCCTGAGGCTATAACGAATGAAGACTTTTACTGCTAAACCGGAAACCGTCAAGCGCGACTGGTTCGTCGTCGACGCTGCCGGCCAGACCCTGGGTCGTCTGGCAACCGAAATCGCTAGCCGCCTGCGTGGCAAGCACAAGGCGGAATATACCCCTCACGTCGATACCGGTGATTACATCGTCGTTATCAATGCCGAGCAAGTGCGTGTGACCGGTGCGAAAACCACCGACAAGATGTACTACTCTCACTCCGGTTTCCCGGGTGGCATCAAGTCGATCAACTTCGAGAAGCTGATCGCCAAGGCGCCAGAGCGTGTGATCGAGACCGCGGTCAAGGGCATGCTGCCCAAGAACCCGCTGGGTCGCGACATGTACCGTAAGCTGAAGGTGTACAAGGGTGCCAATCATCCGCATACCGCTCAGCAGCCCCAAGAACTGAAGATTTAACGGAATAGTTCATTATGTCGGCGACTCAAAACTACGGCACTGGCCGTCGCAAGACTGCAACCGCACGCGTGTTCCTGCGTCCGGGTACTGGCAAGATCTCCATCAACAATCGCGAGCTGGACAACTTCTTCGGGCGTGAAACCGCTCGCATGGTGGTTCGTCAGCCTTTGGAACTGACCGAGACCGTCGAAAAGTTCGACATCTACGTGACTGTTCTCGGCGGTGGTGTGAGTGGTCAGGCCGGTGCGATCCGTCACGGTATCACCCGTGCCTTGATGGAATACGACGAGACCCTGCGTCCTGCTCTGCGCAAGGCTGGCTTCGTCACGCGTGATGCGCGCGAAGTCGAACGCAAGAAGGTCGGTCTGCGCAAGGCGCGCAAGCGTCCGCAGTACTCGAAGCGCTAATCCCGCTTCACGAAGAACGCCCAGCTTTATTCGAAGCTGGGCGTTTTTTTATGGGCGGTTTTTCTCCATGCGACAGCATGCCGCGGTGTGGAACTCCCGGTTTTCGCGGCTTCGAGCCAGGTTGTATCCGGTTATTACCTTGTCATGCGAGGGCCTTTTCTTTACCATTTGGCGAATTTTTTCGCGGCTGTTTTTACCTAGTAGACGCCTGCTTTCGGTGGGCCATAAGAAAACTGATGGGAGACGACTGAATGAGCAATGACGGCGTGAATGCTGGCCGGCGTCGCTTCCTCGTAGCCGCTACTTCGGTAGTGGGTGCGGCAGGAGCGGTGGGTGCCGCGGTCCCGTTCGTGGGATCGTGGTTCCCGAGTGCCAAGGCCAAGGCAGCCGGTGCACCGGTTAAGGTAAATATCAGCAAGATCGAGCCAGGCCAGCAGATGGTCGCCGAATGGCGCGGTCAGCCGGTGTTCATCGTGCGTCGTACCGAGGAGGCGCTGGCCAATCTGGACAAGCTCACCGATACGGTTGCCGACCCGAAGTCCGAGGCGTCCGAGCAGCCTGCCTATGTCGACCCGACGGTTCGCTCGATCAAGCCGCAAGTGCTCATTGTGGTCGGACTGTGCACACATCTTGGTTGTTCCCCATCCTTCCGTCCGGAAGTGGCTGCGCCTGATCTGGGTGCCGATTGGCTCGGCGGCTATTTCTGTCCGTGCCACGGATCGAAGTATGATTTGGCTGGCCGCGTCTACAAGGGCCAGCCTGCGCCCTTGAACCTGCCGGTTCCCCCGCACACCTACGAGACGGACGCCATCGTCGTCATCGGCGTGGATCAGGAGAGCGCATGATGAGCAAGTTCATGGAATGGGTCGATGCGCGCTTCCCCGCGACCAAGATGTGGGAAGACCATCTGAGCAAGTACTACGCGCCGAAGAACTTCAACGTCCTGTATTTCTTTGGGTCTCTCGCCTTGCTGGTTCTGGTCAATCAGATTCTCACCGGAATCTGGCTGACGATGAGCTTCGAGCCGTCTGCAGAAGGTGCGTTCGCTTCCGTCGAATACATCATGCGCGACGTCGAATACGGCTGGATTCTGCGCTACCTGCACTCGACGGGCGCGTCGGCATTCTTCGTCGTGGTCTATCTGCACATGTTCCGCGGCATCCTCTACGGCTCCTACCAGAAGCCGCGTGAGCTGGTGTGGATCTTCGGCATGATGATCTACCTGGCGTTGATGGCCGAGGCCTTCATGGGCTACCTGCTGCCGTGGGGGCAGATGTCCTACTGGGGCGCCCAGGTGATCATCTCGCTGTTCGGGGCCATCCCGGTCATCGGCGGCGATCTGACCCAGTGGATCCGCGGTGACTACCTGATCTCCGGCATCACCCTGAACCGCTTCTTCGCGTTGCATGTCATCGCCTTGCCGATCGTGATCCTCGGGCTGGTCGTGCTGCACATCCTGGCGTTGCACGAAGTGGGGTCGAACAACCCGATGGGTGTGGATATCAAGAAGAGCAAGGACGAGGCGGGCGTGCCGCTCGATGGTATTCCGTTTCATCCGTACTACACGGTGAAGGATATCGTCGGTGTGGTGGTGTTCCTGTTCGTGTTCTGCGCCATCGTGTTCTTCTTCCCGGAGATGGGCGGTTATTTCCTCGAGAAGCCGAACTTTGAAGTGGCGAATGCCTTCAAGACGCCTGCGCACATTGCACCGGTCTGGTACTTCACGCCGTTCTACGCGATTCTGCGAGCGGTCCCGGACAAGCTGCTCGGCGTAATCGCCATGGGCGCTGCCATTGCTGTGCTGTTCGTGCTGCCGTGGCTGGACCGCAGCCCGGTCAAGTCCATGAAGTACAAAGGCTGGATGAGCAAGATCACGCTACTGGCGTTCTGCATCTCCTTCATCATTCTCGGCGTGCTTGGCGTGCTGGCTCCGACGCCTGAGCGCACACTGCTCGCACGGATCTGCACGGCCGTCTACTTCGGCTACTTCATCCTGATGCCGTTCTACACCAAGCTCGAGAAGACCAAAGTAGTTCCGCAAAGGGTGGCTGGCTGATGAAAAAGCAATTTGCTGCATTGATTCTTGCACTGGTGCCAGCCTTCGGTTTCGCCGCTGGCGGCGACGTTCACCTGGATGAGGTCGATATTGACCTGACCGATAAGGTGGCGTTGCAGAGTGGTCTACAGACCTTTACCAACTACTGCATGGGCTGCCACAGCGCGCAGTACCAGCGCTACGAGCGTGTTGCGACAGATCTGGGTATCCCGGAGGAAGTCATGCTCGACAACATCGTGTTCACTGACGCCAAGATCGGTGACCACATGAAGATCGGCATGACGCCTGACGATGCAAAGACCTGGTTTGGGGCGGCCCCGCCGGATTTGACTTTGGTGGCTCGAGTGCGTGGCAACGACTGGCTGTACACCTACCTGCGCAGTTTCTATGAAGACCCTACGCGTCCGTATGGGGTCAACAATGCGATATTCCCCAATGTGGGCATGCCGCATGTACTGGCGCCATTGCAGGGGCGTCAGGTGTTGCCAAGCAAACTGCCTGAAGGCGAGTCGGTAGCCTGCAAGCAGGTTCAGGTGGTCGAAGACGGTCGCAAGCAGTTCGATCCCCTGACCGGTACCCCGATCACCCGCGAAGACTGCCATGCCATGACAGTTGTGGCTGGCACCGGCGAGCTGACCGAGGCGGAGTATGATGAGAAGATCAAGAACCTGGTGACCTTCCTCGCGTACTCGGCGAATCCGGTCAAGCTGGAGAGCCAGCGCATCGGTACCTATGTGCTGTTGTTCCTGGCGTTCTTCTTCGTATTCGCCTATCTGCTCAAGCGCGAATACTGGAAAGACGTCCACTGATCTTTCGCTGGTTTGCAGTACCCTGCGCGCGCCCTCATGGGCGCGCGCCTTTTTCTGCCGTTCCATAATTTCAATGAGGAGGGACCCTATGGCCACTACCAATCGGTTGGCCTGCTATTCCGATCCCGCCGATCATTATTCGCATCGAGTGCGTTATGTGCTTGCTGAAAAGGGCGTCAGTGTCGAAATAATCGACGTTGATTCGGCGCACTGTCCGGTCAGGCTGACCGAACTGAATCCGTACGCCAGCGTACCGACGCTAGTGGATCGTGATTTAGCGCTATATGAGCCGAGTGTGATCACCGAGTATCTCGAAGAGCGCTATCCGCACCCGCCGCTGCTCCCGGTCTACCCCGTGGCCAGGGCCAATACCCGCCTGCTGGTACATCGGGTGCAGCGCGACTGGTGCGCGCTGGTGGATCGGATTGGCGATCGTCGCACAGCTGATGCGGCGCGGGTCCAGGCGCGCAAAGAGCTGCGCGAAAGCCTAACGGGCGTGTCGCCCGTATTTGCCGAAAAACCTTTCTTCATGAGTGATGAGATCAGCCTGGTTGACTGCTGCCTGTTGCCTATCCTGTGGCGTTTACCCAAACTTGGAATCGACTTGCCGCGAGCGGCGAAACCGCTGCTCGACTACATGGAGATCAACTTTGCTCGGGAGGCCTTCCAGGTCAGTCTATCCGCCGTTGAGCGTGGCATGCGTTAAGAGGGCTGTATATGACATCGAGTCGACCTTATCTGGTACGGGCGTTGTACGAGTGGATCGTCGATAACGACTGCACGCCGCATCTGCTGGTCAACGCCGATCACCCGGGGGTTCAGGTGCCTGACGGCTTTGCCAGTGATGGCCAGATCGTCTTGAACGTGGCGCCGAGTGCGGTACGTCAATTGAAGATGGATAACCAGGCGATCAGCTTCGAAGGGCGCTTCGGTGGCGTGCCGCATAGCCTGCACGTCCCGTCTCCGGCGATCATGGCGATATACGCGCGGGAAAATGGGCAGGGAATGGTCTTCGAGACCGAACCCACCCCACCTGACGACACTACGCCTGCTGGCGATTCGCCAGATTCAGGCGCGTCACCGCGCCCGGCTTCCGCAGGGCGTCCCAGTCTGAAAGTCGTTAAATAGCAGAGAAAGCCGGAAAAAAGCGCTTGAGGCTGGAAGGCTGGACGAAAAGCAGACCTGAATCAGTCGGTGGATAATAAAGCGACATCCCCTACGCTTGGCCTCCAGCCTCCAGCCTCCAGCCTCCAGCCTCCAGCCCTTTTTAATCGATGTATTCGAACAGCTTGACGATGCGCTGTACGCCGGAAACGCCTTGCACCACGCCGGTTGCACGATTGCCTTCCTGCCGGGTGACCAGGCCAAGCAGGTAAACGATGCCGTTCTCGGTAATGACTTTTATGCGGGAGCCCGGAACGCTGGCGTCTGCCAGCATCTGTGCCTTGATCTTGGTGGTCAGCCAGGCATCGTTGCTGCGAGCCAGGGCGGACGAAGGTTTCAGAACCTGAATTTCGTTGTGTACACGTTTGACGCGCTGAACTGAGCTGGCGGCCTGTTCGGCTAGCTGCTTCAATTCTGCGCGTGGTGTCTGGCCTGCCAGCAGAACCACGCCGTTGTAGCTGGCAACGATGATATGGGAGGCCTGGTCGAGGTCCGGATGGGCCTTGGCAATGTTCACGGCTGCTTTGGTTTCGATCAGCGAGTCGTCAATGGTGCTGCCGATCGTGCGGGTTCCCCGGTTATCGTCAATCGGGTCGTTGCGTGTGGCGCTAAGCACCGAGCTGCAGCCAGTGACGGCGAGGCACAGCGCGAGGGTAAGCGCACGCAGGTGAACTGAAGTCATTCTTCGCTCCCGAAGAGTTGGTTGTCGATCAGGTCGCATAGACAATGGATGGTCAGCAGATGGACCTCTTGGATGCGTGCGGTCACCTTGGCCGGCACTCTGATTTCAACGTCTTCCGGTAGCAGTAGCGAAGCCATTCCGCCGCCGTCGCGACCGGTGAGGGCGACCACCACCATTTCCCGGTCGTGCGCGGCCTGTATGGCCTGGATGACATTGGCGGAATTGCCGCTGGTCGAAATTGCCAGCAGCACGTCGCCCGGCTGACCCAGTGCGCGGATCTGCTTGGAAAACACCTCGTTGTAGCTGTAGTCATTGGCGATGGATGTCAGTGTCGAGCTGTCGGTGGTCAGGGCGATTGCCGGCAGGCTAGGGCGCTCCCGCTCGAATCGGTTGAGCAGTTCTGAGGAAAAATGCTGAGCGTCGCCGGCGGAGCCACCGTTTCCGCAGGTCAGGATTTTGCCCTCACTGAGGAGGGTATTGACCATCACTTGCCCGGCCTGCTCGATGCTGGGTGCGAGCACTTCCATCGCGCTTTGTTTGGTTTCGATGCTGGCGAGGAAGAGCTGACGTATACGGGATTGCATGTCCATCGGAAATAAACCTTCAGGTGACGGGCCGGGCTGCTTTAGCCGTGCCGCAAGGAATCTTCGGTGCAGATGTGATGTTCACGAGCTGCTGCGAAACCCGCATGGCGCGTTTTTAGCTATCGAAGGCATTTCGAATCCAGCTGGGCTTCGCTCCGCGCTCGGTCGAGTCTATGGCAACGACATCGAAGCGACAGGGATGCTTTGCCCAGCGACTCTCTTTGAGGAGGAACAGCTGGGCCGCCTTGGTCAGCTTCTGCTGTTTGCGCAGGTCCACGCTCTCGAGTGCGCCGCCCCATGCGGCATGACGCCTGTACCGAACCTCGACGAATACTACTGTATCGCCATCGAGCATGACCAGATCAAGCTCGCCACTCCGGCAGCTCCAGTTGCGGCAGAGCAGGCGCAGCCCGTGCGCCTGGAGGTGCTGCAGTGAAAAATCTTCGGCGCGCTTGCCGCTGAGCTGTTTGCTGGTCGCTATCAATCTGGAATGTCCGGGAGTGGTTGGACTTCCCCGTCGCGGAATTCGGCCCATGGCAAGCGCCGTTCGATCCGCTGCTGCGGCGTCAGGCTGAGCGTTCCCGAAAAGCCATCAATCCGTGTGTCAGGTAGCGCAACAAGCTGATTCAGGCGCGGCGCCAGCTGGTAGGCATCGGCGCCCATGGCATAGAGCCGGCCGAGGCTGCCCCGGGCTTGCGGCCACTTGCGCTCGATCTCCTGGCGCAGGGGCAATTGCGGGTCAAGCAGCCAGGGGGTTTCGGTAAAGCGAATGCCTTCGAGATCCAGGTATTGCGTGCGGTTATCCGTGGCGGCATGAAGGTGCGAAGTCGCATAGACGGGGAGGTCACCGGCGTACTGGAAAATCAGGGTGGGTTTGACTTGTTGCGCCTGTTGCGGCGTGGCGGCAAGAAAAAGGAAATCAATATCCTGGCGACGCGTGGGCGGCGACTCATCACTGCCTCCGTTGCTGCGTATCTGCAGCATGTCCGCTATCTGGTTTGCCAGTTCGATGGGTTCGGCCAGGGGTTCCGCGGCAACCACTGTGCCGCCCAGCATTTGCCATTCCTGGCGGAAGGCTTCAAATACCCGGTTGCCCCAATCGCCGCGAGGCGTCAGAGCCACTGCGCGGCGGTGCCCATCGGCCCAGGCGCGGCGCGCGACTTCGCGCGCTTCGTCTTCTGCCGCCAGCCCGAACTGGAACAGTTGCGGCGGTACCTGTTGGTTCGCATCGCTGTAGTTCAGGGCGAGGGTCATAATGGGCAGTTGTTCGCGGTTGGCCAGTTGGCGGACCATATCCTTTTCCAGTGGGCCGATCACCAACTCAACACCCGAGGCAGACGCTTGCCGGTAAAAATCGTCGAGAGAGGACAGGCGGGTGCTGTCGAACAGTTCGATTTTCAGGTCCTGGGGCCCTGCCAGATGGGCTGCCAGAAATCCGTCGCGCAAGGCGCGTGCAACGCTGGCCAACGGCCCCTCCATCGGCAGCAGCAGCGCGACGTGCGACAAGGGTTTGTCTGCCAACTGGCTGAGCTTCAGTAACGGATCGGGCAGGCGCCGTGCGGCTGGGTGATTGGGGTTTTGCTGCTGCCAGGCCTCGATGGCGCGTTTTTGCTGGTCGAGTGTGCCAGCCTGTTTGACCGCGATGGCCAGCGATATCCAGCCTGCGAGGTCGGTGTCGGCGGTTTGGTACAGTTGCTCCGGGGCGAGATTCGAGACCAGCGACCAGATCGTCTGGTGATTTTGCTCAGCCGCTTCACCGCTGAGCAGGGGCGCGATGAAGGTGCGCTCGCGCGCTGCGTCAAACGGCTGATTGTTTGCTTCGAAGGCCTTGGCGCGAGCCAGTTGGGTGCGAAGTTGCTGCTCGACAGGGAGTTCTGCGAGACGTTCGAAGGCTGGATGCCGTAAGGCCTGGAGCGCGCTTTGGGGCTTTCCTGCGGCCAGGGCCAGCTCCGCTTCCAGCGTTTTGGCGAACATCTGCTGGGCTGGCATCAACTGATCAATGGCGACTTGTTCCAGTATCTGTCGCGCCTGGGGCAGGTTGTCTTGCCGAATGCTCTGGTCGGCTGCTGACAGCCGCAGCAACGCAGCCTTGTCCGGGCTGCTGGCATCGGCATCTTTCAGCAGTTGCTGCGTCGATGCCTGTGGGGTGCGAGGCAGTTCGCCGAGGGTGGAGGATGGCGAGCTGGCGCAGGCTGACAGCAAGGCGGCAATGCATAAAATGCATAAGAAGATTAGCGGGCGAAAGCGGGCCGTCATGGGTTCATTCCTGAAAAGGCGCTGGCGGGTGTCGATGGATTGTACCCAAGCGTTGGCGGGGTCGCGATGTTGCGGCCCGTAAACGGGCTACAATGCGCGTTTTAGCGACTGAGGTACGCCTTGTGACTGCACCAGGTGATGTGAATTCCGCGGCGGGAACGCTCTATGTCGTCGCTACACCTATCGGCAATCTCGAAGATATCAGCGCGCGGGCATTGCGCGTGTTATCCGAGGTCGCGCTGATTGCAGCGGAAGATACCCGCCATTCATCTCGCCTGCTGCAGCACTTTGGCATCGCTACACCCTTGGCCGCCTGTCATGAGCATAACGAGCGAGACGAGGGGGGCGTTTCATTCGGCGGCTGTTGGCTGGCGATGACGTGGCCTTGATCTCCGATGCCGGCACACCCTTGATATCCGACCCGGGCTACCATCTCGTCAGGCTGTCTCGCGCCGCGGGTATTCGGGTCGTTCCGCTGCCCGGCGCGTGTGCGCTCATTGCCGCGCTCTGCGCCGCCGGGCTGCCGTGCGATCGTTTCATCTTTGAGGGGTTTCTGCCTGCTAGGCAGGCTGCACGCCTTGCTCGCCTGGAGCATCTTCGGGCCGAGCCGCGTACCTTGATCTTCTACGAGGCGCCGCATCGTATTCGTGCTGCGCTTGCTGACCTCGAATCTGTGTTCGGTCTCGATCGGCCTGCGGTGTTGGGGCGGGAGTTGACCAAGGCGTTCGAGACGCTGAAAGGCCTTCCATTGGGGGCATTGCGCGCCTGGGTCGAGTCCGATGCCAATCAGCAGCGCGGCGAGTGCGTAATTGTTGTGGGGGGCTGGCAAGCACCGAATGAAGACGAGGCGGTCGATGCGGATGCGCGCCGGATTCTGGCTCTGCTGCTGGCTGAGCTGCCGGTCAAGCGAGCCGCGGCGCTGGCTTCGGAGATTACCGGAGTCAGGAAGAACCTGCTTTATCAGCTGGCCTTGCAAGAAAAGGGTGCAGATCAGTAAGCGCGCCGGGTGGCCTGTTCTAGCGCTGCCGGTGCCAAGGCTGCCGACTATCAGCTTGCGGGCGTCGACGTAGACAAGTACCCTGACCACCGGAGAGTCGATCGGACAGTCGCTGTCTCTTTTTGTTCTCAAGAAGGGAGGGAGGAAAGTCCGGGCTCCACAGGGCGAAGTGCCAGGTAACGCCTGGGAGGCGTGAGCCTACGGAAAGTGCCACAGAAAATAACCGCCTAAGCGTTTCGGCGCCGGTAAGGGTGAAAAGGTGCGGTAAGAGCGCACCGCGCGGCTGGCAACAGTCCGTGGCTAGGTAAACCCCACTTGGAGCAAGACCAAATAGGGATCCATTGGCGTGGCCCGCGCTGGATCCGGGTAGGTCGCTAGAGGCAGTCAGCGATGGCTGTCGTAGAGGAATGACTGTCCTCGACAGAACCCGGCTTACAGATCGACTCTCCGACTTTTCTTGAAATATCCCGCCTGTCTTAGTCCAAAACATTCCTGCTCTTCACAAAGCACTTTAACTTCGAAGTGCAGGCTTCTGCGTTTGCTGAATATCTCTGTCAGTTATCCCTTCCGGTTTAGCGTTTATCTCCGTTTCGGTTGCTAAATTCCCGTCGCACAAGGGTTTTTCCCGTCAGGCGTACCTTGACGGTGGGGCTGCTGCATTTCTATAGTGCGCACAAGTGGTAGAAAGTGGAACGAAGTGGGTATTTATGGGCATGGAAAGCTAAATCAGGGGAAGCGCAACCGTGTTTCGCGGAGCAAACGCCATCAGTCTCGATACCAAAGGCCGGCTAGCCATGCCCAGCCGGTATCGTGACGAGCTCGTTTCGCGCTGTGAGGGGCAGCTGATCATCACCATTGACGCCGTCGATCGTTGCCTCGGAATTTACCCGTTGCCGGAATGGGAGCAGATCGAAGCCAAGCTGCGCGAGCTGCCCTCCCTGAGAGAAGAAAGCCGTCGGCTGCAGCGCTTGCTGATTGGCAATGCGGTCGATCTGGAAATGGATGGTAATGGTCGCGTACTGGTGCCACCGCGTTTGCGCGAATACGCCGGTCTGGACAAGCGGGCCATGCTGGTCGGTCAACTGAACAAGTTCAGCCTGTGGAACGAGGACGACTGGAACGCGCAAGCAGATGCGGACCTGGCGGCCATCAAACAACCCGGTGCTTTGCCGGAAGAATTGCGTGATCTAATCCTGTGAGCCAGACCAGCAGCTATAACCATGTGACCGTTTTGCTCGACGAGGCCGTCGCGGCACTCGCCGTGCGCCCGGATGGCCGCTATCTGGACGGGACCTTTGGGCGCGGCGGGCATAGCCGTCTGCTGTTGCGGCAGCTTGGGCCTGAAGGCTGCCTGCTGGGATTCGATAAAGACCCGCTGGCAATCGCTACGGGGCAAGCACTGGCGGCCGAGGATGGCCGCTTTGTCGTTGTGCAGAGAAGTTTCGCCGAGCTGGGCGCAGAGCTCGCGCAGCGCGGCTGGACTGGCACATTGAGCGGTGTGCTGCTTGATCTTGGCGTGTCTTCGCCGCAGCTGGACGACCCCGAGCGTGGTTTCAGCTTTCTCAACGATGGCCCATTGGACATGCGCATGGACCCGAGTCGAGGGGTCAGCGCCGCCCAGTGGATCGCAACGGCCAGCGAAGACGATATCGCCCGGGTGCTCAGGGAGTACGGTGAGGAGCGCTTTGCCAAGCGCATGGCCCGCGCCGTGGTACAGCGTCGGGCTGTGCAGCCTTTCGAGCGTACGGCGGATCTCGCCCAGGTGCTGACAGTGGCCAATCCCGCTTGGGAGAAAGGCAAGAACCCGGCGACACGTGCCTTCCAGGGGCTGCGCATTTTCATCAATAACGAGCTTGGCGACCTGGAAGCAGGGCTTGCAGCCGCCCTTGAAGCGCTGGACGTCGGCGGCCGGCTGGTGGTCATCAGCTTTCACTCACTGGAAGACCGCATCGTCAAACAGTTCATGCGCCGGCATGCGAAAGGCGAGGCCGATACCTTGCCACGCGACCTCCCGATCATCCCGGAGAAATTCGTGCCGCGCCTGAAGCTGCTGGGCAAACCGCAATATGCGTCGGCCGAAGAGGTCAAGGCGAACCCCCGTTCGCGCAGCGCAGTGATGCGTGTGGCGGAGAAGCTGCGGTGAATCAGCTGCGCCGCGCCATGCCCAACGGCAGCCTGCTGATGCTGCTGTTGTTTATTGCCGTGCTGATCTCGGCGATTGCTGTCGCCTACAGCGCGCACTGGAACCGCCAGTTGCTCAATGAGCTGTACGGCGAACTCAGTGTGCGTGACAAGGCGCAGGCTGAGTGGGGCCGCCTGATACTTGAGCAGAGCACCTGGACTGCTCACAGCCGCATCGAGACCTTGGCTTCCGAGCAGTTGAAGATGCACATCCCTGAAGCGGGCGCTGTCAGGCTGGTGGCGCCATGAAGCTCCAGGGCGCGCTCTATCCATGGCGTTTTCGCATCGTGCTCGCTCTGCTGGCATTGATGGTAGGGGCCATTGCTTGGCGAATCGTCGACTTGCAGGTGCTGGATCAGGGGTTTCTGAAAGGGCAGGGCGATGCGCGCAGCGTGCGGCATATTCCGATCCCCGCACACCGTGGCCTCATGACCGATCGCCATGGCGAGCCGCTGGCGGTGAGTACCCCGGTCACCACGCTTTGGGCGAACCCGCGCGAAATGCAAAGCGCACAGGCCCGCTGGCCCGAACTGGCTGAAGCGCTGGGGCAGGACCCGGCTGGGCTGCATCAGCGCCTCAAGGATCAGGCCGAGCGAGAGTTCATGTACCTGGTGCGCGGCCTGACGCCTGAGCAGGGGCAGCGAGTTCTGGAGCTGGAGATACCGGGCGTTTATGCGCAGGAAGAGTTCCGCCGTTTCTATCCCGCAGGCGAAGTGGCTGCGCACGTGGTGGGGTTTACCGATATCGATGACCACGGTCGCGAAGGCATGGAGCTGGCCTATAACGAGTGGTTGGCCGGTGTTCCGGGCAAGCGACAGGTGCTCAAGGATCGTCGAGGCCGTCTGATCAAGGATGTTCAGGTCGTCAAGAATGCCAAGGCCGGCAAGGCGCTTGCGCTGTCCCTTGACCTGCGCCTGCAGTATCTGGCGCATCGCGAGCTGCGTAACGCTTTGCTGGAGTTCGGCGCAAAGGCCGGCAGCTTGGTCGTGCTCGACGTGAAAACGGGCGAAGTGCTGGCCATGGTCAATCAGCCGACCTATAACCCGAACAATCGCCGGAATCTGCAGCCGGCGGCGATGCGTAACCGGGCAATGACGGACCTGTTCGAGCCAGGCTCGACGATGAAGCCTTTTTCCATGAGCGCGGCGCTCGAAACGGGCCGCTGGAAGCCCACCGATCTTGTCGAGGTTTGGCCTGGTTCGCTGCGCATCGGTCGCTACACGATCCGCGACGTCTCCAGAACCGAAGGCCGTGAGCTTAGCCTGACGGGCATCCTCATCAATTCGTCCAACGTCGGCATGAGCAAGGTTGCTTTTGATATCGGCGGCGCGGCGATTCATGAGGTCATGCGCAAGATCGGTTTCGGGCAGGACACCGGGTTGGGCTTCCCTGGCGAGCGAGTCGGCAATCTGCCAACACATCGTGAATGGCGCCAGGCCGAGACTGCCACGCTTTCGTATGGTTATGGCCTGTCGGTAACCGCCGTGCAACTGGCTCACGCCTATGGCGCGCTAGCCAACGGTGGCCGCTTGGTGCCGATGTCATTGACCAGGGTAGAGCGCAAGCCGGAAGGCGTGGAAGTGGTGTCACCGGAGGTGGCGAACACCCTCCAAGGCATGCTGCAGGAGGTCATCGAGGCCCCGCGCGGGGTGTTCCGCGCCCAGGTGCCGGGTTATCACGTAGCGGGCAAGAGCGGTACCGCGCGCAAGGCCTCGACCAACAGTCGGGGCTATCAGGAAAATGCCTACCGTTCGATGTTTGCAGGTTTCGGGCCCATGAGTGATCCGCGCATTGCCATCGCCGTGGTCATCGATGAGCCCAGCAAGAGCGGCTATTACGGTGGACTGGTTTCGGCCCCGGTGTTCAGCCGCGTGATGTCAGGCGCGCTGCGCCTGATGAATGTCGCGCCTGACAACTTACCGCCCGAAGACGTCAAGACCGCCGACGCTGACCAGCGCAAGGGAGGGCGTATCTGATGCCGATGCCGTTGAATCAGCTACTGCCTCAAGCTGCCAGCGATAGCCTCATTCGAGAGCTGACGCTGGACAGCCGCAAGGTCCGTCCGGGCGATTTGTTTCTGGCTGTGCCCGGTTACCAGCAAGACGGCCGCAGGCACATTGCAGATGCGATTGCCCACGGTGCGGCGGCTATCGCCTATGAGGCTGAAGGCGCTGCGAAAATGACTGCGACAAGCGCCGAGTTGGTCCCGGTTCGCAACCTGGCAGGGCAACTTTCGGCCATCGCCGGGCGCTTCTATGGCGAGCCAAGCCGCGGCCTGCACCTGGTCGGCGTTACCGGAACCAACGGCAAGACCAGCGTGACCTACCTGATTGCCCAGGCGCTGGATCGTCTGGGTGAGCGATGCGGGATCATTGGCACCCTCGGTACCGGCTTTCATGGAGAGTTGGTCCTCGGTCAGCACACCACGCCGGATGCGATCGGCGTACAGGCCAACCTGGCGAGCCTGCGCAAGCAGGGCGCGCGCGCCGTGGCGATGGAGGTGTCCTCGCATGGCCTGGCGCAGGGACGAGTTGCCGCCCTGGCGTTCGATGTGGCGGTGTTTACCAATCTTTCCCGAGACCATCTGGATTATCACGGCTCCATGGAAGCCTACGGTGCGGTCAAGGCGCGGTTGTTCACCATGCCAGGGCTCAGCTGTCGGGTGATTAACCTGGACGACACCCTGGGACGTTCGCTCGCGGCGCAGCAGGCTGATTCACGACTGATCACCTACAGTCTTGAAGATGCCTCGGCTTATCTGTACTGCCCTGAAGCGCGGCTGGACGATAGCGGAATCCATGCACGCCTGGTGACGCCCCAGGGTGAACGTTCGCTGCGTAGCCCGCTGCTCGGTCGGTTTAACGTCAGCAATGCGCTCGCGGCGGTAGGCGCTTTGCTGGGAATGAATTATCCGCTGGACGAAATTCTCGTGGCGCTGCGGGAAGTAGACGGCCCTGCCGGCCGCATGCAGCGGCTAGGTGGTGGTGATCGGCCGTTGGTCGTGGTCGATTATGCCCATACGCCCGATGCGCTGGAAAAGGTGCTGGGCGCCCTACGCCCGCATACCCGCGGCAAGTTGTTGTGTCTGTTCGGCTGTGGTGGCGACCGCGACCGTGGCAAGCGCCCGCTGATGGCTCAGGTTGCCGAGCGTTTGGCAGACCGGGTCACGGTCACTGATGACAATCCGCGCAATGAAGATCCGCTCCAGATCCTCGACGAGATTCGTGCAGGTTTCAGCGCACCCGAACACGCATTGTTTGTGCCGGGACGCGCCGCAGCCATTGCCCGCTGTATTGCAAGCAGCGGCATTGACGACGTGGTGTTGCTGGCCGGCAAGGGGCATGAGGACTACCAGGAAATAAAGGGCGAGCGCCTGCCATTCTCCGATCTCGAACAGGCCTCGACGGCCCTGGATGTCTGGGGGGTTTCCCATGCTTGAAGCCAAGCGTCTTGGTGCTCTGGTCGAGCCGTTGTCAGCCAGGTTGATCAGTGCCGATGCCGCGTTCAGCTCTGTCAGCACCGACAGCCGCGCAATCGAGCCTGGGCAGCTTTTCATCGCGCTCAGCGGGCCTCGCTTCGACGGCCATGCCTACCTTGCGGACGTTGCCGCCAAGGGCGCCGTCGCCGCGCTGGTCGAGCGCCATGTGCCAGAGGTTTCGTTGCCTCAGCTGGTTGTTGCCGATAGCCGTATCGCTCTGGGCCAGCTGGGCGCATTGAACCGCAACGCGTTCAACGGTCCGGTCGTGGCCATTACCGGCTCCAGTGGCAAGACCAGCGTCAAGGAACTGCTTGCCAGCATCCTGCGCGCTGTCTATGGCGGCGATGCGGTTCTCGCCACCCGCGGCAATCTGAACAACGATCTGGGCGTACCGCTCACGCTGCTGGAGTTGGGCGCGCAGCACCAGGCTGCGGTGATTGAGCTGGGCGCTTCACATGTCGGCGAAATTGCCTATACCGTCAGCCTGACTCGGCCAGATGTCAGCCTGATTACCAACGCGGGCACGGCTCATGTTGGTGAATTTGGTGGTCCGGAGAAAATCGTCGAGGCCAAGGGCGAGATTCTCGATGGCCTCGGCCCAAAGGGCGTTGCCGTGCTCAATCGTGACGACCGCGCCTATCCGGTTTGGCAGCGTCGAGTGGCGGGCAAGCGCGTGGTGAGCTTTGCGTTAACGAGTCCGCTGGCCGACATCCACCCCGCTTCGATTGCCTACGACCTTCGCGGCTGTCCCAATTTCGTTCTGACTGGGCCGACCGGGTCGGTGCGCGTCCAGCTGAACTTGCTCGGACGCCACAGCGTAGCCAATGCCCTGGCCGCCGCCGCGGCCGCCAGCGCGTTGGGGGTTTCGCGGCAGCACATCGTCGCCGGGCTCGAGAGCCTGCAGCCGGTGAAGGGGCGAGGCGTGGCGCAGATGCTGACTAACGGCGTGCGCCTCATAGACGACACCTACAACGCCAATCCGGCATCCGTCTGCGCAGCCATTGACGTGCTGGCGGGCTTTGCCGGACGCACGGTGCTGGTGCTGGGTGACATGGGCGAGCTGGGCGCGTGGGCCGAGCAGGGGCACCGAGAGGTCGGCAGTTATGCCGCAGGCAAAGTGGACACCTTGTTTGCGGTCGGACCGCTGATGAAGCATGCCGTCGATGCCTTTGGCCGTGGCGCGCGCCATTTCGCCGATCAGCAGAGCCTGATCGAGTCTTTGCGACTGGAGCAAGGCAATGCGACCACCATTTTGATCAAGGGATCACGGAGCGCTGCGATGGACAAGGTCGTCGCAGCGCTTTCCGCGTCCGGCATGGAGAAACATTGATGCTGCTGCTGCTCGCCGAGTACCTGCAACAGTTCCACACGGGCTTCGCGGTCTTTCAATACCTGTCACTGCGTGGAATTCTTGGCGTACTGACCGCGCTGATCCTGTCGCTGTGGTTGGGACCCTGGCTGATCCGTACGCTTCAGCTGCGCCAAATCGGCCAGGCGGTACGCACCGATGGGCCCCAAACGCACCTGTCGAAATCCGGCACGCCAACCATGGGCGGGGCGCTGATCCTCAGCGCGATCGCCATGAGCACATTGCTCTGGGCCGATCTGTCTAATCGTTATGTTTGGGTAGTGCTGGCGGTGACCTTGCTGTTCGGTGCGATAGGTTGGGTCGACGACTACCGCAAGGTGATCGAGAAAAATTCTCGCGGCCTCCCGAGTCGCTGGAAATACTGCTGGCAGTCGGTCTTCGGTGGCGGCGCGGCGATCTTCCTTTATATGACCGCGCAGACCCCGGTCGAGACCACCTTGATACTGCCGCTGCTGAAGAACATCGAGATCCCGCTGGGGATCGGCTTCATCGTGCTGACCTATTTCGTCATCGTCGGCTCAAGCAATGCGGTAAACCTCACCGATGGGCTGGACGGCCTGGCGATCATGCCGACCGTGATGGTTGGGGGTGGTCTGGGCATCTTCTGCTACCTGTCGGGCAACGTGAATTTCGCCGATTACCTGCTGATTCCGTACGTACCGGGGGCCGGCGAACTGATCGTGTTCTGTGGTGCGCTGATCGGCGCCGGGCTCGGCTTTCTGTGGTTCAACACCTATCCAGCGCAGGTGTTCATGGGTGATGTGGGCGCCCTCGCGCTTGGCGCGGCCCTGGGCACCATTGCCGTGATCGTCCGGCAGGAGGTGGTGCTGTTCATCATGGGCGGGGTCTTCGTGATGGAAACCCTGTCGGTGATGATCCAGGTCGCCTCGTTCAAGCTCACAGGCAAGCGTGTGTTCCGCATGGCGCCGATCCATCACCACTTCGAACTCAAGGGCTGGCCCGAACCGCGGGTCATCGTGCGCTTCTGGATCATCACGGTGATCCTGGTGCTGGTCGGTCTCGCTACATTGAAATTGAGGTAATAAAGAGTGCTCATCGCTTCCGATCAGTTCCGCATCGTCGTCGGTCTCGGCAAGAGCGGCATGTCCCTGGTTCGCCACCTGGCGAGTCGCGGGGTGCCGTTTGCCGTCGCCGATACGCGTGCGAACCCACCGGAGCTGGGCACTCTGCAAGCGCTGTACCCGAATGTCGAGGTTCGGTGTGGCGCGCTCGATCCGCGGTTCCTCAGTCGCGCCAGCGAGCTGTTGGTAAGTCCGGGCCTGCCGCTCAGCACGCCGGCATTGCAGGCCGCCGCGGCCAACGGAGTGAAGCTGTCCGGTGACATCGAACTGTTCGCGCGCGAAGCCATGGCGCCAATCGTGGCTATCACCGGATCGAACGCGAAGAGCACGGTGACCAGCCTGGTCGGCGAAATGGCGGCTGCGGCCGGGCGCAAGGTGGCGGTCGGCGGGAACCTCGGAACGCCAGCGCTGGATCTGCTCAATGACGATGTCGAACTCTATATCCTCGAGCTGTCGAGCTTCCAGCTGGAGACGACGGATCAGCTGAATGCGGAGGTCGCCACCTGTCTGAACATCAGTGAAGACCACATGGATCGCTACGACGGGCTGCCGGCCTACCACCAGGCCAAGCATCGTATATTCCGCGGCGCACGCCAGGTTGTGATCAACCGTGACGATCGCCTCAGTCGGCCGCTGGTTGCAGATGATCTGCCCAGCTGGTCCTTCGGTCTCGGCAAGCCTGATTTCAAGGGCTTCGGGTTGTTCGAGGAAAACGGCGAGAAGTATCTCGCCTTCCAGTTCGATGCACTGATGCCGGCCAACCAATTGAAGATGCCGGGGGCGCATAACCAGTCCAATGCGCTGGCGGCCTTGGCTCTCGGTCACGCTGTCGGCCTCCCGTTCGAGCCGATGCTGACGACCCTGCGAAACTTCGGCGGGCTGGCCCATCGCTGCCAATGGGTCGGTGAGCGCAAGGGCGTTAGCTACTACGACGATTCGAAGGCGACCAATGTCGGAGCTGCTCTGGCCGCAATCGATGGGCTGGGCAGCGACATCACGGGTGAGTTGGTGCTCATCGCCGGTGGTGATGGCAAGGGCGCCGATTTCTCGGCCCTGCACAGTCCGGTCTCGCATCAGTGCCGCGCCGTTGTCTTGCTGGGGCGCGATGCTCGGCAGCTCGCGGCTGCGCTTGAAGGGGCTGCACCCATCCACCGCGTCCAGACACTCCAGGACGCCGTAGAGCTGGCCGCCAAGCTGGCCCAGCCCGGCGATGCGGTGCTGCTGTCGCCGGCCTGTGCCAGTCTCGACATGTTCGAGAATTTCGAAGATCGCGGACGTCAGTTCGCCGCCGCGGTGGGGGCGCTCAGCTGATGCTGGCATTCTTGCGTAGTGCGCCTTCGCCCCTGTTCAGCCGTCGCGGTCTGGACCTCGACTTCCCGATGCTCGCCGGCTGCCTGGCGTTGTTGGGCCTTGGCTTGGTCATGATCACGTCCGCGTCCTCCGAAGTCGCGGCGGTGAATGCCGGCAATCCCATGTATTACATGATCCGCCACCTGGTGTACCTCCTGCTCGGGCTTGGTGCCGCAGCCTTGGTCCTGTTGCTGCCCCTCTCAGCCTGGCAGCGGATGGACTGGATGCTGCTGATCGGCGCCTTCGTGCTGTTGATCCTGGTGTTGATTCCAGGCATCGGTCGCGAGGTGAACGGTTCCATGCGCTGGATCGGCTTCGGCGCCTTCAACCTGCAGCCATCGGAATTGGCCAAGCTGTTCGTCGTGGTTTACCTCGCCGGTTATCTGGTGCGCCGCCAGCAAGAGGTCCGCGAAAGCCTGTGGGGTTTCCTCAAGCCGTTTCTGGTTTTGCTTCCCATGGCCATGCTGCTCCTGCTTGAGCCGGACTTTGGGGCAACCGTGGTGATGATGGGTGCGGCGGTCGCCATGCTGTTCCTCGGGGGCGTCGGCCTGGTTCGATTCAGCCTGCTGGTTCTGCTCGCTGTCGGTGCGGTGTTCGTTCTGGTACAGACGCAGGAGTACCGACTGCAGCGGTTGATCACCTTCACCGATCCCTGGGCCGATCAGTACGGTGCGGGCTACCAGCTGACGCAGGCCTTGATCGCATTTGGGCGTGGTGAATGGCTGGGTGTCGGTCTCGGCAACAGCGTGCAAAAGCAGTTCTATCTGCCCGAGGCGCATACCGATTTCGTCTTTTCCGTGCTCGCCGAAGAGCTGGGTATGGTGGGCGCGCTGCTGACCATCCTGCTGTTCGCTTTCGTTGGTGTTCGCGCCCTGTACATCGGGCTTGCGGCCGAGCGGGCGCGTCAGTTCTTCGCTGCCTACATCGCCTGGGGCGTTGCGTTCCTTTGGCTCGGTCAGTTCCTGATCAACGTTGGCGTGAATATCGGGCTGTTGCCGACCAAGGGTCTGACCTTGCCGTTCCTGAGTTATGGCGGCAGCTCGCTGGTGGTGACCTGCGCCAGCATGGCCTTGCTGCTGCGCATCGAGTGGGAAAGCCGCACGGTGCTGGGCAGTGAAGATGCCGAATTCAGCGAAGAGGATTTTGCCGAGGCGCCTGCACCCCAGGGCAAGGGGGTCGCGCATGGGCGGTAATGTTTTGATCATGGCGGGCGGAACCGGGGGACATGTCTTCCCGGCGTTGGCCTGCGCTCACGAGTTCCAGAGCCGCGGCTATAGCGTGCACTGGCTGGGCACGCCGCGAGGCATCGAAAACGAAGTGGTGCCTGCGGCTGGGTTGCCGCTGCACCTGATTCAGGTGAGCGGATTGCGTGGCAAGGGACTGGCGTCCTTGCTCAAGGCGCCGTTCCAGCTGCTGCGCTCGCTGGGTCAGGCGCGGCGCGTGATCCGCGAACTCCGTCCGGTTTGTGTGCTCGGGCTTGGCGGCTACGTGACGGGCCCGGGCGGGCTGGCCGCCAGGTTGGCAGGGGTCCCCTTGGTGATTCACGAGCAGAACGCTGTCGCCGGAACGGCCAATCGCAGCCTGGTGCCCTTTGCGCAGCGCGTCTGCGAGGCGTTTCCGAATACATTCGGCGCAAGCTCGAAGCGTCGCACCACCGGTAATCCCGTGCGCCATGAGTTGTTTCTCGAGACGCCGAGACAGACGCTGCTCGGCCGCCGCCCACGGCTGCTGGTGCTAGGCGGCAGCCTGGGTGCTGAACCGCTGAACAAGCTGTTGCCGGAGGCGCTCGCCCAGCTGCCTGGCGAGCTGCGTCCGGAGGTCTTCCATCAGGCGGGCAAGCAGCACGCCGAGATTACTCAAGAGCGCTATGGCGCGGCGGGTGTCGACGCTGAGGTTGCCCCGTTCATAAAGGATATGGCGCGGGCTTATGCCTGGGCCGATCTGGTGATCTGCCGTTCCGGCGCGCTGACGGTGTGCGAGCTGGCGGCTGCCGGGCTGCCTTCGTTTCTGGTGCCACTGCCCCACGCGATCGATGACCACCAGACCCGTAACGCCGAATATCTGGCGAAGGAAGGCGCCGCCGTTCTTCTCCCTCAGGCAAAAACCGATGCTGCCGCCCTGGCCGCGCAGTTGACCGAGGTAATGATGCAGCCGGAAAAACTCAAGGCCATGGGCGCCGCGGCACGTCGCCTGGCTCGGCCGAACGCCACCCGAACCGTCGTCGATACCTGTCTGGAGGTGGCCCATGGCTAAGTCCCCGGCGGCGGTCAAAGCCGAAGTACGGCGCATGCGCCGCATCCGCCGGATTCACTTCGTCGGGGTGGGTGGCGTTGGCATGTGCGGCATCGCCGAAGTGCTGTTGAACCTGGGTTACGACGTTTCCGGTTCGGATCTCAAAACCTCGGCCAGCACCGAGCGTCTGCAGAATTTCGGCGCGCACATTTTCATCGGTCATCAGGCTGGGAACGTCGCTGGGGCTGATGTACTGGTGGTTTCCAGCGCGGTCAACGCTTCCAATCCGGAAGTGGCCTTTGCGCTCGAGCAGCGAATACCGGTCGTGCCGCGCGCCGAGATGCTCGCCGAGCTGATGCGCTATCGGCATGGCATTGCCGTAGCCGGTACCCATGGCAAGACCACCACTACCAGCTTGTTGGCGTCTGTGTTTGCTGCGGGTGGGCTGGATCCAACCTTTGTGATCGGCGGCCGCCTGACCGCGGCTGGCACCAACGCCCAGCTGGGTTCCAGCCGGTATCTGATTGCCGAGGCCGATGAAAGCGACGCCAGTTTCCTGCATTTGCAGCCGATGGTCGCTGTCGTCACCAACATCGACGCCGACCACATGAGCACCTATGGCGGTGACTTCGGCAAGCTGAAGAAGACCTTCGTCGAGTTCTTGCACAACCTGCCGTTCTACGGGCTGGCGGTGCTGTGTGTCGACGACCCGGTGGTGCGCGAGATCATTTCGCAGGTGGGACGCCCTATCACTACATACGGCATGCGTGAAGATGCCGACGTAAGGGCGATCGATGTTCGTCAGGAAGGGATGCGCACCTATTTCACGGTGCTGCGGGACGGCTTCGGCGCGCTCGATGTGTCGGTCAACATGCCGGGCAACCATAATGTACTCAACGCCCTGGCAACCATCGCCATCGCCACTGACGAGGGCATCGACGACGAGGCGATCGTCCAGGGCTTGTCCCAGTTTGGTGGGGTCGGCCGGCGCTTCCAGGTTTACGGCGAGTTACCAGTCGAAGACGGCAGTGTGATGCTCGTCGACGATTACGGTCATCATCCACGTGAAGTGGCCGCCGTGATCCAGGCCGTCCGGGGCGGGTGGCCCGAGCGTCGCTTGGTCATGGTCTACCAGCCGCACCGCTTCAGCCGCACGCGGGATCTGTACGACGACTTCGTGCAGGTGTTGAACGACGCGAATGTGTTGCTGGTGATGGAGGTGTATCCAGCCGGCGAGGACCCTATTCCTGGCGCCGACAGCCGCCATCTGTGCCACAGCATCCGCCAGCGCGGTCAACTCGACCCGATCTACATCGAGCGTGGTGTCGACTTGGCTCCGTTGGTCAAGCCGCTGCTGCGTCCGGGCGACATTCTGCTGTGCCAGGGCGCCGGCGACATCGGCGGGTTGGCTCCGCAACTCATCAACAGTCCACTGTTTGCTGGCGCTGCGAGCGCCACGAGGAAGAGCGAATGAGGGCCCTGCAATCGACCCGTGCCCCCCAGGCGTTCGGCCGGGTCGCCGTGCTCTACGGTGGCAAGAGCGCCGAACGCGAGGTCTCGCTGAAGTCTGGAGCGGCAGTGCTCGCGGCTTTGCAAGCGGCCGGTGTCGACGCGTTCGGCATCGACGTTGACGATCATCTGTTGGCTCGGTTGAGCAGCGAACGCATTGATCGCGCCTTTATCGTGCTGCACGGGCGTGGCGGCGAGGACGGCAGCATGCAAGGGCTGCTCGAGTGCGCCGGCATTCCTTATACCGGCAGCGGCATCCTTGCCTCGGCCCTGGCCATGGACAAGCTGCGCACCAAGCAGGTATGGCAGAGCCTCGGTCTGCCGACCCCGCGGCATGCCGTGCTGGCCAGCGAGGCTGATTGCCGGGCCGCGGCCGATCGCCTGGGGTTTCCGCTGATCGTCAAGCCGGCGCATGAGGGTTCGAGCATCGGAATGGCGAAGGTCGGCGGTGTCGCCGAACTTATCGCTGCCTGGCGCGGCGCGAGTGCTTACGACTCGCAGGTGCTGGTCGAGCAATGGATCCAGGGGCCGGAGTTCACTATCGCCACCCTGCGCGGCACGGTGCTCCCACCGATTGCTCTGGGCACGCCGCACAGCTTCTACGACTACGACGCGAAGTATGTCGCCAACGACACCCAGTACCGGATTCCTTGCGGGCTGGATGCGGCCAAAGAACAGGAGCTGAAGGACCTGTCCGCTCGCGCCTGCGAAGCAGTGGGTGTCCAGGGCTGGGCGCGGGTCGATGTCATGCAGGACGACGCGGGTGCCTTCTGGCTCCTGGAGGTCAATACCGTGCCGGGCATGACCGATCACAGCCTGGTGCCAATGGCTGCGCGGGCAGCAGGGCTGGATTTCCAGCAACTGGTGCTGGCAATTCTGGATGCCAGCCTGGCGATGGGGAACTGATCGATGATCACCACGCTGCGTCACACTCAACCCGCCACCGGCCGCGCTTCACGCCAGCCGGTACAGCGGGGTGCGAGCCGCCTGGTACAGCGCGAGCCGCTTTCGGCGCGCTTGCAGCGGCCGAGCCTGGGTTCGCTCAAGCGTGCCCTGTGGCCGGTCCTGTTGCTGGTCCTGGTCGTGGGGCTTTACCAACTGGGCGGCCATCTTGCGCCCTATGCCGACCGGCCGATCGCCAAGGTCAGCGTGCGGGGCGAGCTGACCTATGTCGATCAACAGGCGGTACAGGCACGCATGGCGCCGTTCGTCGAGGCCAGTTTCTTCAAGGTTGATCTCGACGCTTTGCGTCGCGACCTTGAGCAAATGCCGTGGATCGCACGTGTCGAGGCGCGCCGGATCTGGCCTGACGAGATCATGGTGCGGCTCGACGAACAGCTGCCTATCGCTCGCTGGGGCGATGAGGCGCTACTGAACAACAACGGTCAGGCCTTCGCGCCCAATGATCTGACACGGTATGAACACTTGCCGCAATTGTATGGTCCGAAGCGGGCCCAGCAACGGGTCATGCAGCAGTATCAGATGCTCAGTCAGATGCTGCGGCCGCTCGGTTTTTCTATCGCCCGCCTGGAGTTGCGTGCGCGGGGCAGCTGGTTCGCGACGACCAAGCAGGGCGTTGAGCTGCTCCTGGGAAGAGACCAGATAATCGAAAAAATGCGGCGCTTCACTGCCATCTACCAGCAAGAGCTGGCGCAGGAGAGCGACAAAATTGCGCGGATCGACCTTCGCTACGCCAACGGCCTGGCCGTTGCGTGGCGGGAGCCGAGCCCGACCGCGACGGACGAAGCCGTCGTTGCGAAGAATTGAGGAATGAAACACATGTCTAGCGTGCAAAGCGGCAAGATGATCGTCGGTCTCGATATCGGCACCTCCAAGGTGGTGGCGCTGGTGGGCGAAGTGACGCCCGATGGCGAGCTCGAGATCGTCGGGATCGGCACCCATCCGTCGCGTGGCTTGAAAAAAGGCGTGGTGGTCAATATCGAGTCCACCGTTCAGTCGATCCAGCGCGCCGTTGAAGAAGCTCAGCTGATGGCGGGCTGCCGCATCCACTCTGCGTTCGTCGGCCTGGCTGGCAACCATATCCGCAGCCTCAACTCGCACGGCATCGTTGCCATCCGTGATCGTGAAGTCAGCAGCGCCGACCTCGAACGTGTGCTCGACGCTGCACAGGCTGTGGCGATCCCGGCCGATCAGAGGGTGCTGCACACGCTACCGCAGGATTACGTGATCGATAACCAGGAGGGCGTGCGCGAACCCCTGGGCATGTCCGGGGTACGCCTGGAAGCCAAGGTCCATGTGGTCACCTGTGCGGTCAATGCGGCGCAGAACATCGAAAAGTGCGTACGCCGTTGTGGTCTGGAGGTTGACGACATCATCCTGGAACAGCTCGCCTCGGCCCATGCCGTGCTGACCGATGACGAGAAAGAGCTGGGCGTCTGCCTGGTGGATATCGGTGGCGGCACGACCGATATCTGCATCTTCACCGAAGGCGCTGTCCGGCACACCGCTGTCATTCCGATCGCAGGTGACCAAGTCACCAATGACATCGCCATGGCGCTGCGCACGCCGACTCAGTATGCGGAGGAGATCAAGATCCGCTACGCCTGCGCACTGGCCAAGCTGGCGGGGCCCGGTGAGACCATCAAGGTACCGAGCGTCGGCGAGCGGCCGCCGCGGGAACTCTCACGTCAGGCTCTGGCCGAAGTCGTGGAGCCGCGCTATGACGAGCTCTTCACCTTGATTCAGGCCGAGTTGCGTCGCAGCGGCTACGAGGATCTGGTTCCGGCGGGGATCGTTCTCACAGGCGGTACAGCCAAGATGGAAGGCGCCGTCGAACTCGCAGAAGAAATCTTCCACATGCCGGTGCGCCTCGGCGTACCTCATAGCGTCAAAGGACTCGCGGACGTGGTCCGCAATCCCATCTATTCAACGGCCGTGGGCCTGTTGCTGTACGGGATGCGCAAGCAGACCGACGGCGCATCCCTGTCCGGTCTCGGCAATTTCGCCGAAGAACCCAAAACATCTGTCGTGGACCGGCTCAAGAGCTGGATCCAGGGCAATTTCTGAGCAGTGCGGCTGTACCTAAAACTAGAAAGCTGGAAGGAGAGAGGGAAATGTTCGAACTCGTAGATCATACCCCGCAAAATGCAGTGATCAAGGTCATTGGAGTAGGCGGAGGCGGCGGCAACGCCGTCAATCACATGGTGCGCAACAACGTTGAAGGCGTGGAATTCATCTGCGCCAACACCGATGCTCAGGCGCTGAAGAAAATCGAAGCGCGGACCGTACTGCAGTTGGGTTCGGCCATTACCAAGGGGCTGGGCGCCGGCACCAATCCTGATGTCGGGCGCCAGGCCGCGATGGATGACCGCGAGCGCATCGCCGAGGTGTTGCAGGGCGCCGACATGGTATTCATCACCACCGGCATGGGTGGCGGTACCGGCACCGGCGCCGCGCCGATCATCGCCTCGGTGGCCAAGGAAATGGGCATTCTCACCGTTGCGGTCGTGACCCGTCCGTTCCCGTTCGAAGGCCGCCGTCGCATGCAGGTCGCCGACGAAGGCATTCGCCAGCTGTCCGAGTGCGTCGACTCGCTGATCACCATCCCCAACGAAAAGCTGCTGACCATCCTCGGCAAGGATGCGAGTCTGCTTTCCGCCTTCGCCAAGGCTGACGATGTGCTCACCGGTGCCGTGCGCGGCATCTCCGACATCATGCAGCGTCCGGGCCTGATGAATGTCGACTTCGCTGATGTTAAAACGGTCATGGGCGAGATGGGCATGGCCATGATGGGGACTGGTTGTGCCACCGGTCCGAACCGCGCTCGCGAGGCCACCGAAGCTGCGATCCGCAACCCGCTGCTGGAAGACGTCAACCTGCAGGGCGCGCGTGGCATTCTGGTCAATATTACCGCTGGTCTGGACCTTTCCCTGGGCGAGTACGCTGCGGTGGGTGAGATCATCGAGGCGTTCGCCTCCGACGAGGCGACCGTCAAGGTCGGTGCCGTGATCGACCCCGATATGCTGGAGGAGCTACACGTGACGGTTGTGGCCACGGGTCTCGGACCGCGCAAAGAGAAGCCGGTCAAGGCTGTGGACAATATCCTGCAGACTGCAGCCGTCGCGCCCCAGGCCGCCTCAGGCGCGCGCCAGGATCAGGCTGCGGTGAACTATCGTGACCTGGACCGCCCGACCGTGATGCGTAATCAGGCCCACGCAGCGGCTACCGCGGCGAAGATGAATCCTCAGGAGGACTTGGATTACCTGGACATCCCGGCGTTCTTGCGTCGTCAGGCTGATTGATTGGGTTTATCGGGGCTATCGGGGTGATTGGTATTCAGCAAAGTTGGGTTCTGCTATGATCGCCGCCTTTGTTGGAAACCATTCGCAACAGTGTACTAGCGAAAACAAGCCATGATCAGACAACGCACCTTGAAGAACATCATTCGCGCCACTGGCGTCGGCCTGCACTCGGGTGAGAAGGTTTACCTCACCCTGAAGCCGGCTCCCGTGGACACCGGAATCGTGTTCTGTCGCACCGATCTCAACCCGCCTGTGCAGATTGCCGCGCGGGCCGAGAATGTTGGCGAGACGACCATGTCGACTACGCTGGTCAGCGGTGACGTCAAAGTCGATACGGTGGAGCATTTGCTTTCAGCGATGGCTGGGCTGGGCATCGACAACGCCTATGTCGAGCTTTCCGCCTCGGAAGTGCCGATCATGGACGGTAGCGCCGGGCCCTTCGTGTTCCTGATTCAATCGGCCGGACTGCAGGAGCAGGACGCGCCCAAGAAGTTCATCCGCATCATCCGCGAGGTTTCGGTGGAGGATGGCGACAAGCGCGCCACATTCCTGCCATTCGAAGGCTTCAAGGTGAGTTTCGAGATCGATTTCGACCATCCGGTTTTTCGCGGTCGCACCCAGACCGCCAGCGTGGATTTCTCCAGTACTTCCTTCGTCAAGGAAGTCAGCCGTGCGCGAACCTTCGGTTTCATGCGCGACATCGAGTTCCTTCGCTCGCACAACCTGGCCCTGGGTGGAAGCGTCGAAAACGCCATCGTGGTCGATGAAGACCATGTGCTTAACGAAGACGGCCTGCGCTATGAGGACGAGTTCGTGAAACACAAGATTCTCGATGCAATTGGTGATCTTTACTTGCTGGGTACCAGCCTGATCGGCGAATTCCGCGGCTTTAAATCCGGACATGCCTTGAACAACCGTTTGCTGCGCACCTTGATGGAGCAGAAGGATGCGTGGGAAATGGTGACGTTCGAAGCGTCCCAGACCGCACCGATCTCCTACATGCGTCCGGCAGCGGCCGGCTGAGCTGCATTCTCTTTCCTTTTTTGAGGCCACCTATATTGGGTTATTGGGTGGCCTTTTTTTTTGGGGCAGCCACAGCTGCGTACGTCAGTTCATTCCATCTAGCAGACCGGCCATGTCGTCGGCGTGCTCTTCCTCCTGAGCGAGGATGTCCTCGAAGATGCGCCGCGTAGTTGGGTCTTTATCCCCGATGTATTGGACGATCTCGCGGTAGCTGTCGATCGCGATGCGCTCCGCCACGAGGTTCTCGAACACCATGTCTCGCAGGCCGTTTCCCTCGGCATATTGCGCATGGGCGCGCTCAGTGAGACTGTCCGGGTTGAAGTCCGGGGCACCACCGAGCTGAACGATGCGTTCGGCCAGACGGTCGGCGTGCTCTTGTTCTTCATTGGCGTGCTCGAGGAACTC
>NZ_JAMOIE010000051.1 GCF_024448935.1 Stutzerimonas stutzeri
TACCTGGTAACCGGTGATCGCCGCGCCGGCCTGCTGCAACGCGGGCACATCGAACGCACGCGGATCGTCACGCCCGCCGTGTTCTGCGTCGAGGTGCTGTGATCAATGCCGGTCGGTTTTCTGACTCAAGAGCAACGCGACGGTTTTGGCCGCTATGTTGATTCGCCCAGCCGTGAAGAGCTGGAACGTTACTTCCACCTGAGCGATGAAGACCGTGAAGCCATCCAGGTGCTGCGGGGTAGCCATAACCGTCTGGGTTATGCCGTTCTGCTGACCACCGTCCGCTTCGTTGGCGTTCTGCCGGACAAGCCCGCCGCCGTGCCGGTGGAAGTCCTGCAGGTGCTTTGCCGACAACTGGCGATTCCAGACCCCGACTGCCTCCAGCGCTATAGCGATCATCGCCGCTGGATACATGCCACCGATATTCAGAACCGCTTTGGCTATCGTCATTTCACCGATCCGGGCATCGGCTTTCGCTTGAGCCGCTGGCTGTATGCCCTCTGCTGGACGGGCACCGACCGGCCGGGAGTGCTGTTTGAGCGAGCCACCTCGTGGCTGTTCACACAGAAAGTCCTCCTGCCTGGTGTGTCTCAACTAGCAGCTTGTTGAAATTCGCCTACGGCCTGTCTGACTTTGCCGTGTAAGGTTTACGATATCGGCTCCAATCTGCCGGGAACCCCGATTTCCATGCGTGGCGCCGATATCACTCAGGAATCCTTGTTCACTGTCGCCAAGCTCGATGACTTCGTGCCAGCGACTCACCCCCTGCGCGCCATCCGTAAGCTGGCAGACACCGCTCTGCAGCGGATGAGCGCCCTGTTCGACACCTTGTATGCCGACACCGGCCGCGCCTCGATTGCCCCCGAGAAGTTGATGCGGGCGCAGTTGCTGCAGCTGTTCTATTCGCTGCGCAGCGAGCGGATGCTCATGGAGCAACTGGGCTACAACCTGCTGTTCCGCTGGTTCGTCGGCTTGGCCATCGATGATCCGGTGTGGGATCACTCGGTCTTCTCGAAGAACCGTGACCGTCTCAATGCCCAGGCCGTGGCCACCGAATTTCTGAGCGAGGTGGTGCGCCTGGCAGAGAAACAGGGGCTGATCTCGGATGAGCACTTCTCGGTCGACGGCACATTGCTGCAAGCCTGGGCCTCTCAGAAGAGTTTCCGTCCCAAGGATGATACGCCAGACGACCCGGGCCCCGGCCCGCGCAATGCCCCGCCGGACTTCAAGGGGCACAAGCGCAGCAACGACACCCACGCCTCGACCAGCGATCCGGATGCCCGGCTGTACCGCAAGAGCCACAACACCGGCGCGCAGCTGAGTTACATGGGGCATGTGCTGATGGAACACCGCAGTGGCCTGGTGCGCAGTGCTCATGTGACTCTGGCCGGTGGCCATGGCGAACGCGAAGCCGCGCTGGCGATGCTGAGCAAGCTGGGTGGTCGCCGTCGACGCACCTTGGCCGCGGACAAGGCTTACGACACGGCAGACTTCGTGGCCGCCTGTCGTGCCCTCGGCGTGACACCCCATGTTGCGCAGAACACCAATGGTCGGCGCAGCGCCATCGATGGCCGTACCACGCGCCACGCCGGCTATGGTCTGAGCCTGAAGATTCGCGCCTGGATCGAAACCCACTTCGGCTGGCTCAAGGCGGCGGCAGGCCTGCGCCAGGTGAAGCAACGCGGACTTGAGCGTGTCGACGCGCTGTTCCAGCTGGCCATGGCGGCAAGCAACCTGGTACGCCTGCCGAAGCTGCTGGCTACAGGCTCAATGGCATGAGCGCGTTGACGGGGAAGGTGCGCCTGGAGCACGCCAAATCGGACTATTTCCATCGATTGGTGCCCTAAACGGGAAGTAAACGAGCGCGACCGCTGCTGCCAGAAGCAGTGGACGTAATCATCGCGGCGAATTTCAACAGGCTGCTAGAGCGCTTTATCGCCCAGTTGCGCAGTCGGGTCGAAGAACGCCTCTGGTTTACGCTGGGCCGCAGCGTGACTGAGGAACAGCGATTGCAACTGCAAGACTTGCTGACGGTGGCCGAAGGCAACCGCAGCTCCCGGCTGGATCAATTGCGCTCCGGCCCGGTCATGGTCAGTGGCCCCGCGTTGATTCGGGCACTGCGCCGGCTCGATGACGTGCGCGGCATCGGCATCACCTTGCCGGCGGCGGCGCACATCCCTCCCAGCCGTATCGCCGCCCTGGCCCGCTTCGCCAACACGGCCAAGGTCACCGCGATTAATCGGCTGCCGGCGTCGCGGCGGATGGCGACACTGGTGGCCTTCGCACTCTGCCTGGAGGCGACTGCGCACGACGACGCACTGGAAGTCCTGGAGGCCTTGCTGCGCGACCTGTTCAGCAACGCGGAGAAGGCCGACAAGAAAGCCCGCATGCGCAGCCTGAAAGACCTGGATCGGTCGGCCGCGACGCTCGCCGCCGCGTGCAAGGTCGTGCTGGACAGCTCGATCAGCGATGACAACGTGCGCGCCCGGCTGTTCAACGACCTGCCGAGGACCACCCTGGAAAAGGCCCTGGAAGAGGTCAACGCGCTGATCCGCCCGGTAGATGACGTCTATTTTCTTGCATTGGAAGCGCGCTACCGCAGCGTGCGCCGCTTCCTGCCCGACCTGCTCAAGCACATCCGCTTCGGCTTCAGCCCGGCCGGCAAGGGCGTGGCGGCTAGTCTGGAGTGGCTGCAACTGAACCTGCCGCGCCGGAAGCCAGAGGATGACGCGCCGCAGGAGATCGTGGCCAAGGCTTGGCAGAAGCACATCACCCGCGAAGATGGCTCCCTCGACATGGGTGCCTATGTGTTCTGCACGCTCGATGCGCTGCGCACGGCCCTGCGCCGCCGCGATGTCTTCGTCTCGCCCAGTTGGCGCTATGCCGACCCGCGCCTTGGCCTGCTCGACGGTGCCGAATGGCTGGCGGCGCGACCGATCATCTGCCGGTCACTGGGCCTGACCATCGACGCCAAAACCACCCTGGACGCCTTGTCCGTCGAGCTGGATGCAACCTGGCTGGCAGTAGCCGCGCGCCTGCCCGACAACCCGGCGATTCAACTGAGCGAGAACACCGAGGGCAAGACCGAACTGTCGCTCGGGGCGCTGGACAAGCTGGACGAGCCCTGCTCGTTGCTGCAACTGCGGGCGGCCGTGTCTGACCTGATGCCGCGTGTCGATCTGCCGGAAATCCTCTTGGAAATCGCCGCCCGCACTGGCTTTTCCGAGGCCTTCACCCATGTCTCCGAACGCAATGCACGCGCCGACAACCTGGTCACCAGCCTCTGCGCGGTGCTGTTGGGCGGGGCCTGCAACACCGGCCTGGAGCCCTTGATCCGCACCGACAACCCGGCGCTGCGCCGTGACCGGCTGTCCTGGGTCAGCCAGAATTATATCCGCGACGACACCCTGTCAGCGGCTAACGCCATCCTGGTCGGAGCGCAAAGCCAACTGGAACTGGCCCAAGTCTGGGGTGGCGGCGAGGTCGCCTCCGCCGATGGCATGCGCTTCGTCGTACCGGTGCGCACCGTGCATGCCGGCCCCAATCCGAAGTATTTCGGCACCGGCCGGGGTGTCACCTGGTACAACCTGATTTCCGACCAATTCTCCGGCCTCAACGCCATCACCGTGCCCGGCACGCTGCGCGACAGCCTGGTGTTGCTGGCGGTCGTGCTGGAACAGCAGACCGAGTTGCAGCCGACGCAAATCATGACCGACACCGGGGCCTACAGCGATGTGGTGTTCGGGCTCTTCCGCCTACTTGGCTACCACTTCAGTCCGCGGCTGGCCGATGTCGGCGGTACCCGCTTCTGGCGCACGCGCCCGGACGCGGACTACGGCAAGCTCAACGGGCTGGCCCGCCAGTCGGTCAAACTCGACCTGATCGCCGAGCACTGGGACGACCTGCTGCGCCTGGCCGGCTCGCTCAAACTCGGCCGGGTGCCGGCGACTGGCATCATGCGCACGCTGCAAACGGGAGATAGACCCACCCGGCTGGCCCAGGCGCTGGCCGAATTCGGGCGGATCGAAAAGACTCTGCACACGTTGACCTATATCGACGACGAGTCCAAGCGCCGCGCCACCCTGACCCAGTTGAACCGAGGCGAAGGCCGGCACAGCCTGGCCCGCGCCGTGTTCCACGGCAAACGCGGCGAGCTCCGCCAGCGCTACCGCGAAGGCCAGGAAGACCAGCTCGGTGCTCTGGGCCTGGTGGTGAACATCATCGTGCTGTGGAACACCCTCTACATGACGGCGGCCGTGGAACGGCTCAAGCAGCACGGCTATCCAGTGCTGGAAGAGGATTTGGCCCGGCTATCGCCGCTGATCTACGAGCACATCAACATGCTCGGGCGGTATTCCTTTGCGGTACCGGAAGAAGTTGCGCGCGGCGAGCTGCGGCCACTGCGTAATCCAGACGACGACCTGTGATCCCCCTAAACGCTATGAGCAACACCCAAGCTGCTGCTGGATCGGCGGGCACTTCACCGAGCCGAACGAACAGAAAACGCAGCAATCCCCTGGGTTGGGGCGCAGCAGCGCCTTGCAGTTGCTGCACTCGTAATAGAACTGGCAGGCGTCCGTGGGCATGGTTTCCGGCTTGGCGAAGCCGCAGCGCGGGCAAGTCAGCACGGACTCAAGGACAATGGCGCTCATCGTGACCTCACTTCTGCACTGTGGAGGGGTATCCCGCGTTCGCGGTCGCCTCAGTCAGTGCCTCGGGCTGGGCCTTATCGGGATCGTAGGTGACGGTCGCCGTCTTCTGGTCGAAATTGACCTGGACGTCACTCACGCCGGACACCTTCTCCAGCGACTTCTTGACCGTGATCGGACAGAGTCCGCACGTCATGTTCTGCACGTCGAGCGTGACGGTTTTCGGGGGAGCCGCCAGCGCCACGAAGGGCAAGGCGAAAAGCACGGCGATCAGCAGTTTGCGCATGGTTAATCTCCTTCAGTAGAACAGCGGGGCGAGCCACGGCACGGCCAATAGGCCGAGCAGCAGCACGCTGACGATCCAGAACACGAGTCGCTGTCGCACGAGCGTGCGCGGATCGGCGCAGGGTGTACCTGGCGTACAAACCTGTGGCACCAGGTAGAGCTTGCGGAATGCCAATCCCAGGAACAGTAGAGTCAACCCGATGAAGAGGGGGCGTAGTGGCTCCATCATGGTCAGAGCGCCCACCCACGTACCGCCGACACCGAGTGCCAACAGCACCAGTGGCCCGACACAGCACACCGACGCACCGATGGCGGTCAGCGAACTCGCGACCAGCGAGCCTTTCCCGGTGAGTTGCATCCCCATTCCCATCTCCTGAGCCTGATTGCCTAGGTGCTATTCTAAACTCCGTACCAAAGTACGGAATCAAGGAGAAAGTGATGGCCACAGAGCTGACCATTGGCAAGCTGGCAGACGCCGCCGGGGTGAACGTCGAGACGATCCGCTACTACCAGCGACGCGGGCTGCTGGATGAACCAGCCAAACCCTTGGGTGGCCATCGGCGCTATCCGGTGGACATGGTGAAGCGACTGCGTTTCATCAAGCGGGCTCAGGCGCTGGGTTTCACGCTCTCGGAAGTCGGTGGACTGCTGACGCTGGATGAGTCGTGCGCCTGTGCCGAAACGCGAGCACGGGCTGCACGCAAGCTCGCGTTGATCGAGCAGAAGATGGCCGACTTGGTCGTCATGCAGCAACTGTTAGGCGAACTGGTGCAGCAATGTGATGCGGGAGACGGCGGAACGATCTGCCCGATCATCGAGGCACTGATCAGAGAGTAATGCCTGGCGGGTGAGCTGGAGATCGGAAAGCCCCTTTACGGTGGGATTCAGAGCTTACGTTGGTTTTTGGTTCCATTGCTCCCCAAACCCCCACTTCGCTATCCAGGAGCTTCGGTGACAATGCGAGCACGGCGCACATGGGCACCGTCTGCGGGCCTATCCCATCACACACGAGCGCCGCGTAATGGGGGGCGGCCAACACATGACCACCTGGTAGCTGCACGGGTTTCACACCCTGCTGAAGGCCCTGCCCGAGTGCTCGAAAAATCCGGTCCGCGAATCGCCGATGCGGATCCTGGACGATCATCCTGTTTTCAAGCGCCATGAGGGCTCGCAGCTCCTCATGACAGCTCTCGACCAGGGAGCTGTCACTCGAATCACGGTAGCGCTCGATGTCATCCATCAGCTTCTGATGAGGATTTGCGACATCAAAGGTCAAGTGGGCCAATCGACACGAGAAAGGCCAGGGAGTCTGACCATAGGTGCCGGGAAAACGCATTTCCCGTACCGTCGTCCAGAAACGATGCAGCTGCTCCAGATCATCGAAGCGCTGCAGGAGATCCGTCACCCGGTCGCGTACTCCGGTGACTGGCCAGTGCTCCTCTGCAGGCCAGTGCGCCAGAACGTCGTCGATACTGTTCAACATGTCTGTGTACCTGTGTTAAGGACGAGGACCTTCAAGCTCTAAGTCCGGCTCGAAGTCGAAGTCACTGGCGTCGAAAATGTCATCCGGGGCGCCTGCCGCAACCGCGGCCGTCATCTGGTCCCGGTGTTCTGCCTCGAATTCCTCACGGAAGTCGGGATGGAAGCTGAGTACATATCGAGCCATTCGCTCCGCATCACGCGAGGCACGGAAAATCTCCTTCTTGTCGTTGCGGAGGACCTGCAGGTAGTGGTCGACGTAGCCCGCATGCCCATCGACGCTTCCGGGCAGCGCAAGCCGCATGGCCATCATGGCGCTGGCCATCTCCGCACGCAGTTCCTCGCGAGCATATTCATCTGAGTCGCGGCTGGGCCCGAACTCACGAGCTAGGCGACTTTCGTGACCTGACCAGTGTGCGATCTCGTGCAGCAGAGTGGTGTAGTACTCGGCGTCGGAGGAGAACGACTCCCTGTCGGGCATATAGATCCTGTCCTCGGAAGGGGAGTAGCCTGCGCGGCGGAAGCCATGGACGATGTCGGCCCCGCAAGCCTCAATGATCTCCTCGCAGATATCCCGAGTCTCGGATGAAAGCAGCTTCTCTCCGCGGCCAGTGGTCTCCAGCTCAGGAGCCCCGTCCATTTGTGCCAGGTTGAAAACCGAGTAACTGCGAAGAAGCGGTATGACGCGAACTTCTGGTTCGCCGGTCGCACTCAGCTCGCCGGTTTCCTTGGTGAGACGCTTGTAGAAGTAGATCTTGGAGCCGCTTTCACCGCCACGGACTTGCCAGCCTTGAGCTTGCGCGGTCTTGTAGGAGCACCACCGGTTCTCTTGGTAACCCTGCGAAAGAAGTAGCATCACGTTGATGCCATGATAGGGCTTGCCGGTTACGGGATTCATCGGCCATCGCGGTGTGTTATCCCACTCGCATCGCCAAGGCTCTGCTCCAGCTTCGATGGCGGATATGATCTGATCCGTCACCTCTTGGTAGTGGTCACGAGGCGCACCTCGCTCGTGCTTCCCTTTTTTCCCAGCTCCAGCGCCCTTCCGTCGACCAGGTTCGGCTGCTGCTTCGAGGGGATCAATCGGCTCCTCGATCGGGGGAGGGCTGGATGGCAATGCCGGTGACGACGAGGCTGCCGGCGCCTCATCGCTCATGCTCAAGCGGACCGACGGGCCATCGGCGCTAAAGCTCCGATCATCGCCGCGCTCCCACAGCATGGCAGTCGCTTCTGCCGTCTTACGATCATCCTTGACCCTGGAAATCTGCTCAGACGTGGCGTTGGAATCGTGTCGGAGTAACTCTTCGACCTGCAGCGCTTCTTGCGCAGCCTTATACAGCGCATCTTGTTGCTGACTGACGCTGAATTTTTGCAGCCACTCAGGGCCAAACTCGTTTCTAAGCTGCTGCAGAACGGCCGCATGCTGAGTCCCAAGGCCTGGGTAGCTGGAGCGACTCCAGCAGTTGTTCAGCTCGGCTTTCCAGCTTCGGCCTTTCAGGGTGCGGAAGACCCTGATGGCCTCCAGTTGCAACAAAGAAAGCTTCGTGTCCTGCCGGCTGGCATTGTTAGAGGCTACAGGAGCATGGGCCGGCGGCGCCTGTGTCGCCGAATCGCTGGGACGAAGGCGTTTGATCAGGGCCATCAGCCTTACTCCCCGTCCAGATCTTCGGCATCCTGCAGATCGCCCGGGACGGCGTCCAGCCCGAGGTCACGGACTTCCTGCCAGCCCAGATCGTCGTGGGGGATATCACGGGCGCCGACTTCAGGCAGGATCTTCTGTGTATTGGTGTTGGCGGTATCGCTCATGGCAGTCTCCATCTAGGGGGAAATCACCATGATTCTATTAACTGAGGCGTTTAAAAACAAACGATAGTCAATTTTGAGCGCGAAAAGACCCGTCGCCGGGCCTGGCAGGATGCCAAGAAAAGAAGGCCAGCTCCATCTGGGAAGCACATGGTGCGCCGGAGCCGGTAAGGGAAGGGGGAGCGCTTTAGGCGGGACTTAGCCGATGCAGGTACGGAAGTAGTCCATGCGACCTTTGAATTTGAGGCCTGCAAGATCATCCATATCGGACAAGGCGTCCTCAGTAATCTTGTCCAGCATGACGAGCTTCATGGCTCGAATCACCTCATTGCTTTCCTCAGGTTCCAGCATTCCGACAACCATCCGGAAGGCGACGTCTTCGACGAGGCGATCAGCGGCCGCGACAGCCACCACCACATCCAAAACTGCTTTCCGAACCACGGGCTGGTATGTCTCGTCGGAGTACGTCTCAACGAATTCCTCACGCTCATTCGGATCAGCGATCTCCACCTCGGCATACTGCTCAATGGCGTCGGCCAGCAAGGCCTCCGAGACAACTGTTTGAATGAGTCCGTCGAATACTTCTTTTGCGTTTTCCATCGTCACGTGTTCCTTGAAGCTAGCGCGACCTAGATGCTGGTAGGCCGCGCAGAGGAAGTGTTCATTATTGGTAGCTTGGTCGCTACTCTTTTTTGAGCATCACCGCCAGCTCCTGGGGAAGTGGCGCACCTTCAAATACCTTTACCTGGCCCTTGTCCCGGTCCCGGTAAAGAATCATCGGAGTTCTTCGAAACCCCGCCTGGCGGAATAGAGCCAGGTTGTCCGCAAGGTTTTGGCGAATGTCTTCGGTGACTGTCGCCGGCTGCAGCTGACGCTTCGCCATCTCAGCCATCGGGATCAGCACGCCTTCGGTAGCTGCCTGCTGGTAGATCGCTGCGTTCAACTCGTTGCTCGACGCCCGGAGAATGGAAATCGGGATCCAGCGAACTTGAACGTCACCTGCGGCAACCGGCGCCCGGAGCATGCCCCATAACTCGTGGCAGTACGCGCAGTTCGGATCGAAGAAGGCGTACATCACGCGATCAGCATCCCCCTCCGCCAGCCATTTCAGCTGCTCGGCCTGCTTCCAAGCATGAGCCAGACTGTCTGCGGACTGACTACTCTGCGGAACCGGTTCTACACTCGCAGTACGAGCCAGATCCACGCTGGTAAGATTGGCGCCTTGTGTATCGAACATCACACCGGCTAACAGACTTTTGCCATCGGGCGTGACGTAGAACAAGCGCTTTTCGGCACCGTTATCGACAACGATCCCTTTCATACCAGAAGCCGCTGGGAACGCCTGAACGATCATGTTCCCCTTGGACATGAGGTAGGACTCCACGGGAGTCACCTCAGCCGTTTCGGCGGCGGCAGCATGGCTTGCAAAAGCAGCCAGAGCAATGGGTGATAGCACTTTGCCGACTAACGTACCCAATATCGAACCCTCCCTACGTCGGAATGAATAAATTTTTGACGGTTTATGTAGAAGCCCACCCCGCCAGTACGGAAAGCTGACATCAGGCGACCCTGATATTCGATCGGAAGGCTCGGGAACTTTCCGTCGCACGCTTGCCCCTTCGTGTGGTACGAGTCCCGTGCTGCACCCTCTGTAGCCTCGTTGGTTTCCTTCGTCCGATATCCACTGTTGACCTGGTAGGGCTCTTTGAAGCCATAGGCAAGCTCCAGCCATCCCTGTTGACCCCGGAGGAGGTTGAGCAGCCGCAAATCGATCTCCGTAGCCTTGCCTGCACGGACATCTCGCAGCATGTGGCAGGCCTCGCGGTATCCAGCCAAATCGAGGTGGCCATCTCGCCAGTAGCAGATCTGCTTGTGCTCGCCGGTAGATGGCCGATAGAGGTTCAACACCCGAGGCTTTGCCCAGAATGCCGCTGCGTCCGCCTGGTTCGCGTAATTGGCAGGCAGCAGCAAGCCGGTTGAAGCGAGCAACGGGGCGCTGAAAGTGAAGGCCCCCATGCCGGTGATCCCAGCCACTACAGAGCGTTTCAGCAAATCTCGGCGGGACATGGCCAACTCAATGCTCATGCACGCCCCCCAATCAGCGACTCCAGGTTGCTCATGACATCCTCCATTTCCTGGTCCTTGCCCGCTTTCTCAGGCTTAGGAGGAACCGGGTATTCGGAGCCCTGCGTCGCGGCCTGGATGATGTTCTCCACCATTGCACCTGCTTCAGCGGCGGGCGCCCCAAGACCCAAGGCGATACTGTTCAACGACACTCGGGTAGCCTGCTCGTCGAGCAGGCCACCTTGTCCTGCTGGAGGCGTCTCTTCTGCAGGGCGCTGGACCCGACCTTCCAGCGCGGTTTCGATGATTGGTATAGCGGCAGATGCCAGCGCCACGATGTCGATGCCGAACGGTTCACGCGGAACTTCGGCGAAGATGTTGATCGAAGCGAGCTGGCCACCGTCGAATACGATTCCTGCATCATCACCGGCGGCCACCACAGGGGCTGCTGCGAGAGCAGGTTGATCCGCGCCACCCGGCGCCTGGGCAAGAGAGGGCATAGCGTCGCTATCGCTCGTCGGCGCTTGTGCAAGCGCACTCCCATTCCCAACTGCGCCGCCGGCACTGCCATCGTCCTGGTCGACCACTGGCGCAACCGCCGAGTCGTCGTATCCCAGCAACAAGCAGATCCCCCGCTCCACACCCAGCTTCGCGGTGAGGTACTGCTTGTAGCGCTCTCCAGCCTCTACTTCGGCCACATATCCGAAGAAGCCATCAGTGGAGCGCTGTTTCGCGAGCGGAAGTGAGCGCAGTGTTTCACGTAGTTCTTGTGTGTTGATGCTGAAAGCCTTCAGCTCAGCCTCGTTGGGCGGGATCACCTTCACGAAATGATTTAGCTGGTATTCCTTGCTCAAGCGTTTACCAGAGAAGTCTGCATAGAACATTCGAGCGCGGATGATATCCGACTTCACCATGAAGTGGATCTCACCCTCAACCTGCTCTTTGAAGTCCTGGAGTTCTACGCGGCTGACACGTTCAATTCGTGCACCAGTGTTACCGCGATAACTTCCTGCACCATCATCGGCCATCTCGTAGCCGTCCACCACTGACACGTAGGCCTCCCCGGCAAGTTTAACGGCCAAGTCAAAGGTATCGGTTGGGTCCTCAAGTTTTCCGAAAATCTTGATGTTGCTGTTAGAGACAATGGCGAGCGTCTCTTCTTTCGATGTTCTGTAGAACGCCTGCAGGTCCTGGCCTGCCGCGATGAGAGCAAATCCGAGGCTACGAGCCTGAGCCCACATCAGTGCCGCGTCGTCAGGGATGTAATAACCTAGTTCATCAAATATCGCGATGAATGGGGTTGGGGCCGTAGTCTGTCGAGAGTCTAACAACTCCAACTTGCTACCCTCAACTTTATTACCCAGTTGGGCACCCATCATGCCTTTCATGCCAGCCACAATGATCTTCCCAAGGTTGCCTAACTCGGGACGACTTTTCTCCAGTGCCGGAAGTAGAGCAAGGAAGATGCGTCGATTGACAACAACGTCCTTTAGTACCACTTCCCCTTGAGGCGTATGGTAAATATGCCCGTAGGTATCGGCAAGGGAGCTCAGAATACGGGTGAACTGCATTTGCTGATACCCGTACTGCTCGTTAAAGGTTGCCGACTGATTCTCACCTTTATCGCGCTTATAACCTGGCACGTCATACAAGAAGGCTTGCATCATGTCCCTGGACTTCTGGCTGATGTTAACATTATTCATCAGCTCGAAATATTTAGGGTAGGGCAGGGCCTCCCGAATAGCACCGATATGCAACATGAGCAAACTTTGGTCGCGCAGATCCACCAGCGCCGGCATAACCGAACTGATGAAGCTAATTGCACGCCCCTTCCACATATCACCTTTGGCATCGCCGGCATCCATCAAACTAACCACGAGCTGAATTAGGCTCTCGCTGTTGCCTACCGCAAACGGGTTATAGGTATTTGAAAGTTTGTCGGATCGCTTTTTCGTTGTGTCAGCGTTGCCGGTCATGTAGTTGATTACCAGGAGGTCGTCTTCGCGCCCCATGGAACGGACCATTGAAAAAATCTTGGCGTAGAGACTTACATCGCCCTTTCCGTCTGTATATGCGAAGCCCGACCCCCAAACCAGGGCATTATAAGCGATTGAAATCAGCCCTTCGGTTTTACCGGCCCCGGTCGAGCCTATAATGAAAGCGTGTGTTCTAAGATCTTCGTTGGCCGCCCATATTTCCGCATTATCGGACTTCCGATTACCAATGAAGGCGATGCCACGAGACTGCTGAGGCTTGCCAGTACCTGGGTGCTTATCGTTGCGATCCAGTTCGTTCAGAGACTTGCGCTTCCTGAACGGAATATCTGGCTTGCGCGAGAGTGGAATAAAGCTGTAGATCAAGCCAAGAACAAGACTCAGCTCAAACAGCGCAGGAAGAAAGAATAGCGGAAACACCAGTATGACGTAGACGATAAGAATCGCGTGAAACGACGAAAAGTCTTCCAGGATCTGTTCGAAAAACGGCCGCGTATCCCGAAAGATTCGCGTCCGTTTAATCTCGTGATGCTTCTCTACGCCGTGAACCATGCGCCTATACCCAGTTATTCAGCGACTTGGAAAGCGAGTTTGGGATCGCAGCCAGGTCCTACCGACTGCCCAGCATCGATGCTCGGTGCCAGTCCGAAGGCTTCCAGACCAGTCGCCACATCACTCGACATCGCCGGCGCGTTGTCGCGCATCCCTTGCTTCCGAGCTGTTTCGGCAGCGTTGTAGATCTGCTTTGCGATGTCCTCAGGACTCATGGCCTGCAGCTGGTCTGGGTTCGCAATGGGATCTGCTTGTAGGTGATCAGGAGCGCTCTGCCAGTCAAACGGATGTACAGTTACAGGGACTGGGGCGCCGCTGTCCGCCACTCGGACTGCAGGATGCGCTGCATCCAGCGACGAGAGAGCCGACGGCTCAATATTGCCCCCTTTGCCAGAGACGACATCGATATAGGCACTGACAAAGAGGTAGCCTAACCAAGCGAGCAGGGCGAGTCCCACCAGCTTCATTACCGACAACTTCTTGGTCAGCAGACTGTTCACCTGAGTGATCAGGTATACGCCGTCGGTCTCGCTCGCCACTTGCGCTTTAAACAGCGAGGTCATAGCGCCTTTATCCGAGCCGTATTTTTCGGGGGCCTTGGCCACCACAAACAGATTGCCATCCGCCTCTTTTTCCAAGATGAAACTCAGTGTGTCATCCCCATAGTCAGAGAGATTCAGGGTGTGCAACTGATATGCCGGCGATTTGATTTCGAACGAAAGTCGCTTACGCTTACGTTTAACCGAAACGTTTTTGGGGGCGCGGCGAATAAAGTTCGCGAGGCGCTCAATCATCACTTTCTTCATCTACCATCTCCCCAAGAGCAGTTTTAATTCCTACCAGCGCCGATTCAATACGCGGATTCATGATTGCCGATTTAGCGACAACCTCTGACAACCAATGTGAGCGCAAACCACAGGCTTCTACGCTGGCAACGTCCATGCCGATATCGCACAACGAATACCAAGTGACACGATCAACTGCCTTTAACCATCTGAACCAATTTGGCGCAAGCACACCATTTGCTGAAGCCGCTGCCTTCATTCCCATCAGCACTGTGCGCTTATACGCATATCGACTTACTACACGCTTAACTACCTTGGTATTTGCATACTGGTGCAATGCACGTTTTGCATGTAACGAATTCAGCAAGGCAATCTTTTTCATTCGCTTTGCCCTCACATATGCACGGGCGAGCTCATTAATTATTTTAAGCGCGAGGTCGTTGTCATGGTTCATCTGGGCTGCAAATGCGGCAAAGAGCGAACGCTCATAGGGCTTCAAGGAATCGACCCCCTCCCAAGGCTTACCAAGTTGCGCAACAAGAATTGCCCTGGCCCGCGACAGCTTTAACGCCTCTTTGTTATCCAGCAACTCAATATCTGCAGGATCTTCCTCCTCGCCCAATGCAGCAGTTCTGACCAAAAACTGGTGCCGCCGGGCGTAATCACGCACCTTAGCCCGCATACCATGCACCGAGTGATTGAGTGGCAGCGCGATAAAATCAGTTTCGAGGGCCGGCAAGATAACCGGCCATTGGCTCGCTTCCTGTTTCGCTAGACTGACAGTTGTATGTTTATTCGAATACTTATTGCCGCGATCGGGCGCCCGGTACATAAGATGCCCAAACACGCTGGTAAGGATAACCAGTACATACCAGCGGAGCTCCCGGCTCGCGACGATGCCCGAAGACCAAAGTGACTTAGGGGTTGCATCAGCTGGATGGGTGCTCGAAAGCCATTCGATCAACGCCAACCTACCATCTGCATCAAAAAGAATTAGGCTCGCTTCGAATCTTCTGAGAGACATAACAACGGTAGAAATTTTTTCGTGCCCAAAGTACCAAAGCGCGATGATGCCTACGAAAATAAAGACGATAACCCAGAGCAGCTCATCAGTATTGGACTTATTGACATTACCGCGGTTCATTGCTGCCCCCGGACTTCTTTAAGATTGTTCCATACACGATGCTTGTAGCGATAGTTCTTGTCGGGCGTGCGGGAGTGGTAGTTACCAACGCCTTTCCAAAAATCATCACTCCCCAGCACGCTACGCTGAATGTAATAAGTACCGATAAAAATATTCAGGCATTCGTTGTTGACGAGCATGTCTCTGGTTATTCCAAACTTGGAGAGTTCCGCGAGATGAATGCTATTAATTTGCATGAGCCCCATATCGTAGGAGCCGTTCTTGTTGTAAGAGACTTTTCCAGTCGTGCCACCTTCGGTGCGAATGATGGCCTTGACCAAGTCGGGATGCGCACGGTAATGAGCCGCTGCTCGGACGATGCAGACCTCGCGAGCTTGGCCAGTAATGTGCGGACTAGGGGCCGCCATTGGCAGAGCGTCAATCACGAACGCCCCTCCTGACGCAGGAGCCACGACTTGAAACTAAAAAGGCGTCGTTCACGGATCTGGGCCACTCGGAACCTGGTGACCAAGAAACGGGTGATGCTCAACGCGAGAACGCCGAAGGACATGAGGCCGTGGTTGATAGGACTGGGCGACCAGGGCACTAGCGCGAGGAACACGCCGGCAACAATCGCCATCAGGCCAAACAGTACGGAAAGCGCATGCAGATACCGGCAACGGGCATCGAGATCCTTCTCGCTCAGGTGAAGCCGGGAGACCGCATCCGAGAAGCTTTCTTCCCGATAGGTACGCCCCGTAAGGGACTTCAGCAGGTTGTAGATCCGCTTAGCGTTGTGGCGAGCCTCACGCCAATCACCGGTGACGGTCCAAACCCATTTTTTGCCCACCCAGGCAGTAGCCCGGCCAACTTTACGTAGCGCGCCGCCCTTGTTGGTCACCTCAGACATGGCTCGCTCCTGCGGGCTGGGTAACCCTCATCATGGTTAGGGCGTACTCTGTCGTGGCCACCAACCGTTTCAGGGATGAAGAAGCCCTGGCCTTAAGTGCCTCCAGCGGGAAACCGTGAGTAAACTCAGGACGGGATAGAATCGCTGCAGCCGCATCAACATCGGCGGCATCCTTCAACGCACCCAGAACCTCGCCGCGACAATATTCCCAAGAGGAAAGCAGTACCTCTGCCGCGTGCTGAATAAGCAGACGATGCAGCATTTCCTGAGGGGCAGCAGACAGCCCAGAGCCACCGTTACCGAGGCGCGTCACTTGCTCCGACACTTGCTCGACCAGAAACACGGCCAACTCCGACAACAGGTCCTCAGCTTTCACCTGCAGGCCAGGTACCTGCGATATAACGATGGCGAAGTAGCGCTCGACCTCCAACGACAGCGGGGCTACTGAAGTGAGCAGCGCGAGCTGGGCACCGAGATGATCACCAGTAGGAAGTCCGCCGAGGGAAACCTTTTGGGATGCGGCCCACGCCCCATCGACCATAGCCCCCAAAAACTCGACGGTGACTTCGGGATACTCTCCGGCCGGCATACCGCCGCGGGAGATCACTGACGAGATCCACTGGCTGGCCACGAGCTCGGCGGTGAAACCATGCAGGTGTTTCTTGGCCCAGGCGGCATCGAGCTCCTGAGGATCCACTCGCCCTGCAATATGCTGGGCGAGGCCAGTAGAAACGAGAGACATGCGACGTACAGCCTCAGCGATCCTCGCCGGATCTGCGTCATGCCCCGGGTAGATTGTTGCTGCCTTGAAGACTGGAGCCAGGCCCTTGAGGACCTCGGCGAAACCTGGCACCAGGGCTGCGGACGGGGCTTCTGGCTGCGAAGCCTCATCAGCCTTTGGCTCTGCAGGTAGCTCCGACTTAGGTTCCGGTGCAGCCGGGGAGACGACTTGCGTCTCGATCACAACCTGACTGGTCGGCGCCGGCGATACCTCCGCCTGGGCTGCAGCTTGCTCGGGCTTGCCGAGCAGCATGTTTTCAAATTCGTCCAGTAGTGAACCGCCTTGTGCAGCAGCTGGCTCCACTGCCGCCTGAGTGGCAGTGGTTTGTTCACCGCTGGAAAAACGCTCCACCTCTTGCTTGTGAAGCTTGCGCAACATCGACATCAGGAAGCCTCCGCCGTAGCAGCTTCGACGTAGTCAGCAAAGCGATCGCCCAGCACGTACTGCAGTTGGTCGAGCATGATGCTGTTGCCTGATCGAGGAAGGGACTCGATAATCAGCGCCGTGGTGGCCATTCGCCAGAACTGGCTTAGGAATGAGTTCCGCTCGCTGACCAAACGGACCCGGGCGCCGAACAGGGAGTTGCCCTCACCCTCCAGGGCGAAAGCCAAGTCGCCACCGATCCGCCTGGCCGCGAGCTCGGTTTCAGCTGCAGCCAACAGGGCAGGGGCATAGGTCGAATGATTGAACACAGCCTCGACCGGAACAGACTCATCGCCGAATTTGAAGGTCCACCCACGCTCACCCGCCAGGTGGATCATGATGTGCTCAAAATCGCTGTACTCGATTCGACTAGATGCTTTGACCATAGGGAAAGATCACTTTAGAAGCACGTCATAGACAAACAAAAGTGAGCTTAACAATACGCTAAAAAAACTGCAAAGGCATTTGCTATTTTTTTGGCGGAATGGTCAGCAAGAATATTGGCGGTGCGGCTTTCGCCCTCTCGATAAGGCCCTCAGTTTCTGCCCTGGAAAGCTCACCATCTGAAACAGCGGCGTTGTAGGCAGCGATCAATGCTGGATCGCCAGTGCGGGTTATGAACCCCCTCACCACCTGAACTTCACTGGACTGCAGGGTAGGGCTGCGATCCTGGAAATACGCGAAGGCGAGAGCCGTGCAACCAGCAGCGAGAGCCGCCATGGGCAAGGCTCGCTTGAGGGAAGGGCAGCTAGAAAACAGGGCGATGACGGTGTTCAAGTTCTTCTTCCTGTTCGTCCTGCAAAACATCGAGCTGGCTGATCAGCTGAGCAGCCAGCTCGGCATCGCCCTCCAGGGCAACCTGCATGGCATGGTTGACCATGTGTGAAACTTCGCTGCCACGCTCCTGCAGCAAGTCCTCGATCCTGGCAGTACAGAGAACATCTCGAAGCCCCTGCGGAGCAGCTTCAAGTACTCGTAGCCCCTTCGTCGTCAGCTGATAGGCGTCGTCGACGAAGCCGCGCTCGGCGAAGCGAGCAGCATGAGACGGCCATGTGCTGGGACGACCAACTCCGTGCTTCATCATTTGTTGCACCAGGGCGGCATCGAGCCCAAGTGCACCGCCCTTCGTTGTGACCGAAGAGGCAGGCCGCCAAGGGAGCATCGGCCGCCGCGCATCCCGACTCCAATCCAGGCTTGCGAGGAAATCAGGCAGGTCGTCCAGATTCGGACGCTCGCGGGCAACCACCAGCCCAGACTCGAATGACTGTCTCGCAATAATGGATAGCGCCGCCTCTCGCAGACTGCCCTGCAGAGAAGGAGGACGCCCCAGATCGAGTCGCTGCAACAGCTCGCTGTTCAGCACGTGGATCGCCTCATGAGCGACCCCATCCGACTGGATGGTCGGAACTGCAGCTTTACGGAACGCCCGGATCCCCCGTACCTTGGCGAGCGCTTCCAGCACCTCAACCGTCGCATCACTGAAAGCACGCGACGATGTGCGGGGATAGGAAATGTCACCAGCCTCGTAGAGCTCCTGCAGCAGCTCCGCCGCCTGGGAGATGCTCAGCCCTGCTGCGGCATTGAGTGACAGCAGCGTATCGCCATAATTGCCTGGCTCGCTCAGTCGCTCAGGTGTAGCCATCGCGACCTCACGCGCCGGCAACGCATCGAGTTGCGCGATAAGTTCGGCCGGGGTAGCTACGCCAGTAACAGGAAGAACCGCTCGAAATGGCTCACCACCGTTCGAGCACGGCATCGACAGCCCTATCAGGCTGTGAGGCAGTCCATGCTCGGCGATCGAGAGGAGGGCGGTCTGAACTCGGCCAACGGTCCGGCCCGTGGAAAAATCAGATAACCCCCCACCAATGAGTCGATCGACAATCCGCCGCGCAACTCCGGCATTGGACAACGCGATATCAACCGGAGACAGCTGAGCCAATCCCCTTACCATCGCATCATTGGTGAGACCGTTGAGCACCAGACGATACGCAGGCTGCCTGCAGCCAGCAGCCTCCATGAGGCCGACAATATCAGCTGCGATTACATGTCCTTCTTGATCATTATCCGTTGCAATCAGCACTCGCCCTTTGCAACGTGCCAGGCAATCGCACAGGTACCGAAATGAATCTTCGCGGATCGGGCGCCGATTGGTTTCCACATATTCCTCACCCCGCAGAGCGATGCCCAGATCGCGCATGTCCTTCGGCGCTTCCAGAACATGGCCGATGGTCGCGCAAATGTCGGCCTGCAGGCCGACACCCTCACACAGGCGCCGGAAAGTCCGAAGCTTTCCAGGCGCCTCAATGATCACCAGATCCCGCCCCATACAGTCTGCCATTCAACGTGGGCGCATGGTCGCGGAGGGTTCCTCACCGTCGAGCCCAGCCTGACGGCCGTCGACGTAGAAGCCCGGCGTCGAACCAAGCCCGGACAGAGCAACGCTTCCACCGAGATACATCGAAGCCTGCCGCGACTGCTCGGCCTCTCGCGCCTTCTCGGCTTGATCTGCCTTGGCGCCCAACCCTTCCTTAATGCGCTCGAAACCACGGGCCAACAGCACTGACGCAGCTCCCAACAACGGACCAATGCTGGCCAGCCCCACCCCAATGCCTTGAGTACGCCCACCAAACCCCATATCACGGCCACCTGGGGAGAACGCTTCAATAACAATTTGTGGAATGGTGAGAGGATTCGCTTGGTGACTGGCCTTGTATGCGTCGACAGCAGCACGCCCCCCCTGAATTATCAGATCCGTTTGCCCATGGGCCTCCTGCACCACGCCCGCCACTATCGTCAGGGCTCCAATAGCTGCTGGAAGAACGACAGCCCATTTAAGATCACATTCCGATACAGCCCGGCAGAATTTACCCCAAATACTTTCTGCCCCCGAACTCAATCGTTCATTCAGTTCGTTCATCTGCTTGTCCCTTTCTATTTTTGATTTCCCAACTCTGTCTCGATCAGAAGACAGAACTCTTCAACTAAGCTTGCGCCTTGAATAGTGGAGTTAGAAAAGCGAGGCAGCCGACCACCGGCCAGGTCCGACATGAACCCAGCATATGCAAGGGTTTGCGCCTTAATTCGGCCAAAAACCTCAGGGGAGACGACCTTGTCCGCGGCGTCCACAAGCACAGAGCAGTTGTCGAGCCGTGCTATGAGCCGGTTGATATTTTCGTCGGTAATAATTTGCATGTTATCGACCCATTTTTATGTTCGAAAAAAGTCGTTCAAGTTTGTCTACAAGTTTACTGACAAGCTCTTGAAGCTCAGCAATAATTTCGACTTTTCCATTTAGACTATCGAGGGCGGACTTCATGGAAGTAGAATGTTTTTCCAGAGTTTCGGCGTAGTCATATCCGAGCTTGCTGCCCATATCGGAAAACCGACCGGAAAGGGTGTCGAAATCCCCCAGAAGCCGCTTCAGATCTTCCGCCGTTTGCGCAGCACCTGGTGCCACCTGACCATCTATCTCCCCCTGCGACTTCAACCAGGTGGCCTTGCGCTCAACGGCATTGGCCAGATCCGAAAGCTGTCCTTCCAGAACGCCATAGCCATCTACGCTCCGCGCTGTGAACTTGTGCCCCACCTCTTTAAAGGAAGTCGAGAACAGGCCGCCAAGGGCGGTTGCGACATTGAAGGGCGCCGAAAAGGCCTTCGATACCAGGTCGGGGCCGAGGCCACCACCGGTGCCGGCGGCCCCATGCTGTTGTACCCCCGCCTCGGCGGGCTCCGCTCGCCGGCCCCGAGACGGGGAGCGATCTCGCTTGTCCCGCCGAGATCCAGTACGGGCTGAGTCTTTCACCGAGGTTTCTTGAGCTGACGCATTGCCTGCATCTGCGAAAACTTGATCGGTACTGGTCGCGGTGGCGCCGGCAGCGGCCCTTTCGGTCGAGGAGGAATCCGCAGGGCCACCACGAGCCTGGTCATTGTCGCTTTGGCCAGGCTGCTCCTTCTGCTCCGCGTCCCGCCGCCAGTCCAACTCCGGCGCACCCATCACTGACCATACGTTGCGATGCACCACCTCTCGGCGGACCTCGCCCGTTAGTTTCCCGTCTTCGTCACGAACCTTGATATCGACCTCGACTGGCTGCCTCCCCAGGTTCTGGGCAGTCAGGACCTCACCAAGTTGCACCCCAGAGTCTTCGAGTGCTTTTTCCAAGCCCACACCCCATAGGGTTTTGGTCTCGCCAGTGGGCAGCTGTAACTGGACGTAGAAGCTTGCCGACTCGTCTTTCTCGAACTTGTAGGGTGCTGCGCCGAAGGCCAAAAGCACCCCAGTAATAGGTGGTCTCTCCATGCTTGGATCCTCCTGTTACTGCGGCGCAAGCCGGCCCATAAGCCGGTCGACAAGCCGCTTGATCCGCTCCCCAATCTGCTGCGCCATCTCCTGCAGGTGCTTGAAGGCGCCATCTTTCGTCCCCGGGAAGCCTTCGGTAGCGGCCGAAATCTTCGAAAGGTTGCGATCGACCGCGTCGGAGTAGTCCAAATTAAGGTCGATGCCTGCTTTCGCGTAACGGGATGCGAGGTCGCCGAACTCGTCCATATGCCGCTGCAGGTTCGCGTAGTTAGAAGCGAAATCCGCGTCCTCCATCAACGAGGAGAAGCGGCGGCCGAACTTCTCATAGGGGCCACCAGGCTTCATCCCGTCGAATATCTCATTGGCCGGCCGACCGGTTGCCTTCAGTTCAGCGATGAACTCACCCATGCCTGACTGCCTGAGTCGGCTGGTCAGCCCGTCGATGCGAGTAGCGTGATCATTGAGCTGCCTCTCCATGACTTGGTGCCCATTGACGGCTCGCTTCTGATAGAAAGAGCGCGCCTGATCGCCCATCGTCTTGAGTGAGCCCAGGACAAGGCTCCCCGCCGCGGAAGCCAGCGCGAAAGGTGCCGACAATGCTTTGCTCAACAGGTCCGTCCCGCCGGCCGTTGGCGTTCCTTCAGGATGAGGCGCTGCGGAGTTCGCTGCAGGGGCAGGGCGCACGGCCTCTGGCCGGGCAGCCCATTCCTGACCTTGGTAGGGCTGGGAGAATGCCTCGTCCGGGATGTGCCGATACTGACCATCCAGCACATCGTCCGGGCTGAGGGTACGAAGGTAAGGCTCCGGAAGACGATCAGCCTCGGGCATTTGGAAGGTGCGCAGGTGAGGCTCGACGCCCATAGCTGCATCTTCGGCGATGTGCACTTCCTCCTGGGCGGGCTGAGCTGCGTCAGGACCTGCAGCCCCCGCCGAATCCTGCGGCAGCGAAGCGAGCACATCGGCAAGCCCGCCATGACTGGGCGGGGCAACCTCTGCCCAAACTCGCTCCACATGAGCACGATGGCCCGCATCGATCGCAGAGCGAATCATGGACTCGATCATCGTCCACTCGATCATCTGGCCTGCGGGATCCGCAGGGTTCTCCGACCAGTCGTGGTTCCGCAGGATCTCGCGCAGCAAATAGATCGAGGAGGGCAGGCCATCCATCAGATCGTCTTGCCCGGCCTGGTCACCAAGCGCCTCCGCAGGCGCAACGACTTCTTCCAGAGCGGACTCGTCTTCCTTACCGGCTTCGCCCTGTTCTTTCAGCGAATCACGAATGGCGGCTTCGTCAGCCGCAGTGTCATCTGCAGGGACTTCAACGAACCCATCGTCGACTTCGCCGACGCCGGCCTCTTCTCCCGGGTTTTCAGACTGCGTTTTCTTCAAGAAGCCCATTCTCGTCCCCTCCAGATGAGATCTGCACTAGAACCGCACTGCCGGCAGGCGCGGCGTATCCGTACTGTGCACAAATTTTACTTTCGTTGCATTATAATAAGCGACTCTAGCAAACATTCCCATATATAGGTGGACCAGAGTCCTCTGGAATCACCTAGGAGAGACCAATGCAGATGTTCTGGACGCTGTTCGCCATCCTTGGGCTGGCTGCTTCGGTTTTCCTTGGAAACATCCAGGACTGGCGAGATACCGAAACGCAGGGAGAGATAGCCGCGATCGCGGGGAGCATGCAGGTCTACAAGGGCGCTGTTGCGGCCTACCAGGCCAGCAACCCAGCTGCCTCAGGAACAATCGCCGACGCGCAGCTTGGCCTCCCCAGCTGGTACGTCAAAGCCCCAGGCATCAGTAACGTCGTGCAAGCCGGGAAGGTGTACGTCTTCTACAGCCAGCCGAAATCAGGCCTGGCCGAACTCCTGCTCAAACGCACGGACAATGCGCTCACCGTAGGCATCAAGCAGAACGGCAACCTGGTGAACCCGAGGCGAGGCGTCATTTCAAGCCTGCCCAGCGCAATCCCGGATGGGAGCGTCGTGTTCTGAGACACCAACCTAACCTATTGATTTTGTTCGTATAATCATTGTTATGTTAAACGGCTATAAAAACATTATTTATTATTCTTTAAATGACTATAAGCCTTGCGCCGCTACTTGAGCAATACGCAATACCGCGCCTCGCGCTAAACGGTCGCAAGCGGAAAACACAAGATCTAGTGCCTGACCAGCTGGTCGGAGCCACCACAGCTAGTAGACGAGGACCAGAATGACCGAGCCTTCCATCGCAATGATTCGTGACGAGGCACTGATCGCTACGCACCTAGCAACGGCACAGCGCCTTCGTATACAGATCCACACAGCACATCCGTTCCACAAGGACGCACTTTTTGGAGACTGGGCGGTGACTGGCGTTTTTGAGAACCAAGAGCAATACGTGGGGCCGCTCAGCGAGCTGGGATTGCAGCTGGTCCCGTCCGCAGGCGTTGCGATAGTGAAATCGCTCCCAGGCCACCGCAGCCTGATGTCCGAGGCTTACAAGGCCCTGCAGGCCCTCAAGGACCAAGCAGCCGCGGTGACTTTGTCGCTAAATGACCCAGCTGCTGGAAAATTGAGTTTGGCGGAGGCTCAACAGGCGATGCAGGAATGCCAGCCCTGGACAAACTGGATCGTCCGGGCCGTCCTGAAGAAGGGCCAGGTCCTCCCTATTACGGAGTTGGATGAGGACTGGCTTGAGAGCGAGTTCGCCGGCTTCTCTGCGTCCCCTATCTCCTCAACCCATGCGGCCACCAGCGAGGCGTGACGATATGCTGAACAGCATCCCCCAGCATGACCAGGATCTCTTCAAACAGACCGTGCTGCAGCACATCACCACCAAGCTACCGACTGAAGAGTGGGAGTTGTTCCGATATCACTGGTGCATGGTCAACCAGCGCATGGATCCCGACGCGGAGCCGAATCCTGACCTGACGCCTAATCAACTCGTGAACGAGGCGCTGACCTCAATGCGTAATGAGGTAGCACACCTTCTCAAGAGCTTCGGGAAGCAGATCGAGGTCGTTGGCGAAGCTGCCGGCCAGCCCGTCTATTTTGCACGGCTCGCTGGGTACTACTTCTGGTCTCCCCGGCCCCACGAAGAATTGATGCTCGACATCAACCTCTGCTTCCCCAGCTACCCGTGCGGTTGGTGACTATGGGCTACATCGACGGCTACCGCCTGCCGACAGCATAAGCACCCGCGCAAACAAGAAAGGCCGCTTGCGCGGCCCTTCTTGCTTCTGTCCATTCCTTCACCGCGCCATAGCCACTACCGCCCTGCTGCGGTCTTCCGCCGGCGACGGAGCACCGTCACTATATCCGGTACTCACGCCCTGCGTAGCCGCATAGTGCCGGGTTTGGTACTGCAGGACTTCCTTCATCTGCGGGCTCACGTCCTCCTCCAGCCCCCACTCGAACGCGAGCTTATCCAGGCGGTGAGTGGCCACAAGCTGGCTCGCCCGTGGCGACCGCGCCGCAGGCTTGAGCGATGACCAGGACGACACGAACGCTTTGAGCAAAGCGGCCTTCTCCCGCGGTACACAGGGGAAGCGGCGTAGCCGATCCACCAGGTACAGCGCTCGCTGCTTCTGGTCGACCTGACGTAGACGCCTGGAAACCTCGTCCTCCAGCACAGACACCAAGTCTCCCTGGCCGTACCAGAGCTGCTTGGCCAGCTCCGCAAGCGCCTCCGCCGAGGCATGGCGCAGCCCTCCCCGGGTTACATCCTCCAGGAGCTTGCCGAAATTGCCGTCAGGGTTTTGGCGAGCCATAGTGCCCATCCTCCAAATACGGTTCAGTGACGTCGGCCAAGCAGCTGAGCATGCCCGAGCGGTTCCCGACCGCATAATCGATTGCCTGTGTGGCCAGTGTAACAAACTCTTCGACATCAACACGGCCACTGTCGATAAGCGCTTCGATATCAGCTTTGTCCTGCTCTGTAAACCGGCTCAACTTGGAAATAGCGAGATCCACGCCAGCGGCCACGTAAACATGCAGAGGCTGGTTTCCGTCGAACCCATCCAAGGGTATTGCTCGATCTCGATAGTCCTCATGCAGAGGCCCAAGCGACGTGTTGTAGTTCGGATCGAACTCCACCGTGAGATCTTCGTCCCCTTGCTCATAGAACTCCGGATCTGCCAGCACCGCCACCAACTCGTCACGGCGCAGGATCCTTGCTGCCTCGACCTCAGCATCGATGTCGGCGCTCCCGCGGGCGTGCGTCAGCAGGTGCACCCCACATCCACCGAAGATGAAGACCTTCATGGCACCGGGCGCCTGACCCTCCAGAAGAGGTAAAGCCCGGGAGAAGAGCCTAGCTACGGCCTCCCCTAGCGGTGTGCTGAGTTGGATGTTTGACATTGAATGCTCCTAAAAATCAATAACGTGAGACCGAGCCGGCTCCGCCGGCGAAGCAGGTCGAGGGTTGGAGCATAGAGCCAGAGGCATGCACCGGAAACGCAGGACTCAGTGCGGGCGGGGCCTTGTCGTCCCAACAAAGTACGATTCACAGCGCCGACCATAAGCGACACCAAACTGATTTTCCAACCAGCTCAACAGTGCCGGCGACATATCCCCCACCCCAAGGGCCAGTCCATTATCGCGCCGTATCTGGCCGAAGAGGGCATGCGTCACATTGTGGAGATAGTCTCCCACATGCGAAGCGTTGGGAAACTTCACTGTGATAATGATCCCGCCCAATGGAGGGCGCCGACCGGCGCTTGGAACGTTGACATGATAATCGTCGGCGTATTGAGAGAGGCTGGTGATGCCAGAACGCATATCCGCCATTTCGAGCTTTTCTACCGCCGTTTTGAAGCGACTGTAGAAGTCACCTCTCCCCACGTGACTGCTGACCGACCACGGGCAGAGATTGAGGACCTCGAAGACGTCGGCAGCATCATCAGCCACAAATAGCTGTATACCTTTGGGTACAACACCGTCGATTGCGGAACGGGCAGAAACCGCCAGCGCCTTCCAATCTACCGCCTGGTAATCAGTCAGCACAGGCATTCCTGCAGCGTCAACGAGAACCCCCTCAGGTTCCGGAGAGTGAGGCGCGAATAGAAAGTGGTAGGCGATCGGGGCATTCCGGTTCACAGCGATCATAGTCATGACCATTCTCCTAGAAAAAAGTCCGCGAGTTGTTCCGCGACAGAATCTCTTCGAGATCTGGGATCTCCCTCAGGGTTGGCGACAAAATGTCCGCCCTGGTGCTCTCTGGAGTCTCGCCTTCCCAGTGGCCGTAATAGAAAACGTCGCCGTCCAGCTCATAGAGCTCGTCTTCGTCGATCGTCACGCCATCGTCCTTGTACGGCGCTCTCAGCAGCGTTATCCCGTCATCATCAAGGAAAACGAGCCCGTGGCTCGCGACCTGAAGACCACACCCCGGATTGGCCGAGAGGATTCGCTGATAGTGCCCGCAGACGTCCTCATAGCTCAGGCTACGAACCTGCAACGGGCCTGGCACCCAGCGATCGCCCTGCTTTTCTATCTGAACCACGTCACGCAGGATCGTGAACCCTTGAAACTGAGTAGCGCCTTCTCGTTCTGCTATAGCGATCATGCTGTCAAGATCACTCCGAACCCACTCACAATCGTTTCGCGGGTCCGTCAGTGCATAGCGCACAAGCTCCATACCACTCCTCCTCTTCCAAAAAAAACCCCGGCAGGGACCGGGGCAAAAGTCCCTTCGCTTTCGCAAGGAACGTGACGAACGCAAATTCGGCCCCTAATCCCCGTCGGCCTGTCCGGCAACCTCTAGCAAGGCAGGAGTACCGGCATAGGCCAAGACCATGACCTGCTCCCCTTCTTTGGTGACCAACGCAGAAGTTGAAAAGGACACTCCAATAAGGGCGTTGGCTTCCTGGTGTGCCGTCGAGCACAACTGGTCGATACAGGCTCCCATCGCGGTGCTTATCTGGTCACTTATAGGCACCCGCCTAACCACGTGGACCATCGGGAAAAGGCGTACGAGCCTGACGTCTGCCGGCAGTACCTGGGTGGTGAACACGTGCATTACTGCCCTGCCCTAGCGGCAGCGCCGCGCTGATTTTCAAGACGGGGCTGTATGTCCTTCCGATTCAGCCGCTCGGTCTGCAGCGCGAGCATCATCTCGATCCGCTCGCGTGCTCGGCTTCGTTCAAGCGCCAGAACATCTTCCAGGGCTTGCATGTGCAGATACTCGGTCAGCAGCGGAGCAGTAGTCTTCCCGCTTTCAGCGGTGTACCACTCCGGAGAGAGAAATCGCTTTTCGATTTCGTTGGACATCAACTCGTAGAACGAGGCCTGGCCATCAACAGGAGACCGCCTGGCAATCATCCCATTGAGGCTGTTGCTGGCCAGCGACATCACCGCGTCATCAGCCAACTCGTGCGCCCGCAGGGCCTTTCCTTGCGGGCTACCGGTATCGGGAAGCTTGGTGGCCATCTCAAACGTAACGTTCTTGACGAAGGCTCGGGCGGCCTCGATCTCGGCCTCATTAAAGGTCTTTCTCCCCTCCCCTGGCTCCAACATCCTGTCGAAACGGATGTCCCGATCCTGCATGGCGGCAGCCACAGCTTGGCACCGTCCAGCGCTGGCATCTCGATCGGAGCAGTAAGGGACGTGACGCTGGATCAGCGCGAGTTGGTCTTGGTAGAAAGCTCCATGAGTGGCGTCTAGCAGCGTGCGATTTTCAGCAGCAGTTTGCCGGACGCTTCCAACCATCGCGCTTCCAACCGCCTGTACGCTAGCCATTGTTTCTGCCTGGCTGCTCGCAGGGATGCTCTCCTCGGCTGCACTACCGGCACGCTCTTGGGCCTGCAGGTTAGCGTCGACCGCCTGTTTACCCTCAAAGAGCGCCTGCTGAGCAGCGAGCTGCTGTGTCATGACTGCCTGATGGCCATTCACTCCCGACCACCAATCCGGGTAGATATCGCCTGCAAGCACTTCGACAATGTCGCTGGCCCAAGAAGTAAAATCCGAGACCATACTGGCGCCGGCCTGAACGAACGCGGAATAGCCCACGAACCCCCAGGGATCACAGCAATATGCTGCAGACGCTCGGTAGACCGGCAGTGCTGCTATCCCCAGAGCTAAAGCTGTTGCAGCAATCCAGCGCGGCCGCATCACTGCCCCGCCTTCGCCGCGGCGCTTCGAGCCACTTCGAGCTGTGCCGCCGAATCGGACTTCACGTCCATGGCAAGATTGGTCGCGAGCATTGCCTCAACACGCTCCATCTGCTGGAAAGACTGAAGATCCATCCACAGCTTGAAGGCCTGCATCTTGTTCTGCTCGCGCAGCAGGTTTTCGGTAGAGAAGCCAGAAATCATGGTGTACCAGTCAGGCGATTGAAACCGACCGTTGACCAGGGTTTCCATAAGCTCCATCGGAGAGATGTCCGCCTTATTGACCATCGCAGCGGCGCCCAGGCCAGCGACCGGTGTGCGCAGGGCAACAGCCTGGTTCAAGGAGTTTGCGGCGACCGAGGATCTGGCCTGCTCAATATACTGCCCCGCAATGAATGCCTTACCTTGAGCAGTGCCCTCCCAGGCCTTGGGGATGTTCTGAGTGGGGATGGCGTTGACCAATTTCGCGATGAGGGCCTTTACGGCTTCCAGCAGCGAAGGGGTGAGATTGCTATTGCCCAACAAGGTGTCGACGCGGATATCGGCACCCTGCATGGCAGGATCCGAAGGCAGCGAGCATCGACCCTGGGCAGCCTCTTCCGCCGTGCAATACTTCGCCACGTGTTCGTCATAGTGCCGGGAAATGACAGCCGCACTGCTGGGGGTATAGAGGGTACGATCTGCAGACGCCTTGTTCAGGCTACCTGCGGTTTGCTTCACCGAAGTGCCGGCCTGACCCGCTGCGGCTCCCGTCGCAGCCTCATAGCAGCTGCGAGGTGACAACTCGTATTTGGTTGTCGCATCAGCTCGAACTTTCTCCATATAGAGCTGCGTCTGAGCGGCGATCGCGCCCTCCATCATCACCTTTTGCTGGGCTGTCTGCTTTGTGACTTCCCGCGTCAAGGTGCTGAACCCTTGCTGAATGCTCGAATCGATCTTCTGGAGCCAGGCCACGATCGTCGAAGTTGCAGTGGATACGGCAGACGACACCGCCATGCCGGCGGCATTCGCCCCCTGGGCGGCAATCGCGCCGTCACCGCAGCACGCCTCGGCTTCCCGCGGAGCACCGCTCATGCCCAGGCCAACCACCAGGGTAGCGACACCGAGACCAAAAAATTTGAATGCTTTCATCACAGGTCTCCCAAGCTACTGCAGGATGTTGATCACGCGGCCCGCCGTTTCCCCGGCCGATCCGGGCACCACAGTCCCGACCTGCGAGCCGACAGTGCCCATGACCTGGCTGTACTTGCCGTTGCTCTTCTCGTTGGCTCTGCGACGAACCGACTCGATGGCTCGTTGCCCAGCAGACTGCGCTTCTTGCTTCGCAGCCTGGCAACCTTTTTCCAGCAACTCCTTCCCGATCTTGTCGATCAGCCCCTGGATGCTTCCCAGCCCGGGAATGCTTAGGCCGCCAACGTACTGAGAGATCTGGTCCATGCAGGGAGTAATCGAGTTCTGAAACACCTCCGTGGGGTTCACCTCAGGGGTGTAGATCTTGACGTACTCCTCCTGGGCCTTTTGCTGGCCCTGCTGAATGTCTTCGCAATAACGTTGCGCATCGGAAGCGCTCGTCGCGGCCACTCCAGTCGAGGCACCGATCAGCAAGCCAACAGCGAGCATCGACGGAAACTTATTCATCTCGCTCCGACCTCTCCTGGTGATAGTTCGTGATGGCCTTCGACAGGCTCCCAAGGAACTCGGGGGCCAGAAGCCGCTGGAAGAACGGAGTGTTCTGTACAACTTGGAGGCGCTGTACCAGGGTGCCGGCCAACATCGGATCGAGGACGTTCGAGAAAACGCCATTAGAGTCCTGCTGCAGGAGCACTCCGAGCAGACGTGACCCCAGCCCTGCGTGGCGCTCGTCCAGCCACTGGACGATTCGGAATGCTTTGCTGCTGCTGATATAGACGAGGAAGAACAGCAGGTCATTTCGGTCCGCATCAGCCAGCTTCGCCGCAGCCGCCGGATCGGAGAGGCGGAGCCCGAAGCTCTGCAGGCGCTCGGCGATATCCGGGTGATTATCCAGGGCCCAGTCCTCTGCCCTCTCAATCGAAGCAAACAGTTGGCCTAGTTCAGGCGAAACCTGCTCCCAGTGCTCTGCAACATCTTCAGTAGATAGGCTTAACATTGGTTTATGGCTCGGACTTTCGTTGTGTTATCTTCTGCAAGTATCGAGACTAAACGCTTTAGCGTCAACACTGGTGATCAGCGTGCTAAGAGTCATCAAACACATCCGAACCGAGCGAGCCGAACCGTCGCCACCTCCCGAGCCTGAAGCAAGCGCGCCACCCGCCGGTCGCCAGGATTGCGGCCAAGCATGGCGTCAACTGTCGGAGCGGCTTTTGGGCCGCTTGGGTGACGCGGATACGCATGAGCCGGAACTCACGCTCCCCTCCCCCACGCCCTCGTCTTCCAACAAGCACAGCTAAAGGACAGCCAGATGAGAAAATCGCTGCTGCTTTGCCTACTTCTGGCCGCATTCTTCGGGGGAGCAGCCCACGCTGAATCCTCAGGCGGACTGAACCAATTCACCCCGCCGCCGGGCGATACTTCCGTTGACTTCCTGGAAGAAGTGTTCGGCTCGATCGTGGGGACCATCCACTCTGGCGGGAACGTAGAGGGCGGCGAGACCGAGGACGTGCTGGGCAGCATGATGTCCGTTTTCGGTGGTGCCGTGATGTTCTTGGGCATGCTCTTTATCGCCTACACCACGATCAAAGGCACCGTCGACTCCGCTCAGGATGGCGAGGTCCTCGGACGGAAGATGAGCGACATCTGGATTCCATTGCGTACCGCTGCAGGCGGCGCCCTGCTGCTACCGCTCGGGCATGGTTACTCGCTGATCCAGATCATGGTGCTCTGGCTTGCTATACAGGGCGTGGGTGTGGGAGACGCAATCTGGAGCCAGGCGGTCGACCAAATCGGCAAGGACGGCATGCTTTCCCGACCGCTCATTCCAGATTCCCGACCACTGGCCGCCAACATCCTGAAGTTCGAAGTCTGCACCGCGGCGATGAACAAGCAGTTCGAGGCCTCTGGTCGGTCGACACGCATCCAAGCTGTCGCATCCACCCGCAAGGTCGTCAACACCGGAGAGATTGACGTTGATATTACCGACGCCATACCGGTCTATGGCGGCATCAACATGGTTCAGAAGTACAACAAAGCGAGCTATACCGTCACCGACTACAAGTGGAAGGCGAACGACAACTCCTACATGAACCCCGATGTCTGCGGAGCCCTGACCTGGAAGCAATCCTGGGAGGCCTCGGAGGGCAACAGCAACACCAAGGTCATCAAAGAGCCGATTCTCGCGGCACACGCCAAAGCCATCCAGCAGATGATCCAGGATATCCGGCCGACGGCACAGCAGATCGTCGCCGGGCAAAAACCGGCCCCGGGCGTGATAGACGCCGCGGCGAACACCTATGAGAACTCGCTTCGCGCCGCCGCCAAGACCGCTGTGATGCAAACCAGTGATCGCGCTGCAGCGGACTTCCTCAAGGCCGCCAAGGACGGCGGCTGGCTGTTCGCCGGCACCTGGTACAACCACATCGTCAAAATGAACGACGTGATGCAATCCACATTGAACGGTCTGCCGGCAGCCGATCCTATTGCCATCGTCGACAAGGAGACCAAGGAGACACTCCAGACATACGCCGACGTCATGCTCACCGCCGACGAGTATGCCAAGCACCGCGTCGACTCGGTCCGTAACACCTACTACGCCGAGACCAACGTTCGGGAGCCCCGTGACGGAGAAGGCGCCTGGGAGTACGTCAAGAAGATGATGTCCGCGCCATTCATGGGCGCGATCAACCAGATGACGCAGAGCATCGCTGGCTCCAACCTCAACCACATGAGTCAGATGAAAAGCTTCGGCGATGTCATCGTGACTACCGGCGAGGTAATGCTCGCAGCCATGGCCACCGCCACAGGCGTCGCGAACTCCTGGGCAGCACAGGCCACAGTGAAGGTTGGTTTCGACGCAGGCGCAGTCTTCCAGTTCCTCTCGGGCATCATCACCCTCATGCTGCTCGCCCTGTTCGCCTTCGGCGTGACGCTGAGCACCTATGTGCCGATGATCCCGTTCATCACCTGGACAACCTCGATCGTGAACTGGTTCGTTCTTGTTCTGGAATCGGTCATCGCGGCCCCGCTGTTTGCCGTAGCCCACATCCATCCAGATGGAGACGATGCCGTCGGCCGAGCCGGACAGGGCTACATGATGATCCTGTCGCTGGTGATGCGACCAGCACTGATGCTGTTCGGCCTACTCGGCGGCATGCTGCTGACTCAGCCAATCGTTGGATACATCAACGCGGCCTTCATGTCAGTCGTCTCCGGGATCCAGGCCGACAGCATGACGGGCATCGTCAGCTTCATCGCCTACGTGGCCATCTATGTGGTGATGATGACCACCGTCGTGCACATCGTTTTCAGCCTGATTCACTGGGTTCCGGACAACATCCTGCGCTGGATCGGTAACGGATCTACTGGTGGTATCGCCGACGCGGAGCGCACGGGCGACAGCGGCCAGGATGTGTTCGTCGCCGGCGTCAGGGAAACGAAGCATGGCGCTGCCGGTGGCCTCGGCGGGCACCGCCCGAAAGGGCCATCAGGTAGCCCAGGTGGCGGTGGCGACACGCCGGATGGCTCCCCACAGCGACCAGGCCCATCGAACAAGGATCTGTTCGGCGGATAAGCACACCAAGGGCCATCGTTTTGATGGCCCTTCTTTTTGTGATAAATATCAAGCTCTTAAACAAAAAAGCCGACCAATGGTCGGCTTTTTCCTTTCAGGGCCCTGGCATCACAAAGGCCGGATGCTCCAGTCGCCCTCATTGAGGGCATAACCTTTGGCCTTCAGATTCTGGGACAGGTAACGAGTACGAAGCGAGTCACGCGCCTCTTTGCTGAGCAAAGGGGAGCTAGCCTCGCCGCGCTGCAGGGCATCAAGAGCGAGCTGCAGGATGTAGTTATTCGCCTCCTGCAGCGCAGTCAGGAAAACATTCTGCTGGTTCGCGTGGTCAAGCTTGCGCTGGAGCATGCCCGCGTGCGCTTGCCAGCTGCGCTCAGCTCCAGCCTCTTGCTGGCCCTGCCAGAAGCGGTTGGTCATTACCCCGCCGAGAAGATCCAGACCAGACATGAGGCACCTCCCTCCGAAACGACTTCCGTTGTACCAAATGATTTGAACTATACGCTGGCCGCAGCGGCTGTCAAACGATCCGACGACTCTTGTCCGCAGACGACAATAGTCTGCAGAACGAAAATCCTGACCTTTGTTTATAGGTCAGGTCGTTGAGCAAGGCAAAGAAGCCCCCTCTCAGCCATAACATCGCATTCGGACTTGTTGTGGCCGAGCTACGCCGAGGGCGTCGTATGTCGCAAGACAAGCTCAGTGAAGCCTCGAACTTCGACCGCACCTCCATCAGTCTGCTTGAGCGCGGCTTGCGCTCGCCGACTCTCGATACCGTCATCTGCCTCTGTCGCGCATTGGAAATCCCGTATAGCCAGCTCGCCGTGTTGATTGAGGCGAAGCTGGAACAACTGCATGCGCAAGAAAAACCTCAGCCTCGCTGAAGGCCTGGAACTCTACCGAAGCAAGATCTCAATCCTCAAGAAAGGTTACGCCCAGGAGAGCTATCGCATAACTCATATCCTGAGATCGCCGATCGCCGCAAAAACCATGCGGGAGATCTCCAGCCCGGACATTGCCGACTACCGTGACGATCGCCTCAAGCAGCTGAACCAAAGAACCGGCAAATCGATCTCGCCGGCGACGGTTCGCCTGGAAATGTCGTTGCTCTCCAACGTATTCGACATCGGCCGTATCGAGTGGGGCACCTGCGATGCAAACCCCGTGGCGAACGTGCGGAAGCCAAAGTCTCCCCCCGGCCGGGACCGTCGTCTCTTGGCGAGGGAAGAGCGTCTAATTCTTCGCTACTGCCATGGCCACCAAACCCAAGAGCTCTACTCGATCGTCATCCTGGCCCTGGAGACCGCCATGCGCCAGGGAGAACTCCTCAAACTGGAGTGGGAGCACATCAACCTGCGGAACCGTATCGCCCACCTACCGGAGACCAAGAACGGATCCAAACGAGACGTCCCCTTGAGCATTAAAGCCAGGGACGCGCTGATCCGCCTCGGCGTTAAGTCGAAGGGCCGCGTCTTCAGCTACACGAGCAACGGCTTCAAATCGGCCTGGCGCATCATGATGATTCGCCTCGGCATCCAGGATCTGCACTTCCACGATCTGCGACACGAAGCGTGCTCGCGCCTCTTCGAACTCGGCACCTTGGACGTGATGGAGATCGCGGCAATCAGCGGGCACAAGAGCCTCGCTATGTTGAAGAGATATACCCATTTGAAGGCCTCGCGACTGGTTAAAAAGCTCGAAGGCAACAAACACCGCGGCCAGCAGGTGGTCATCAATCACCTGGTCCCGTACCCCGCCATAACTCAGCAGACGCCCACAGGCGTTGTTGTCCGCGTCTTGGACTTCGAAGGAGTAGAAGGGCAAGGACTCACGCCGGAAATCGCGCTACAGAGCGCCCAGGACGCCCTGCTGAGGCATCTCATGGTGGCCTTGCGTGACAAACGCCACGTACCAGCACCTGATCAGTACCTGGAACAGGTCGACGAGGCAGACATCATCATGCTGGATCCACTCTGCCTACTCTCAGAACAGTCAAAAGGGGGGGGTCACACTTTTTTGCAGTGATTGGGTGATCTTGAAAGTACGGGTAGCCAGGACAGACGCGGGATTCGGGCACTACATTGCCAATCCGGGGTGTGGACTTCCGCCTCGGGAGTAAAGCTCGGAGAAAAGGTAATCGGCGGTTACGTGTCCTATCACGACTCGTCGAATTCAGGTGCTGCATATTGTCCGGAGGGAGCGGTTCTCATTGGCTTGATTAATGACAAAAGCCTCGATAGTTACCATATGGCTTGCCAAGTTCTGAAATAGCTTTACATGCAAAACTGC
>NZ_JAMOIE010000052.1 GCF_024448935.1 Stutzerimonas stutzeri
CCGCCGTGACGCCCTGCCGGCCGCGCCGCAGCTCGAGGCACTGCGGCAGCCGGCGCGGCTGCTCCTTGAGCCGCTCGAGCCCCTGCATCTCACCGCGCGCCTCGAGCTCATCGGCACCGAACAGCTGGCCGGGATTGAAACAGCGGCACATGTTGCGTTCGACACCCGCCCGCCGCTCGCCGCCGCGCGCAGGGCGGCCCCGCAGGCCGCCGCCAGCAACACCTACACCATCACCGTCAACGCCGCCCCCGGGCAGGACGCCAACGCCATCGCCCGCGCCGTGGCGGCCGAGCTGGACCGCCGCGAGCAGGCCCAGGGCGCCCGTGCGCGCTCGTCCCTTTTTGACCAGGAGTAAACCGCCATGATGATGGCCCTCGGCATGTTCATCTTTTCGCTGGAGACCCTGGCCTACCAGGAATTCCAGCGCCAGACCGAATGGCGCCACGGCTCCACCAGCCGCATCGGCACCAACCCGGCGCGCCAGTACATGGGCCGTGGCGATGACAGCATCACCCTGCCGGGCGTCCTGCTGCCGGGGCTGGCCGGCAGCCAACTGAGCCTCGATGCCCTGCGCACCATGGCCGACACCGGCAAGGCCTGGCCGCTGGTGGAGGGCACCGGGAAAATCTACGGCACCTGGATCATCGAGAGCCTCAGCGAGACGCGCACGCTGTTCTTCCGCGACGGGCAGGCCAGGCGCATCGAGTTCACGCTGCTGCTCAAGCGCCTCGATGACGGCCGCGTGGATCTGCTCGGCAGCGCCATCAGCGCGGGCGGCAACATCCTGCGGGGGCTGCTGTGATCGATACGCTCATCAACCAGGCCGCGGCGCGCTACCGCGAGGCCACCGCCTACCCGCAGCCGATCTGCCGCGTGGTGGTCAACGGGCAGGACATCACCAACGCCATCGAGCAACGCCTGATCAGCATCGAACTCACCGACAACCGCGGCATCGAGGCCGACCAGCTCACCCTCACGCTCAGCGACCATGACGGCCTGCTGGCCATCCCACCCCGGGGCGCCACCGTCGGCCTGTGGCTCGGCTGGAGTGACACCGGCCTGGTGAGCAAGGGCACCTACACCGTGGACGAAACCGAGCACAGCGGCGCGCCGGACGTGCTCAGCATCCGCGCCCGCAGCGCCGACCTGCGCGAGGGGCTCAAGGCCAAAAAAGAGCGCAGCTGGACCGGCCAGACCCTCGGCGCCATCATCCAGACCGTGGCCGCCGCCTACGGGCTGAGCCCGGTCATCAGCGCCGCGCTGTCGGCCATCGAGCTCGCCCAGGTCGACCAGGCCAACGAATCAGACGCCAACCTGCTGACCCGCCTGGGCGAACAGTTCGACGCCATCGCGGCGATCAAGGCCGGCCGGCTGCTGTTCATGCCCGCCGGTAAAAGCCTCACCGCCAGCGGCGCCGCGCTGCCGCACATCACGCTCACCCGCGCCGATGGCGATGGCCACCGCTTCTTGCAGGCCGATCGCAACAGCTACTCAGGCGCCCGCGCCTACTATTACGAGGTCAACAGCGCCGAGAAGAAGGAAGCCATCGCCGGCGGCGGCGACAACCTCAAGGACCTGCGCCACACCTACACCGACCAGGAGGCCGCCCTGCACGCCGCCCGCGCCGAGTGGAGCCGCCTGCAGCGCGGCGCCGCCACGCTCAGCTACACCCTGGCCCGCGGCCGGCCGGACCTGATCCCCGAGCTCACCTACAGCCTCACCGGCATCAAGGGCGAGATCGCCGCCATCGTCTGGCTCGGCGCCAACGTGTACCAGCGGTTCACGCCGGACGCCTACACCACCGAGCTCGAACTGGAATCGAAACTGCCGGACGCCGATTACGTGGCCGAGCTGGCCGAGGCCGGGAGCTACACCGGCATCGTCGCCTGGTACCGCGACGAGAAGACCGGCCAACAGCACAAACTCACCGAGGGCGACCAGAGCAACCCCAAGCGGCTGCTGCACCTGTACGCCGAAAAGAGCAGCGCCCAGCGCGCCGTGGAGCGGGAATGGAAACGCCTACAGAACGCCTGAGCGAGCCAGCCCCCGCGCTGGCAGAGCCACAGCGCTCGGCCTGGGAGCTGATCGACGAAGAGTGGGAAGGGCGCGACACCGCGCCCATGTGCATGTGAACGAGTGCACTATCTGGCCGTCTTATATTGCGCGGCGTGACGTGCTGCATCACACTGGCGCCCATGATCATCAGCTTCCAGCACAAAGGCCTGCGCGTCTTCTACGAAACGGGCTCGACCAAGGGGATCCGTGCCGATCACCACAAGCGCCTGAGCCGCATGCTGGGCTTCATGGACCGAGCCGCCGCGCCCGCTGACCTTGATATTCCAGGCTGGCGGCTGCACCCCCTCAAAGGGGAGTTGGCCGGGTTCTGGTCACTCACGGTCAGCGGTAACTGGCGCGTGATCTTCCGCTTCACTGGCCACGACATAGAGTTGGTCGATTATCTGGACTACCACTGATCAGGAGGGAATTCCCATGGTCATGTTCAACCCACCACATCCAGGCGAAACCCTGCTCGAAGACGTGCTCCCCGAGCTCGACCTCAGCATCGCCGAGCTGGCTCGCCGTTTGGGCTTCGCCCGCGAAACCCTGTCGCGCATCCTGCACGGCCATGCGCCGATCAGCCCGGACCTGGCCGTGCGGCTGGAGCTGGCCGGCATCGGCCAGGCCCGCACCTGGCTGGGCGTACAGGCCGACTATGACCTCTGGCAGGCGCAGCATCGCGCGCAGCCACCTATCGAACGCTTCGCGGCCTATGCCTAAGCCACCCGGCAAGGCCCCGGCATTGGCCGGGGCCTTGCTGGTCACAGGCTTAGCGCGGGCGAGCCTCCGTAATGCAGCGAAAAAGGGCGAGGGCGGCGCTGTCACCGTCACGAAAACACCAGCAATGCTTTGTCTTTCCGGTGATGGCGCTCTCTACTTTCTTCGTCTGTATGAACGCCGGCGCCTCGCTCGCTCTCAATGCGCGACGCAGGTTGCTGTCGATAGGTATTGCGGGGCTCTGTTGGGCCATCAGCGGCCCCACTTCACGTAAGCTGATTGCTAGCAATTCCGGCAGCAGGCTCCGGTACAGCGAGAGCTGATTATGGTTCGCCATCAAGCGCTGGCCAGAATCCGAAACTGGAACAGCATCCGAAATCGGGTAATTTTGGTTAGCATCCATTCAAAACCGCCTGCAACCCGCATAGCGCAAAGCCTGCGGCAATTATTCCAGAAGTAATTTTCGGGTAATTACCGGGTAATTACCGGGTAATTTCAGGTAATTAAATCGCGCCATCCGTTCCCGTTGGGAACACATCATGCCAGCCTTTTGATATCGGCGACAACGGCCTCAAGCTCCTGGACGCGCTGCTCAAGCATTTTCAGCCGTTTCTTTTCCTCAGCAGCGCTCTGTATTTCCCGCTGGGCGTCTTCGTCCAGCGCTCGGTATAGCTCAAGGATGGCCTCTTCACGAGGGTTGGCTGGCTCGCCGCCTGCCGAAGGCGCGTGATCGCTTTCGGCGCGCATCATTGGACCTTTGCCGGTTAACAGCCAGTCGAGGCAAACACCATGTGTTTCGCTGAACTTTATGCATTCCCCATAAGGAACACTGTTCCGTTTGCGCCAGCCGGCTAGCGTCTGTCGATTCACAGGAAGCGCCCTTGCAAGGCCGCTGTCAGTGGTAACCCTGAGGAAGCGCATCATTCGTTCTAGCACTGCGTCTAGCGAATCTTTATTCATTTCAGCCAAAAACCTTGTTGACTTATCTGATCCGCATAACTAATTTATGCACAACGCGAACAGATTACCTAAACAAGGGACCGCGAACCATGAACAAGCGTCAGATTCACGCGCGGCTGATCGAGCAGGGCCTCAACTTCCGCAAATTTGCCCTGGCTAACAACTACGACCCACGCACCGTCACGCAAACGGTTGAGCGCTGGGCGGGCTCCGAGACGCTGCCAAGCGGGCGCATCGCCTTTTCCATCATGCGCGACCTCTCCGTGCAGCTCGGCGTCGAGCTGATTCCCGGGCTGCTCGCGCATCCCTTCGCCAAGGTCTGCTAACCGTAATCGGCTTAATCCACAGGGAAAACTAGAAGATGAAGCGCGAGATTCTGGACAGCCGCCGGCAAGTGATGCGGGCCGTGGTCGCCAGCTACCCCGGTGGCCGGGAATGCGCCGCGGCGCGCCTGGGCCTGCCGATCAAGCGGTTTGACAACCAGCTGTACGAAACCAACGGTTGCCAGCCGCTCAGCGACGAGCAGTTGCACCAGCTGGAACAGGACGCCGGCACCGCCCATCTGCCGGACTACGTGACCGCGCTCTATGGCGGCGTGTTCGTACCGATCGCCAACCCGGACGAACTGGACAACATCGAGCTGTACAGCCGCTCGCTCCAGGCGACCGCCAAGCGCGGCGTGGTGGACCAGATCATCGTCAATGCGCTGCAGGATGGTGCCATCGATGAGCGGGAAGTCGAAGCGATCCTGGCCGCGCACCGCAAGCACATCGCGGCACGCCATGAGGAAGTACAGGCGGTGATTCTGCTTCACACCAAGCGGCAACAAGGAGAGCAGCAATGAGCCATCAATACATGCATATCAACATCACCGGGCCGGCAGGTTCGGGCAAAACTGCGGCCATGCACATCATCGGGCATCACCTGCGGCAGTTGGGGTTCAACCTGGCCTGCTATGACGCGCCAGACTGTTGGGCAAATCAGGAGCCGCAGGCGGAGATTCTGTACGACACAACAAATTGGTTCAGCGACCGCGCCCCTCAGCAATGGCCAGTGCTAGTCACTGTGGAGGGCGGCGGCGTTGAGCAACTGCTCAAGGTCAGCGTTGGCCATCAGGCCTTTGCCGATGCGTATCGGCGAGTGGTCGCGGGCGGTACGCAGGCGCCGCAGGTACGTGAGGATGCCGTCGTTGTTGAGCGTATCGACGACGTAGTCGCAAGCCTTCGCGCCAGCCTTGACCTGGCCTTGCGCTATCAGCAGGCAACCCATGGCGTAGGCGTTGCTGAGGGCGATGCCCACGGCGGCGCCGTGCTGCTCGATAAGCAGTAGATGCAGGCGGTGGGAATCCACTTCATCGGTCATTGCGGGCGCTCCTTTGCGCTCAAGGGGAACACATGAATACCACAGGCCAATTAATCCCGGTGCTACAGGGCGAAATCGAAGGGCGAACGCAGCAGTTGTGCGATGCGCGCGACCTTCATCAATTCATGCAGGTCGGGCGCGATTTTAGTAACTGGATTCGCTCCAGAATCGAACAATACGGCTTCGTTGAAGGCGAGGACTTTTCGCCGATTCTGGCGAATGGTTTTGGTGGTGAAAGTGATGTTTGCTCGCCGGATTTGGCGAGCAAAAACGAACGTCGCGGCGGGCATAACCGTGTCGATTACCACATCACCCTGGACATGGCGAAGGAATTGGCCATGGTCGAGAACAACGACCAAGGCCGCCAGGTGCGCCGCTACTTCATTGCCATGGAGCGCCAGGCGCGTGAAAGCCGAGGCGCTTCGTACCTCAGCATGAACCACCAGCTGGCCATGCACCGGCAGATCCCCAAGCTGATCGCCCAGCTCAAGGCCGAAACCGTGCCAGCCATCCGCGCCACGCTGTATGCCCAGCTCACCCAGCACTGCCACCAGCTCGCCATCCCCGCGCCGGGCATGGAAAGCGTGGGCCGCAGCGTGCAGCCGAGCGGCGATCTGTTCGACCAGTAACGAGTACCTGTGCACGCATCGATGTGGGTTGGTGCGTGCGCAGAGGGATTAATCCCTAGGAAGGCCAGCCGCTGCCACGGCTGAGGGAAGGGGAAGCGATGAGCGTTTACAAACTGGTTTGCCCGGCGTGTGGGGGCGGATGCGCATCCGTAACTCGGAGGGGCAAACACCGATATTCCGCACCATCTACGGCCATTGTCAGACCCTGGGCTGTGGGTTGCAGCTAGCGGGCTCGCAGAGCTGGGACTACCAGCTCAATACATCGGGCATGGACACGCCAAGGGTGGTGCTGCCGATGGCGCCGTCCGTGGCGAAAATGCAGGCATTGCGTGACAGCCGGCCTGCATCCGATCACCCCGATCTGTTCGATCAGCCACACATTTTCGAAGGGTCTTTCCCCTCGTCGAAAGCACTAAGACCATCCAACGCGCTACGTTTGAGGAACTGCGCGCGATCATGGATCACACAATCGGAGCCATCGGTGACGAGGCCGGGAACATCGCGACATTCGTGAGTTGGCGCGCAACCGCTCTGGGCGGCGTCAAGCCCAACCGAAAGGCGCGGCGCCGTGGCTGACGGCGTCCGCCAGACCATGCTGGAGTGTGAGGCACGCGCCTGGCTACGTAATGGATACGTCACAGCGGACAAGATCACCGAGCTCAGCGTGCTGATCACTAAGCACCTAGGCGCCGCCGGCGCAGCGCACCTGGTCGACGAAATGCGCCGCCAGTGGCGCCGCCGCTCGGAGTGGCTCACCTAGAAACCAACCCAGCAGATTATTGGCCCGGCAACGGGCCTTTTCTGTTGCTGGCACTGGCACGCTCGTACAGTGCCGCATCACCGATAGCGTGGGGACGCACATGGCAGATGGAGTAGAGGTCCGCGGGCAATCGCTGCGCGTGTATTTCCGTTATGACGGCGAGTTGTGCCGCGAGCCGGTACCGGGCGGCAATACGCCCGCCAACCAGGAACATGCCAAGCGCCTGGTTCAGATCATCGAGTTCGAGATCCAGGCCGGCACCTTCGACTATGCGCGGCACTTTCCGGATTCGGCCAGGCTGGCCGAGAACACCTTCGGCCATTACCTGGATATCTGGCTCAGCATCCAGCGCAACAACGTGGCGGTCACCACGCTGCGCGGGTATTCGAGCAGGGCAGAGGTGCACATACGGCCGCAGTGGGGGAATCGGCAGATCGACAAGATCGATCACCTGGACCTCCAGGCGTGGATCCAGGACACGTTGTCGGCCACGCTGAAGAACAAGACCATCCGCGAAATCATCAGCATCGTGCGGCAGACGTTTCGCCTGTACCGCACCCGCAAAAAGGTTGCCCACGACCCGACCGAGGGGCTGTTCGTGCGGCTGCCCGATTCGGAAGATCCTGACCCGTTCACCCGGGCGGAGATCAAGCAGATCCTGGAGACGCACACCGATCGCACCCTCGAACTGCTGATGGTGCAGTTCATGATCTGGGCCGGGCCGCGTGTGTCCGAGACAATCGGCCTGGCCTGGGAGGATGTGGACCTCAAGGCCGGCACGGTGACGTTCCGGCGGTCGAAGGTGCGCGGGGCCTATCGCGTGACGAAGACGCGGCGCTCAACCCGCAAGGTGCGGTTGCTCGCACCGGCGCTGGATGCGTTGCGCAAGACGAAGGCGTTCACCAGCGGCGGAAAGGCCCGGGAGGTAGAGGTGGTGGAGCGGGACAACAAGACCAAGCGCAAGCACTCGCTGCACTTCGTGTTCCTGAACACCAACACCAGCGAGCCGCACGTCTCCGACTTCAGCGTCCGCGATCGCTTTTTCAAGGCGCATCTAAAGGCGGCGGACGTGCGGTACCGAGGGCCTGGTCAGTGCCGGCACACCTATGCCAGCCAGCTGTTGACCACTGGCGTGGCCTCGATCGACTGGATTGCGGAGCAGATGGGCCACACGAACGGAAACATGATCCGGCAGCACTACGGAACGTGGGTAAACGAGGACGGACCGGACGTTATCGCGATCCTGGAACACGCCCTACAACTGTAGGCCATTCCCAAAGCGTTCCCACCGGAGCGCTTTTTTTATACCTGAAACGTCGAAGCCCCTGACTTTCGCTAGGAAAATCAGGGGCTTCGGTAGATCAGGTCTGGCGGTGAGGGTGGGATTCGAACCCACGATACGATTTCTCGTATACACACTTTCCAGGCGTGCTCCTTCAACCGCTCGGACACCTCACCGGATCTCGACCGGATTTGATGTCCGTCGAGGCGCGCTAATGTAGCCGAACAGCTTTCGGATGGCAAAAAGTTTTTTAGTTTTTTCATGCGGTTAAGGTGCGGTTGGAAATCCGCAGAGGCGCGCGTGGCAATGAACCTATCGTTGCTCTAGGGTTCGAACCGGAAAGAATCGTTGTGCCTGTGCGCAATCATGCGCAGTGCATCATTCATGCGCAGCGAATATTGAATATTGAGAGCCAGGAAAGGCTTTGATGAAGTTATTCAAAACAAAGCGTAAACGGCCGGAGCTGGTAGAGATCGCTAGCAAGCGTCGTCTGCACGTCAGCCAACTAGAGCTCGGGATGTATGTCTGCGAGTTGGATCGTCCGTGGCGGCAGACAGACTTTCTCTTTCAAGGTTTCCCCCTGCTTAAGCTGGAGCATATCCACGCGGTGCGCGAACGCTGTGATTACGTGTTCGTTGACGACACCCGGCGCGTGCGGATCGATCAGGGGCAATTGATCGTGCCTTCGGCGACTCCGCTGCGCGTGACGCGCAAGATGACCCGCATTCCGCTCTCGCTTGAGGTGGAGGAAGCACGAGAGGCCTATCGCAGCAGCAGCTTGGTTCTGGATCAGGTTCTACTGGATGTCCAGCATGGGCGGCCGATCGATACCAAGGCCTGTCAGGCACTGGTTAAGCGAAACCTCGAAAGCATGCTTCGTAATGAAAGCGCCATGCTCTGGCTGACGCGTCTGAAGTCACAAGATCTCTACACGAGTCTGCATTGTCTTTCTGTATCCATTCTTGCTATGGGATTTGGTACGCACCTTGGGTTGGCCGACGATAAGATCGAGCTATTGGGTATCGCCGGGCTGCTGCACGACGTGGGCAAGATGAAAATCGACCCGACGATCCTCAACAAGCCAGGCAAGCTGACCGAGGAAGAATTCCAGCACATCAAGCTGCATCCGGCGTTTGGTTATCAGGCCTTGTGCAACCAGGAAGACATTCCTGCCGCTGCGGTTCAGGCGGCGCACGGCCATCATGAGCGGTTGGACGGAAAGGGTTATCCGCAAGGGCTCGCGCACTACCAGATCCCGTTCACGACCCGGGTGATCACCATCGTTGACGCCTTCGATGCGATTACCAGCCATCGAGCTTACGACGACGCACGCCCGATCCAGACAGCGTATGACGTGTTGCGCAGCAGTGCCGGGCAGCAGTTCGACGAAGCATTGGTGCATGAGTTCATCCGCTGGCTTGGCGTGTTTCCGGTCGGAACTCTGGTGGAACTGCACACGGGTGAGGTCGGGTTGGTGCTCGAGAAGCACCCTCATTTGCACCTCAGGCCGAAGGTGGTCGTGTTACGGAGCTCGAGCAAGATGCCGTGTGAGCCTCGTTATCTTGATCTGTCCCAGTTGACTGTCGATGCCGATGGCACACCATATCGGATCAGTAGCGGGATCCCGGATGGGTCCCACGGACTGTTTATTGCTGATCCGCAATTGCAGAGGATCCTGCATCCCGAACTGCTTGCCATTCTTGAACTCGAGCCGTAGACGGTCGGCGACCAAACCAAACCTGCTCGCTCCCCGTCGACGCCTGCCGAGTGGCCGACGCTTGTAGAATGAAAGTCGCGAACCCTGACTTGCCGGTCAGTCACGATGCTTTACCGCTTGGGTTGTGCTGGGTAACGTCCGGGAATGAATGTTTACAGTAACAGGGAATATTCATCATGAGTGATCTGGTTTCCTACGAACTCGAAGACGGTATCGCCACGCTGACGCTGAATAACGGCAAGGCGAACGCTCTGTCTCCGGCCATGTTCGACGCGCTCAATGCGGCTTTCGACCGCGCCGAGCAGGACCGCGCCGTGGTGATCCTCACTGGCCAGCCGGGCATTCTGTCCGGTGGCTATGATCTCAAGGTCATGACCTCGGGGCCGGACAACGCCATTGCCCTGGTGACCATGGGCTCTAAGTTCAGCCGCCGAATGCTGGCTCATCCTTTCCCGATCGTCGCTGCCTGTCCGGGCCATGCGATTGCCAAAGGTGCCTTCCTGCTGCTCTCGTCCGATTACCGCATCGGTGTCGAAGGCGCTTTCAAGATTGGTCTCAATGAAGTTCAGATCGGCATGACCATGCACCATTCGGGTATCGAACTGGCTCGAGATCGTCTGACCAAGCCTGCTTTTCAGCGATCAGTGATTAACGCTGAGAGCTTCGATCCACAGGCTGCGCTGGAGGCGGGTTTCCTCGACAAGGTCGTCCCGGCTGGAGAGCTGATGGCCGTCGCCAAGGCAACAGCTGCTCAGTTGAAGAAGATCAACATGACCGCGCACAAGCACACCAAGCTCAAGGCCCGCAAGGCCCTGCTCGAGACCCTGGATCAGGCCATCGAGCTCGACCAGCAACAGTCGGTCGTATCCTGAAGAGAATTTTCGCCGGGCCGCCCATTGCTGGCGGGCCTGCGTTTAAACTGCGCATGCAACGCCCCGCCATGATGGGGCGTTTTATTTCCTATTCGTGTCGCATTCCAGGAGAGTCCTGATGTCCGCCCCGCACCCCCCGGTAGAACGCGCTGATTTCGACCAGGTCATTGTTCCCACTTTCGCACCCGCCGCCTTCATTCCCGTGCGTGGCCAGGGTTCACGAGTCTGGGATCAGAGCGGGCGAGAGCTGATCGACTTTACCGGTGGCATTGCCGTCAACGTGCTCGGTCATGCCCATCCGGCGCTGGTAGCAGCACTGACCGAACAGGCTGGCAAGCTCTGGCACATCTCCAACATCTTCACCAATGAGCCGGCGTTGCGTCTGGCCAAGAAGCTCACGGCTGCGACCTTTGCCGACCGGGCGTTCTTCTGCAACTCCGGCGCCGAGGCCAACGAGGCGGCTTTCAAGCTGGCGCGCCGCTACGCACATGACAACCATGGCCCGGAGAAATGCGAGATCATCTCGGCCGTGAACAGTTTCCATGGCCGGACGCTGTTTACCGTCACCGTCGGTGGCCAACCCAAGTACTCCGACGGATTCGGGCCGAAAATACAGGGTATCAGCCACGTCCCCTATAACGATCTCGATGCACTCGCCGCGACGATTTCGGACAAGACCTGCGCCGTGGTACTGGAACCGATTCAGGGCGAAAGTGGTGTTCTGCCCGCTGATCAGGCGTATCTGGAAGGGGCTCGCAAACTGTGCGACCAGCACAACGCGCTGCTGATCTTCGACGAAGTCCAGACCGGCATGGGCCGTACCGGCGAGCTGTATGCCTACATGAACTACGGCGTCACGCCGGACATCCTGACCAATGCCAAGAGCCTGGGCGGCGGTTTTCCGATTGGCTTGATGCTGACCACGGATGCAATCGCTGGGCATTTCAGCGTGGGTACTCATGGCACCACCTATGGCGGTAACCCGCTGGCCTGTGCAGTGGCCGAGGCGGTGGTCGATATTGTCAACACGCCGGAGGTGCTCAACGGCGTCAAGCAACGGCACGAGCGCTTCAAGCGCGGGCTGCTGGGGATCGGCCAGCGTCACGGGCTGTTCAGCCAGGTTCGTGGCATGGGCATGCTGATCGGCTGTGTACTTGATGCCGCATGGAAAGGCCGCGCGCGGGAAATCTTCGATGCGGCTGAGCGTGAAGCCTTGATGATTCTGCAGGCCGGCCCCGATGTGATCCGCCTGGCCCCGAGCTTGATTATCGAAGAAACCGACATTGCCGAAGGGCTGGCCCGTTTCGAGCGCGCTGCGGCAAAACTGAGCCAGGCCTGAGGCATAGTCTTACCGGCAGGGCAGTGATTGTCCTGCCCTTTTTCCTTATCGAGAGTGTTGAGTATGAGCGATAGCCTGCAACTGATCCTCGAAGACGTAGACGGCACCCAGCTTGAGACGTCGTGCACTCGTTTTGCCGTCATGTGGCAGGGGCGGGAGGTCTGGATCCAGCAAGTCGGCAACAACCAGCTGATGATCGGCGTCGACGTGGAGGACGGCGACACCGAGTACGCCAATCTGCTGCTGCGTCCGCTGGCGACCAATTTGGTCAGCCTTGAGCTTGAGATGGAACCGGTTGAGTCCGGCGAGGACGAGCACGTTCATGGTCCAGACTGTAACCACGACCACTGACAGCGCCGAAATGCCGACGCTGGGTAGGCTGTTGGCGCTGACGGTTTGCGCTCAGGTGCCGGCTGAGAGCGTGCAGTTCACTGATGGCGGGGCCCGGCTGCAATGGCTGGGAGAGGGCGCCTTGGCGGTCACTCCGGCGCGCGGTCAGGATGCGGGGCTTGATCTGGTGCTGTCGGCGGGCGTGCATGGCTGTGAAATCATTCCGATTGAGCTACTGGATCGCTTGATACGGGCGATCGCGCGCAACGAGATCCGCCCCCGCGCGCGGCTGTTGTTGCTGTTCTGCAACCCGCCCGCCATGCGGCAGGGCGTGCGTCGCTTAGGCCAGGATCTGAACCGGCTTTTTTGTGGCAAGCACGCGGCCAGCGAGCCTGGCGACGAGACGCGCCGCGCGGCGCAGCTGGAGGATTGGGTTGCAGCGTTCTTTCAAGAGCCTGGCCGTCGGCGCTGGCATTACGACCTGCACTCGGCCATGCGTGCCTCGGTGCTGCCGCAGTTCGCCGTCTGCCCTTGGGTAGACGGTCGCGAAGTCGCCCCGCAAAGCCTGACACGTCTTCAGCACGCTGCGGTCGATGCGGTGCTATTTCAGGAAAAGCCTTCCGGTACCTTCAGTGCTCACACGGCGACGCGACATGGAGCTGAGGCTTTTACGCTGGAAATGGCCGAAGCCCCAGAGGGCGTATGGCCTGAGTGTCTCGATGAATTTCTGCAGGCTGCACAGGCCTGGATCGAGGCGGCTGAGCCTGTGCGGACGGACCCGCCGCGACCGTTGTTGAAATTTCGCCTGGCGCGAGAAATCATCAAGTGCAGCGAACAGTTCGTCCTGCGTGTACCGGCAGATATCCAGAATTTCACGCCGTTGTCGCCCGGAACCTTGCTAGCGGAGGATGAAAACGGCGCGCGCTGGGTGGCCGAAGAGCAGGAGGCACGCATCCTGTTTCCGCTAGCTGATGTTGCAATTGGCGAACGTGCCGGACTGATCGTCGTGCCCAGCGACTAGCGGTGCCCAGCGCTGATCCGGGCGGATTTGGCTTCGCCTAGGGCCTGTTGCCGTTTCGTCATGGTCGCGACGCGGCTCGCTCTTCGGGTTAGAGAGCCGTAGGGCCGAACGTGTTCGGCCTTCGCAACTCTGCGGCCGACTGAATTCGGCCCTACAGACTGGAGAGCCGCGGGCACCCGCGACGCTTTGCTCAGACGCCCGCGCGCGGATTGTCGAGCGAGTCGTTGCCGGTCACCGTAGCAGTGCCGGTGGCCGCCTGGGCATTGGTTTTCAGGCGCACGTCATCTGCCTCGCTGCGCTCGAGCGGCATGCTTCGTGAATTGCCCTCGGCCATTCTGGCTTGTTCGTTCACCTCACTGAGCATGCGCTTGGCTTCGCACTGGCCGGAAACGCCTCGCGCCAATGCCATCCCGCCTACCGCCAGCTGCAGGACGCCACCCAAGCCGCCGCGACCCAGGCCTTTACCGAGGAAGTACAGGCCGCCGATGATCGATGCTGCGCGCTCCCAGCCGTGCACGTTCTGTGAAGCCTGGTCAGATGTCCTGCTCATGGGTAATCACTCCGAAACATTGGTGTGATAGATGACCCCCGCGCGCGGGTCTCGTTCCGACCGCAAGTCGGCTAGGCCGCGCCGCCAGCAAGGCGCGGGCGGCAACTGTGCAGCACCGCTGCTAGCGGGTTGTCCTGTCAAAGACCTTGAGCACAAAGGCATATTCCAGCGCCACGTCCTTCAACGCCTGATAACGACCGCTCATGCCGCCGTGGCCGGCACCGAATTCGGTTTTCAGTAGCAGTAGGTTGCCATCGGTCTTGGTGGCGCGCAGCTTGGCGACCCACTTGGCGGCCTCCCAGTACTGCACGCGGCTGTCGTTGTAGCCGGCCACCACAAGCATTGCCGGGTAAGGCTGACTGCGTACGTTCTCATAGGGCGCGTAGGCCTTGATGCGCGCATGCACCTCGGGCTGATTCGGGTCGCCCCATTCGTCGTATTCGGTCACCGTCAGCGGCAGATCGGCGTTGAGCATGGTGTTCAGGACGTCGACGAAGGGCACTTCGGCGATCGCCGCACCGAAGAGGTCCGGCCTCAGATTGAGCACGGCGCCGATCAGCAGGCCGCCGGCGCTCCCGCCGCTGACGGCGAGTCGAGCCGGTTCGGTGTAGCGGTCGGTTATCAGTTTCTCGGCGCAGGCAATGAAATCGCTGAAGGTGTTCGGCTTGTGCTTCAGCTTGCCGGCCCGGTACCAGGCCTCGCCAAGATCGCCGCCGCCGCGCACATGGGCAATGGCGAAGATGAAACCGCGATCGAGCAGCGACAGCCGCGCATGAGAAAACCAGGGGTCCAGGCTGTGGCCGTAGGCGCCGTAGCCATAAAGATACAGGGGCGCGGGTGTGCCGAATTGCTCGCGGCGGCCGACCAGGCTGATCGGCACCTGAGTGCCATCGTCGGCTGTTGCCCAGATACGTCGGCTCTCATAGGCATCGGCGTCGAAGGGGCCTTCGACCGGAGTCTCCTTGAGTACCTCCTGCTTGCCGTCGGAGAGGTTCAGCTGGCGAATCTGAGCCGGGCGGTTCAGTGCTTCGTAGCGCAGCCGGATCACCGGACTATCGAATTCAAGCGTGTTGTGTACCTGGAGGCTGTAGGCGGCATCCGGCAGTTGCAGCCGGTAGGGTGCGCCAGTTGCTGGGCGCACCTCGATGATTGGTAACCCGGCTTCGCGCAGGCTCAGCGTGACTGCATTTTCGTTCAAGCTGACGTCTTCGAGCATCACTGCGTCGTTGTGGCCGATCAGCTCGTGCCAGTGCTCGCGTTGCGGCATGTGCTCCGACGCCTGGTACAACGCGAAATTGATGCCGGCCTGATTGCTGCGTATGAACCAGCTCCACTCGTCATCGAGAAGGCCATGGTCGGGGTAGTACTCGTGGTCCTCTTGGCGAGGAGCAAGACAAATCCAGTTTCCCTCGGGCTCATCCGCTGACAGCACCCAGGCTTCGCTGGTGGTCTTGCTGTTCGAAAGGATCACCAGTTGGCGTTCGGAGCTGGTCCGGTAGCAGTGCACGAAGTAGCGCCCGTCCGGATCGTGATAGACCTCCGTGCGCTCGTTGTCGCCCAGCCGGTGGCGGTAGATCTTGTGGGGGCGATGGGTGTCGTCCAGTTCGCCGAAGAACAGAGTCCGGCTATCGTTGGCCCAGGTCATGCTGCCGTCGCAGTCATCGAAGGGCAGGGCGGTCACTGCGCCTGTGCTCAGATCCTTGACGAACAGTTGATAAATCTCATCGCCCTGAGTATCGAGGCTGTAGGCCAGTTTGCGGTGATCTTGGCTGACGCTGAACGCACCCAGCGAGAGGAAGCCACCTGCGGCCAGTTCGTTGGGATCAAGCAGCAATTGCTGCTGATTTTCATCGACAATGAATGAGCCATCTGCCGGCCGTGGGCAGCGGTAATGGCGTGGATACTCATCGCCGGCAGTGGTGCGCTGGTAATACAGCCACGGCCCCCAGGGCGACGGCAGCGAAAGGTCGGTCTCACGGATACGGCTTTTAATCTCTTGAAACAGCGATTCACGCAGTTGAGCGTGCTCAGCCAGCTGTTCTTCCAGATAGGCGTTCTCTGCCCTCAGGTATTCGAGCACCTCGGGCGCGTCGCGGTTTTCCAGCCATTTGTACGGATCCAGGCCTGTATCGACGCGGGCAATGGGGGCGGACATGCATCACTCCTGAAGCGCGGCTGCGAACTGGCGCAGCTGTACGAAATTTGGCTAACAGCGCCCAGTGTACAAGGTGCCCAGACAGTTGTGACGGTGCGTGTAGGCCGTGGTCCATCAACGATGGGGCCGGCGATCAGTTGCATGAATGACCGTCCATGCAATAAAAGCTGGGCCTGCTGGCTGCGCGCGAGCCGGGTCTTGGCTAGGCTTGTTGGTCTCGGCCGGGGTGAAGCGTCTTTGCGGCTTGGCCTGTCGATTGACATCCCGGTGCTTTTCAAAGAAGGTGTGCTCACCCAAATCAAACGGGCGTATGAATCGAGCGTTTGCCACGCAAATGCCGTCAGCCCGGTTTATCGTGTCGGTGGGTGTCGTTTCACCGGTAACGGTGACGGTCTTCGGGCCGATGACGTGCGACACGTAACGTTCAGCTTCCATACCGTGGAGATCAGTTGATGATTTACGAAGGTAAAGCCATCACGGTTAAGGCTCTTGAGAGCGGCATCGTCGAATTGAATTTCGACCTCAAGGGTGAGTCCGTCAACAAGTTCAATCGCCTAACCCTCAACGATTTGCGCCAGGCCGTCGACGCCATCAAGGCTGACACTTCGGTCAAGGGCGTGATCGTCACCAGCGGCAAGGACATGTTCATCGTCGGTGCCGACATCACCGAGTTCGTCGATAACTTCAAGCTGTCGGACGAAGAGCTGGTGGCCGGCAACCTCGAAGCCAACAAGATCTTCAGTGATTTCGAAGACCTCGGTGTTCCGACCGTCGCTGCCATCAACGGCATCGCCCTGGGTGGCGGTTTCGAGATGTGCATGGCGGCGGACTATCGGGTCATGTCCACCGCCGCCAAGGTCGGCCTGCCGGAAGTGAAGCTGGGCATCTACCCGGGCTTCGGCGGCACCGTGCGTCTGCCGCGTCTGATCGGTGTCGATAACGCCGTCGAGTGGATCGCATCTGGCAAGGAAAACCGCGCCGAAGACGCGCTCAAGGTTCATGCAGTCGATGCCGTGGTCGCCCCGGACAAGCTGCAGGCCGCTGCACTGGATCTGGTCAAGCGCGCCATTTCCGGCGAGCTGGACTACAAGGCCAAGCGTCAGCCGAAACTGGACAAGCTCAAGCTCAACGCCATCGAGCAGATGATGGCCTTCGAAACCGCCAAGGGATTCGTTGCCGGTCAGGCGGGTCCGAACTACCCGGCCCCGGTCGAGGCGATCAAGACCATCCAGAAAGCGGCCAACTTCGGCCGTGACAAGGCCATCGAAGTCGAGGCTGCCGGCTTCGTCAAGCTGGCCAAGACCTCGGTTGCACAGAGCCTGGTGGGACTGTTCCTCAGCGATCAGGAACTGAAGAAAAAAGCCAAGGCCTATGACAAGCAGGCGCGTGACGTGAAGCTGGCCGCCGTGCTCGGCGCCGGCATCATGGGCGGCGGTATTGCCTACCAGTCGGCCCTCAAGGGCACGCCGATCCTGATGAAGGATATCCGCGAAGAGGGTATCCAGATGGGTCTGGACGAGGCCTCCAAGCTGCTCGGCAAGCGTGTCGAAAAAGGCCGTCTGACTCCCGACAAGATGGCGCAGGCGCTCAACGCGATCCGTCCGACCATGTCCTATGGCGACTTCGGCCATGTCGACATCGTCGTGGAAGCCGTGGTCGAGAACCCGAAGGTCAAGCATGCCGTGCTGGCCGAGGTGGAAGGCCACGTACGCGAAGACGCGATCATCGCGTCGAACACCTCCACCATTTCCATCAGCTACCTGGCTCAGGCGCTCAAGCGTCCGGAAAACTTCTGCGGCATGCACTTCTTCAACCCGGTGCACATGATGCCGCTGGTGGAAGTGATCCGTGGTGAGAAGACCAGCGAAACCGCCATCGCCACCACCGTCGCCTACGCCAAGAAGATGGGCAAGAGCCCGGTCGTGGTCAACGATTGCCCGGGCTTCCTGGTCAACCGCGTGCTGTTCCCGTACTTCGGCGGCTTCGCCCGCGCCATCGCCCACGGTGTCGACTTCGTTCGCGCTGATAAGGTGATGGAGAAGTTCGGCTGGCCCATGGGTCCGGCTTATCTGATGGATGTCGTCGGCATGGACACCGGCCACCACGGCCGTGACGTGATGGCTGAAGGCTTCCCGGATCGCATGAAGGACGACACCCGCACGGCTGTCGACGTCATGTACGAGGCCAACCGTCTCGGCCAGAAGAACGGCAAGGGCTTCTACGCCTACGAGATGGACAAGAAGGGCAAGCCGAAGAAGGTCGTCGATGCCCAGGCCTACGAGCTGCTCAAGCCGATCGTTGCCGAGACTCGCGAGCTGTCCGACGAGGACATCATCAACTACATGATGATCCCTCTGTGCCTGGAAACCGTGCGCTGCCTGGAAGACGGCATCGTCGAGACCGCTGCCGAAGCTGACATGGGCCTGATCTATGGCATTGGCTTCCCACCCTTCCGTGGTGGTGCGCTGCGCTACATCGATTCGATCGGCGTCGCCGAGTTCGTCGCGATGGCCGACAAGTACGCCGACCTGGGCCCGCTGTACCACCCGACCGCGAAGCTGCGTGAGATGGCTGCCAACGGCCAGCGCTTCTACGGTTAATCGAGGGAGAGAGAATTCATGAGCCTGAATCCAAGAGATGCAGTCATCGTCGACTTCGGTCGCACCCCGATGGGGCGCTCCAAGGGCGGCATGCACCGTAATACCCGCGCTGAAACCATGTCCGCACACCTGATCGACGGCGTGCTGGCGCGCAACCCGAAGATCGACCCGGCCGAAGTCGAGGACGTGATCTGGGGCTGCGTGAACCAGACCCTCGAGCAGGGCTGGAACATCGCCCGCATGGCTTCGCTGATGACGCGTATCCCGCACACCAGCGCCGGCCAGACCGTGAGCCGTCTGTGCGGTTCGTCCATGAGCGCCCTGCACACTGCCGTGCAGGCCATCCAGACCAACAACGGTGACGTGTTCGTCATCGGTGGTGTGGAGCACATGGGCCACGTCAGCATGATGCACGGTGTCGACCCGAACCCGCAGCTGTCGCTGTACGCCGCGAAAGCGTCCGGCATGATGGGCCTGACTGCCGAAATGCTGGGCAAGATGCACGGCATCACCCGCGAGCAGCAGGACGCCTTTGGTGAGCGTTCGCACCGCCTGGCGCACAAGGCCACGCTGGAAGGCAACTTCAAGGATGAAATCATCCCGATGGAAGGCTATGACGAGGACGGCTTCCTCAAGGTCTTCGATTACGACGAAACCATCCGTCCGGACACCACCCTGGAAAGCCTGGCTGCGCTGAAGCCTGCGTTCAACCCGAAGGGCGGCACCGTGACTGCAGGTACGTCTTCGCAGATCACCGACGGCGCGTCCTGCATGATCGTCATGTCCGCCCAGCGCGCCAAGGATCTCGGCATCCAGCCGCTGGCCGTGGTTCGCGCCATGGCACTGGCTGGTGTCGACCCGGCAATCATGGGTTACGGCCCGGTGCCGTCCACCCAGAAGGTGCTCAAGCGCGCCGGTCTGACCATGGACGACATCAGCCACGTCGAGCTGAACGAAGCCTTCGCTGCACAGGCACTGCCGGTGCTCAAGGACCTCAAGCTGCTCGACAAGATGGAAGAGAAGGTCAACCTGCACGGCGGCGCGATCGCCCTGGGTCACCCGTTCGGCTGCTCCGGTGCGCGTATCTCTGGCACCCTGCTGAACGTGATGAAGCAGAACAACGGTACGATTGGTATCGCCACCATGTGTATCGGTTTGGGCCAGGGGATCAGTACGGTCTTCGAACGCGTCTAACAGACAGATGCAAATGACTGCGCTAGGCTGACAGCCAATCTCGCGACTGAGCGGGAATATGATTGTCAGCCGGTGCATGGAAGCCGGGGCCTGGTGCCCCGGTTTTTCTTTTTTGTATTTGTGTGGAGGTAGGCATGCAGTTGCAGCCGGGGCGTTATCGCCATTACAAGGGGCCGGAATATCGCGTTTTCGCTGTTGCGCGGCACTCCGAGACCGAGGAGCCGGTGGTGTTCTACCAGGCGCTGTATGGGGAACGTGGACTCTGGGTGCGCCCGTTGTCGATGTTCATCGAGACTGTCGAAGTCAACGGCGAAACGGTCCCGCGTTTCGCATTGATCGAAGCCGAAACGAGCGTTTTCGAAGGTTGAGCTGGCTAGCGGCCACCAGGTCCGCGCTTGACCTCACCTCCATCGCCACTATATATAGCGGTGCTTTTCAGACAGAGCTTAAACCTTGCTGTTCGCTGGATGGCATCGAACGGCTGCTCTGATTCGCACTAGGCGGAGCCGGGCAGGGCGATTTTTCTGTCAGGTCGGCCCGTTCGCAAAACGCGCACTAACGTACGCTGATGCCTTGCCGTTTAGCCCCGGTGCGGGTATTCAAACTGTCGGAGGCGCCGCCTCTGTTCACCTCTAGATTCAGGAACTTTCCTCTCCATGGGTAAATCGCTGGTCATCGTGGAATCACCGGCCAAGGCCAAGACAATCAACAAGTATTTGGGCAACCAGTACGTGGTGAAGTCGAGTATCGGCCATATCCGCGACCTTCCTACCAGCGGCTCTGCCAACAAGGAGCCGGTCAAGCGCGGCAAGGCTGCGGCCGCCGAAGCGCCTGCGCTGTCGCCGAAGGAGAAGGCCAAGCGTCAACTCATCACCCGCATGGGGCTCGACCCGGAGCACGGCTGGAAGGCCAAGTACGAGATCCTGCCCGGCAAGGAAAAGGTCATCGAGGAACTGCGCCGTCTGGCCAAGGAAGCCGACACCATCTATCTCGCGACCGACTTGGATAGAGAGGGGGAGGCCATCGCCTGGCATCTGCGCGAATCCATTGGTGGCGACGACAGCCGCTACAAGCGCGTGGTGTTCAACGAGATCACCAAGAAGGCGATCCAGGACGCCTTCTCAAAACCAGGCGATCTGGATATCAACCGAGTCAATGCACAGCAGGCGCGACGTTTCCTTGATCGGGTTGTTGGCTACATGGTGTCGCCGCTGCTGTGGCAGAAGATTGCGCGCGGCCTGTCAGCTGGGCGTGTGCAGTCGGTTGCGGTCAAGCTGGTGGTCGAGCGTGAGCGGGAGATCCGCGCCTTCGTTCCGGAAGAGTACTGGGAAGTTCATGCTGACCTGGCCACGGCCAAAAACGCCAAAGTGCGCTTCGAGGTTGCACGCGAGAACGGCGAGGCCTTCAAGCCGCTCAACGAAGCGCATGCTATGGCCGCGCTCGAGCAGCTCAAGGATTCCAGTTACAGCGTCACCAAGCGTGAAGACAAGCCGACCAGCAGCAAGCCGTCCGCGCCGTTCATCACCTCTACGCTGCAACAGGCGGCGAGCAACCGTTTAGGTTTCGGCGTGAAGAAAACCATGATGATGGCCCAGCGGCTCTACGAGGCGGGTTACATCACCTATATGCGTACCGACTCGACCAACCTGTCGGCCGATGCCCTGAGCATGGTGCGCAGCTTCATCGAGGACGAATTCGGCAACAAGTACCTGCCGGAGAGACCGAACTTCTACTCCAGCAAGGAAGGCGCGCAGGAAGCCCATGAAGCGATTCGCCCGTCCGACGTCAATCTCCGTCCCGCTCAATTGTCTGGCGTGGAGCGCGATGCTGAACGCCTCTATGACCTGATCTGGCGTCAGTTTGTCGCCTGCCAGATGCCGCCGGCTCAGTATCTTTCAACCAGCGTCACCGTGACCGCCGGAAATTACGAGTTGCGCGCGAAGGGTCGGATCCTCAAGTTCGACGGTTACACCAAGGTCATGCCGCAGCAGAGCAAGGCCGGCGAGGATGACGTGCTGCCGGAGATGAACAAGGGCGACGACATGAAGCTGCTCAAGCTCGACCCGAGCCAGCACTTCACCAAGCCACCGGCGCGCTATTCGGAAGCGAGTCTGGTCAAGGAGATGGAAAAACGCGGGATTGGCCGGCCGTCGACCTATGCGGCGATCATTTCGACCATTCAGGATCGCGGCTATGTCTCTCTGCATAATCGCCGCTTCTATTCCGAGAAGATGGGTGACATCGTTACCGAGCGCCTCTCGGAAAGCTTCAACAACCTGATGGACTATGGTTTCACTGCCGGCATGGAAGCGAATCTCGACGATGTCGCACAGGGTGGGCGCGAGTGGAAACATGTACTCGACGAGTTCTACGGTGACTTCAAGAAGAAGCTGGAGGTGGCTGAGGCGAGCGAGAATGGGATGCGTGCCAACCAGCCCACGCTGACCGACATCCCGTGCAAGGTTTGCGGCCGGCCGATGATGATTCGCACAGCCTCCACTGGGGTCTTTCTCGGTTGCTCCGGCTACAGCCTGCCGCCCAAGGAACGCTGCAAGTCCACCGTCAACCTCATTCCGGGCGACGAGATCGCCGCTGATGACGAAGGGGAGTCCGAATCTCGCGTGCTGTTGGGCAAACATCGTTGCCCGATCTGCAGCACGGCGATGGATGCTTACCTGCTGGACGAAACCCACAAGCTGCACATCTGTGGCAACAACCCCGATTGCGCGGGATACGAGATCGAAGAGGGCCAGTACCGCATCAAGGGCTACGAGGGGCCGAGCCTGGAGTGCGACAAGTGCGGCAGTGAAATGCAGCTCAAGACCGGCCGCTTCGGCAAGTTCTTCGGCTGCACCAACGCCGAATGCAAGAACACCCGCAAGCTGCTGAAGAATGGCGAAGCCGCTCCACCAAAGATGGATGCGGTGAAGATGCCTGAGCTTAAATGTGAAAAGGTCGACGACACCTATGTGCTGCGTGACGGCGCCTCCGGTTTGTTCCTCGCTGCCAGCCAGTTTCCGAAGAATCGCGAGACCCGTGCGCCGCTGGTGCTGGAGCTGATCCCTCACAAGGACGAGATCGACCCTAAGTACCACTTTCTGCTGAGTGCGCCACAGAAGGACCCGCAAGGCCGTCCGGCCGTGATTCGCTTCAGCCGCAAGACCAAGGAGCAGTACGTACAAACCGAGGTCAACGGCAAGCCGACTGGTTGGAAGGCGTTCTACGATGGCAACAAGTGGAAAGTAGAGGACAAGAGCACCGGTAAATGACCGTCAGCGTCAGGTCGAAGCCAAGGACTAGCGCTCCGGCTTCGGCTCGTAGCGTTTCAACTCTTGGGAGACCGTCGTCATGGCTCATGAGCTGTACACCCGTACCAACCAGAAAATCTACTTCGCCGGACTCGCACTCGAGAACTGGCGGCGGGCCGAGGAAAAAGGCGCGCTGAATGCGCCAGGCCTGATCCAGGCCGAGCGCGAGGCGAGTCTTTTTCATCTGTATGGCGCGCTGCTGGGGCTATGTCACGAGATTGCTGGCTACTACCGCCTGCCCGGTGCTAGCGTACCGCGTCCAGAGCTATTGCTGATGTCCTCAGCGCAGGGCGCGTCGTCGAGCCCGGAGCTCGCCGAGCTGATCGAGTTGGCCGAGCAGCCTGACACCTGGCTGGCACAATTGCTGAAAGCCTACTCGGCACTCTTCGAGCCACCCCGTGCTCCCGCCAAGGCCAAGACCGATCCAGCCATGCCGTTGATCGAGGCGGTCAGGGTGGATGCGCAACTGCCGGCGCTGACGCGTGAAGAACTGGAGGCCTGGCGAAGCAGCCTGAAAGCGCTGGCCTTACGCTTTCGCGAGTCGCTGACCGAGTGGTAAGCAAATAGACGTGCAGCGGTGCGGTGTCTGGCACAGGGTCAAGTGCTTGGTTTAAGACGCACGGCCAGCGCAATGCCACCTAGAATCGCAAGGCCGGCGACCAGCAATTTCCCGGTCAAGGGCTCCCCTAGCAGCAGGCTCCCCGCCAAGGCGGTAAGAAGTGGCACGCTCAGTTGCACGCTGGCCGCCTGGATGGCCCCCAAGCCGGGGAGCGCTGCGTACCAGATGGCGTAACCGATTCCGGAGGCCAAACCGCCAGACAGCAGCGCATAGATCAATCCGGCGCTGTCCCACTCCAGCGTGTTCAACACAAGCAGGCATAACAGGATGGCGAATGGTAGGGTGCGAATGAAATTGCCCGCAGTAGCGGCAAGTGAGTCCGGCGTCCCTTTACCCAGTAGCGAATAGGCCCCCCACGCCGCTCCTGCCAGCACCATCAAAAGTGATGCCGATAGCGGCGGTGTGTTCGTTCCGGGCAGCAGAAGCACAAGCAGTCCTGCTCCTGCCAGGAGCATTCCGGCGGTTTGTCCCCGGTGCAAGCGTTCACCGTGCAGCATCCCCCAGGTGATCATGCTTAGCTGCACGGCTGCGAACAGCAGCAGCGCGCCGGCGCCAGCGTCAAGGTTGAGGTAGGCATAAGAGAACGAAGTCGCATAGGCGAAGAGTGCGAGGGCGCCCCGCCAGCTGCCTGAGCTTGAATAGGACCTGCTACGCATGCGCAACAAAAGCCACAACACCAGTGCACCGGCAAATAGGCGCAGCGCAGTGAAGCTGGCCGGATCGATCTGGCTGTCCCGCAAAGCTGCGCGACAAAGCAGCGAATTGCCGGCGAAGGCGAGCATGGCCAGTGCGGTCAGTAGCAAGGTTCTTATGGTCATCCTGCGGTCCGGTCCATTATAGGCAGCACATCCTACTGTGCCGTCGCGTTACTGCGCATCTGCTTCCCGCCTGCGAGGGACTGTGTCGCAGTTCAGTATCGTGTTTTTGGCCGTTAAACCCAAAGGCTGCCGCCTGGGCGGTCGGCTGGTACAATGCGCCGTTTCAAGGGGAGCATGCCCATGCCAACGTCTTTTCTGGAAATCGTCGAGCTACCCGACGGCAGCATTGTGCTGCGTCGTGCCGAGGACGAAGGCATATTGGTCACGCTGGATTTTTCTGACGATGCCAAGGTGTTTCTGCAAGGTCAGCATGTCGAAATCGCCAAGGCCATGTTCAACATCGGCGTGCAGATGGCGGGGCGCGTATCCGACGGTGATTTCGAGCGGGAGGAAGAAGGGCCACGCGTATTGCATTGAGGGCTGAAAATGTCTGGTCGCCTTTGCGGCTCCTGGCGGGTTTCGGCACATCCTTATGCCGAGTGGCTGGGGCGTATTAGCTACCCAGGCGTATGTTCAAACTTAGTGCGTTGCCCTGGGCTGCCGCCACGCGCAGTTTCAGACGGCCCGCCTTGTCGATGCGGGGGAACCAGGTAATCACCGTGTGGCTGCAGCCCGATACCAACGCCTTGCATGCCAGCTCAAGCGCAGTCTGGCTTTCGCGGGCTTGGAGCAGCAGAATGCGGTCACGATTCAGCCCGGTTTCTCGCAGCCAATTCGGTGAAAGTGACACAGGTGGTGCAATCAACGTGAGCCAGCGAGTATCCGCTGCCTCACTGAGCTCGCGCAGCATGGGAGCCAGCAACTGGCGGCAGTGATCCCCGCTACCGGTCAGAGTCATTTCACTCAGGCAGTCGTCGGCGGGCTTGGGGGCGGGATGCGTTACCGCTTCGAACGACGTCAGGCGATGCGCGATCAACCCTTCGAACAAGGAAAGCTGCGGTGGTTTGCCTGCGGTGGGTTGGGGATGGTACTGCATGAACCTCTCCTTAGCGGCGTATTATGCCGACGCTCAAACCTTCAATAACCAACTCTTGCTGCTCAAGATCGACCTCGATAGGCGCAAACGCTGAGTTTTCGGCGAGCAGCCAGACCTTGCTGCCTTCACGTTTGAAACGTTTAACGGTCACTTCGTCATCGATTCGGGCCACGACAATCTGGCCATTTCGTGCTTCACGCGTGGTGTGGACCGCTAGCAGATCCCCATCCAATATGCCGATATCCTTCATGCTCATACCGTGGACGCGCAATAGGTAATCAGCCTTCGGCTGGAAAAATGAAGGATCGATATGGCAAGATTCTTCGACATGTTGCTGCGCCAGAATTGGCGCACCGGCAGCAACCCGGCCGATTACCGGAAGGCCGTTGTCCTCGGTAGCCGGTTCGAAGCCCGGAATACGTATCCCGCGAGAGGCACCGGGCGTCATTTCGATGGCGCCTTTGCGAGCCAGAGCCTTGAGGTGCTCCTCTGCGGCGTTGGGCGATTTGAAACCCTGCTGCTGAGCGATTTCGGCACGCGTCGGCGGGTAGCCGTTGTCTTCAAGGCAGCGCTTGATGAAGGCGAGGATTTCCGACTGGCGAGGGGTCAGCTTGATCATCAAAGGTCCCTGTTCGTTTTTACAGTAGCTGGGATTATATACAGTACCGAATGCTTGGCAATGCTTGTTTGTTTGAACGACAGGTAGGCTGTGCGCGCGTTAATCTGGTCATCGAAGCATTTCGGCGTTATGTCGGTTGACTTGGTGTAGGTTGAAACGTAAGTTTCAAACAGGTGTTTGTCGGGGAGGAGGGCATGGCGCAGTCCGAAACAGTCGAGCGTATTCTGGATGCGGCGGAGCAACTGTTCGCTGAGAAGGGGTTCGCCGAGACATCGCTGCGTCTGATCACCAGCAAAGCCAGTGTCAACCTGGCCGCAGTGAACTATCACTTCGGTTCGAAAAAGGCGCTTATCCAGGCAGTTTTCTCGCGTTTTCTAGAGCCGTTCTGCATCAGCCTTGAGCGAGAGATGGACAGGCGCGAAGCGCAGTGCGACAGGAAGGAAAGCCTCGAAGAGTTGCTGGAGATCCTGGTTGAACAGGCGCTGGCAGTGACGCCACGCAGTGACGACGATCTGTCCATTTTCATGCGTCTGCTGGGGCTTTCGTTCAGCCAGAGCCAGGGACATCTGCGTCGTTACCTGGAGGACATGTACGGCAAGGTGTTTCGCCGTTACATGCATCGAGTCCACGAGGCCGCGCCGTCGATTCCTCCAATTGAACTGTTCTGGCGTGTGCACTTCATGCTCGGCGCAGCCGCATTCAGCATGTCAGGAATCAAGGCGCTAAGGGCTATCGCCGAGAACGATTTCGGTGCAAGTACCTCGATTGAGCAGGTCATGCGCATGATGGTTCCGTTTCTCGCAGCCGGGATGCGGGCCGATTCGGGCGTGGAGGATCCAAGCCTGGTGCAGGCCCATCCGATTGCTCGACGTAACGCCTTGGCGATGCCCGCCAAGGGCTGAGGTGCATGGTCAGGGGTGATCGGCTAAGCTTGCCGTCTATGCCCGATCTCGATTTCCTTCATATTTCAATTGCCGACCAGCTGCTCTACGGGTTTTCCAATGGCAGGCTGCGTGTCCGGCTACCCATCTCTACCGCTCGTAACGGTGTCGGTGAGCGCAACGGTTCTGGTTGCACGCCGCGTGGCCGCCACCAGGTACGCGCGCGTATCGGCGAAGGCCTGCCGTGCGGGGCCGTTCTGCGGGGTCGCCGTTGGACGGGCGAGGTCTGGAATCAGCAGCTGCACGACCGGTTTCCCGGACGCGACTGGATCCTGAGCCGGATTCTCTGGCTCAGCGGTTGCGAGCCGGGGTACAACCGGTTGGGGCCAGTCGATACGTTTCGCCGCTACATCTATCTGCATGGCACGCCTGATTCGGAGCCCATGGGCACACCGCTGTCCCACGGCTGCATCAGGTTGCGCAATGCCGACCTGCTCGAGCTCTTCCCCCGTGTGCCCGCTGGCTGTGCCGTGTATATCGGCGAAGCTGCATGCCCGGATTGGTCGAGCGCAACGCTGAAATAAGGATTCGCTCACCAATATGCAAGGCTCTTTGATGTTGGATATTGCCGGTACCTGGCTGACCGCCGAGGACCGACAATTACTACGCCAACCGGAAGTAGGCGGGCTTATTTTATTTGCCCGGAATATCGAAAGCCTGCTTCAGGTCCAGCAGCTTTGCCGAGCGATTCGAGCGGTGCGGCCTGACCTGCTGCTGGCGGTCGATCAGGAAGGGGGGCGCGTCCAGCGGCTGCGGCGTGACTTCGTTCGGCTACCGGCAATGCGCGAATTCGCCCCGCGTGCCAATGCGCAGGCGCTGGCAGAAATCTGCGGGTGGGTGATGGCGACCGAAGTGCTCGCAGTCGGTCTCGATTTCAGTTTCGCGCCAGTGCTGGATCTCGATTACCAGCGCAGCGCAGTGGTTGGCTCGCGTGCATTCGAGGGCGATCCGCAACGAGCCAGCGAGCTGGCCGGCGCTTTCGTCAGGGGCATGCACGGCGCCGGAATGGCGGCCACCGGCAAGCACTTTCCCGGTCATGGCTGGGCCGAGGCGGATTCTCATGTCGCAATACCGGTCGATGAGCGCGGGCTGGATGAGCTGCGCGGCCGGGATCTCGTTCCTTTCCGCAGGCTGGCCGGCGAGCTTGATGCGGTGATGCCCGCCCATGTTATCTACCCGCAAATAGACGACAGGCCCGCTGGTTTTTCTCGGCGTTGGTTGCAGGATGTCCTTCGCGATGAGTTGGGATTCCGCGGCTTGATTTTCAGTGATGACCTATCGATGGCTGGTGCGCATGTCGCTGGAGATGCCGCGAGCCGCATCGAGGCGGCGCTGACGGCGGGTTGCGATATGGGGCTGGTGTGTAACGATCGCGGAGCTGCTGAGCTTGCATTGTCGGCGCTGCAGCGGCTCGGGGCGCAGCCATCGCCGGCTTTGGCCAGAATGCGCAACCGGGCTTGCGGCTCTCTGGAATACAAACAGGATCCACGCTGGCGCGCATCCGTCGCTGCACTCAAAGCAGCCGAACTGATCGCTTGACCAAGGAAACACAGATGACTGGCCATGCCATTATCGGCGGCACCGGGCTCACCGAGCTGCCTGGGCTGACCCTGCGCGAAGCGATACCCATGCAAACGCCCTATGGTCCGCCGTCGGCCGGTATTTTGCATGGACAGTACGCCGGTCGCGAAGTGCTGTTTCTCGCTCGGCATGGTCACCCGCACCGGGTTCCGCCACATCAGGTCAACTATCGCGCCAATCTGTGGGCGCTGAAGCGTGCCGGCGCGCAGGCCGTTATCGCAGTGAATGCGGTTGGCGGCATCCACTCGGCCATGGGGGCCGGTCATCTCTGCGTGCCGCATCAGTTGATCGACTACACCTACGGCCGCGAGCACAGCTTCTTCGAAGGCGACATCGAGCATGTCACCCATGTCGACTTCAGCTATCCCTATGACGAGCCCTTGCGCCAGCGCCTGATCGCCGGTCTGGCAGCTGAACGTTACCTGTTCAGCAGTCATGGTGTGTATGGCTGCACTCAGGGGCCGCGGCTGGAGACGGTCGCTGAAATTGCCAGGATGGAGCGCGATGGTTGCGACATCGTCGGGATGACCGGTATGCCCGAGGCGGTGCTTGCGCGTGAACTGGAGCTGCCCTACGCCTGTCTGGCGCTGGTGGTCAATCCGGCCGCGGGCAAAACCAGTGGGATCATCACCATGAAGGAAATCGAGGCTGCGCTGGCTGAAGGGATGGTGAAGGTACGTGCGGTACTGGCTCGCGTGCTGGCTGGTTGAGTGCAGTCCCGCCAGCTGGTGCCGTGGCTAGCCAGTGGCATGCTGGCGGTAACGGCGTGGATGGCTTCGACGGGCGTCGTCAGAACGGTAGCAAAGACGTAGCAGGGATATGCTAGTTTCGCCAAACAACCCATTGCAGCCGACCTGCCGCTTGCTACACTTGGCCGTCCCTTGGAGTACCGGAATGCCTTGCCACGCACCTATAAGAAGAATATCGAGAGCAGTGGTTTTGCTGGGTCTGCTGTCCGGTCTTGCGGGTTGTTCGACCTGGTTCAGCAGTGATTTCCAGGACCCTGGTGTCCAGCTCACGGATGTCGAGATCATCAAGGCGAGGCTGCTCGAACAGCAGTTCATGCTGCGTTTCCGCATCGACAATCCCAATGAGCAGAGCTTGCCCGTGCGCGGCCTGGTCTATACCGTCCACCTCAACGACGTCGAGCTGGCGAGTGGTGAGTCCAGTGGCTGGACAACCGTCCCGGCGCATGGCTTCGAATATTACGAGGTGCCGATTTACACCAATCTGTGGCGGCATATGAAGTACATCGTGCGATTGCTGGAAAAACCGGACCGCCCGATTGCCTATCGTCTGCAGGGCGAGCTGAAAACGGGTCTGATGCTTGGTCGACGCGTGCACATTGCGACCAATGGCGAGATAATCCCCGGCAACTTTATCCCGGAGTGAGCAACACCGATGAACCAAGACACCCATGTGCACGGCCCTGATTGCAGCCATGACGACGATCACGACCATGCCCCTCATGTCCACGGACCGCACTGCAGCCATAGCCACGATCCGGTTCGCAATCCGCTGAAGGATGTCGGCCGCAACGACCCGTGCCCATGCGGAAGCCAGAAGAAATTCAAGAAGTGCCACGGAGCCTGATCCGCTCATGACGCCCCTCGCCATCGCATTGCTGATCGCCGGCCTGCTGCTGATCGCGGGCCTGGCGGGATACGCCCTGCATTTATGGCGTAGGGTCTGGCGCAGAGAGCAACAACTCGCCGAGATGCAGGCGCAACAGCATGCAGCGCTTGCGGCGGATTTGCGGGTGCTGGCCAGCAGCCTGCTCGACGAGCAGGTGCCGCTGATCGAGGGCGCTATCCGAATCAAGGTGCTGCTGGACAACTACGACACTAACCTTGGCCAGGATCCGCGCTGCCATGTCTTCCAGGCGCTCTTCGAGGCGACCGAGCAGGTACCCACACATGCTGCCTGGAAGGCCTTGGATAAAAACGAGCGACGCCGTCATGAAGCCCGCTTCAGCGCGCTTGAACTGCAGCACAAGGCTGAGGCACGTCGCTCCGCTCGCTGGCTGCTCGACGAAGTGTTGCCAAAAAACCGCGAAGCGGCCTGAACGCGACGGCATCACGTACCACACCCATCTATCCTTCTGTTTTGTCGTGCCCTGCCCGCAAGGAGCCGTTGATGCCACTGCGTCTGCCGTTTGTTCTGGTTCGCCTGGCGTTGGGCGCCGTATGTGTGGGTGGAGCCCTCAGCGGCTGCCAGGCCTATCTGGACAGTCGCTACAGCGACAGCCTGCCGCCGGCCCAGGGCGTTCAGGCGATTACGGGGCTCGACAAGAGCGTAAGCATCCGTCGCAACACGCTGGGTATGCCGCTGATTGAAACGGCGAACTTTCATGATGCGCTGTTCGGGCTGGGTTACGTACATGCCACTGACCGGCTGAGTCAGATGGTCAGCATGCGGCTCATGGCCGAAGGGCGCTTGGCTGAAATGGCCGGGCCCGGCGTGCTTGAGGTCGACCGCTTCATGCGTGCGGTAAACCTTCGGCAAAGCGCTGCGGTGCTGTACCGGGAAAGCTCGCCGCGGATGAAGCGCTTCTTCGGGGTGTATGCCCGCGGCGTCAACGCCTACCTGTTCCGTCATCGCGACAAGTTGCCGATGGATCTGGCCGTCACTGGCTATACCCCCGAGTACTGGAAGGCTGAGGATTCGGTACTGGTGTTCTGTCTGTTGAACTTCGGCCTGGCGGTCAATCTTCAGGAAGAAATCGCATCGCTGGTCATGGCGCAGAAAGTCGGTGCGGACAAGCTCGCCTGGCTGCTGCCCACCTACCCAGACGAGGCGTTGCCGTTTGAGGAGGCCGACAAGCTCAAAGGCTTGAAGCTGAGCGGCGATATTGCCGGGCTTGCAGCGCTTGAGCGCGCTGCCGCCCAGGTTGCCTCGCTGAACATGCTGGGGGTCGCCGCTTCGAACAATTGGGCCATTTCCGGCAGCAATACGCGCAGTGGCAAGCCGATCCTGGCCAATGACACGCACTTGCCGCTGTCCATGCCGTCGTACTGGAACTTCGTGCAGATTCGCTCGCCGAAGTTTCAGGCTGCGGGCGTGACGATCGCTGGCGTGCCTGCCGTGGTTGCCGGGTTCAACGGCAAGCTGGGCTGGGGCATGACCATGGTCATGGGCGATACCCAGGACCTCTTTCTCGAGCAGGTGCGGCGCGAGGGAAGCCGCTTGCTGTATCTGGCCGATGGCAAGTGGGTGCCGGCTCGCGAGCGAAATGAGACCTTCTTTATCAAGGGCGCGCGCCCTGTCCGAGAAACGATCTACGAGACACGCAACGGGCCGCTGCTCAACAGCGTTCTGGGGGCGCGCAAACATCCCTTGCAGCCGCTGCAGTTGAGCAGCGGTTACGGGCTGGCTCTGAAGACCAACCAGTTCGAGGCTGATCAGACGCTGGATGCATTTTTCGACCTGACCCGTGCGCAATCCGTCGACCAGGCGTTCGAGGCGACCCGCGACATCCGTGCTGTGGCGCTGAACATCGTGTTTGCCGACCAGCAAAGTACCGGCTGGCAGGTCACCGGACGCTATCCGAACCGGCGCGAGGGATTGGGCCTGCTTCCGTCGCCGGGTTGGGAAGGGCGTTATGACTGGGACGGTTACGCCGATCCCATGCTTCACCCCTATGATCAGGATCCGATACAAGGCTGGCTGGCGACCGCCAATCAGCGCACCGTGCCCAAGGGCTATGGCATGCAGCTGTCCAACTCCTGGTACTACCCGGAGCGTGCCGAGCGTATCGCCGAGCTGCTTGGTCGGGGCAAGCAGGACAGCCGCAGTGTGATCGCAATGCAGTATGACCAGACGACAACCTTTGCGGCCAAGCTGCAGACCATGCTGCAGGCGCCGGGAATGGCGCAGCCGCTGAAAGCCGCCATCGATACGCTTGCCGAACCTGAGCGGCGCCGGGCACGTGAAGCGCTTTCGACCCTTCTGCGCTTCGATGGCAAGCTCGCTGCTGGCTCTGCGGACGCAGCGCTGTATGAAACCTTCCTGATGGAGGCGGCACGCCAGACCTTTCTCGACGAGCTGGGGCCGGAGGGTAGCGCCGCCTGGAAGGCCCTGGTCGAGACCGCAAACGCCTCCTATTCGGCACAGGCCGATCATCTGCTCGGCTGGGACGACAGTCCGTTCTGGGACGATATCGGTACGCCGCAACAGGAAGACAAGCCGGCCGTTCTGGCGCGCTCGCTTGCCGCTGCGGTCAGTCGCATGGAAACTGCCCTGGGCACTGACCGAAGTGCCTGGCAGTGGGGGCAACTGCATACCTACACCTGGAAGACCGGCACTACGCAACTGGCGCCTTACATGTCGCCCAGCCAGCGCGCCGGCATCAGTGCGATCAGCGGCTATCTGGATCGGGGACCGGTAGCGGCTGGTGGCGATCACAGCACGCTGAACGTGTCGGCCTACCGCTGGGGCGACAATTTCGATAGCTGGCTGATCCCGGCCATGCGGATCATTGTCGACTTCGGTCGTGATGAGCCGATGATCGGGCTAAACAGCACCGGTCAGTCCGGCAACCCGGCCAGCCCGCACTATGCCGACGGCATCGAGGCCTGGTTGAAAGGCGGCTACCTGAGCTTCCCATTTAAATCGGAGAATCTCGACGAGGTCTACGGCACCCAGCGATTGCTGCTCACGCCGGCGCCTAAATAGCCTGCTGATCCGTGGACGAAGCAGTACTGGTGTTGTTTCGGGTCAGCTGTTCTTGCGCCAGTCGAAATCCATTTGTCGGGCGGTGGCTTCGGCCAGTTCGCGGCCAGCGATACGCTCGACCAAGTGCAGGCTCATGTCGATACCGGCCGAAATACCTGCCGAGGTTACGTAGCGGCCGGTATCAACCCAGCGGCAGCCTTCGACCACTTTTAGCAGCGGGAACATCGCTTTCAGTTCGCTGGTGTCTTCCCAGTGCGTGGTCACCTTATGCGCGTAAAGGACGTTTGCTTTCGCCAGCAGGAATGCGCCAGTGCACACCGAGGCGGTGAGCCCGGCCTGGGTGGCGGTCTTCTCGATCCACCGCACCACCTCGGGGTTCTCCAGTTCGTTGGTGACCACTCCGCCCGGGACGATCAGCACGTCGATGGCGGGGTGGTTGGCAAAATTATAGTTGGGTTGGACAACCAGCCCCGCCCTGGCGCGCACGAGTCCCTTGCGCGCAGCGATGGTCGAGGTCGAGAAGGGCGGTGGCCGACCGTCGCGCAGCGCCAGCCGCGTCGCGGTGGTGAATACCTCGTAAGGCCCCGTAAAGTCGAGCACCTCGACGCCGGGGTAAACGTAGATACCGACGAATGTGGGCATGACGGGCACCTGTCGTATGCGCTGGGCTTAAGAGGCGATTACTCGGGCCGGTTTGCAGGATGTTCCTGAATGGTCTTGCGAAGGTCTAGGTCAGCCTAGCTGGCTGCTCGTGTCACTTCCAATACCGTAATGGTTGACGGTTCCGGGTAATGCCATCGAACCTCGACATCCCAGAGCCGGGTGCCGTAACGGCGTTCCGCTGCTGGCGTCTGATAGGCCGGTCGCGGGTCCTGTGCCAGGCACTGTTCGATCAAGGCTTGCAGCGGCTCGCCCAGTCGTGCCGCTTCGCAGTGCGCCTGGTGCAGGCTGGCCTCGGTCCAGCGCACTGCAATGAGGTTGGGTGCGTCCTCGGCCAAGCCGTTATGGGCATCCGTGACCACATCGGCATAGGGGACATAAGGCTTGATGTCCAGTACCGGAGTCCCATCGAGCAGATCGATTCCCGACAGATGGAGACGGCCTGGCTCGATCTGGTCCAGTTTCACCACCGACTGCCCGATGCCGTTGGGCCGGTGCGTCGCCCGGGTCGCGAATACGCCAACCATCCGGTTGCCACCTAGACGTGGCGGCCGTACGCGCAGACGGGGTTCGGCCTCCAAGGCTTGATGAAAAAGAAACAGCAGCCAGACATGGCTCACCTGTTCCAGTCCCTCCAGCGCATGCACCTGATCGAACGGTGCGGCCAGTTCCAGTACGCCTCGAGCGGCGGGTGCCAGTTGCGGCTGGCGTGGAATGGCGAACTTTTCCTTGAAGCAGGAGCGGACGAAGCCGATGGGGGAAACGGAGTAGGACATGGTGAGTAGCCAGGCGCGGAGGGGTGTCATCTTACCCGTTGCGGTAGCGGATCGCGCCTACGCGCAAGGCTGGCGCAGCAATCTGCAATGGCTTCAGAGCCCGACCGGTGCGTAGGCATGAGCCCCTTTGCGCCAGCACGCTATCTGCGGCGCCATGCAGACTTTCGATAATTCGTGTAGGATACCCGCCCTTTTTTCGAACATAGGCTACGTTTGTTTTACGGCTGTACGCTTCACTCTTTTCCAGTGCCGCGCTCGCCAGAGCTTTACGGCAGTTTTTGGCGGGTCGCCCCTGACGCAGCCCCGCATACAGGCAGCAGCAGTGCAGCCGCTTTGGCAGTCGCAAAACGTGGCAGCCGCATTTCGTCGCGTCGCGATGTCCTAA
>NZ_JAMOIE010000053.1 GCF_024448935.1 Stutzerimonas stutzeri
CCTGTCGCTCAGGCTGGTGATGTCTTCCAGCAGGCTGAGCATTTCCTGAGAGCTGGCGCCGTCACCGAGGGATGCAACGATCTCGAACGGCTGGGTGACCTTTTCCAGATAGGTTTTCAGTTGCGCTTTCAAATTGCTGTCGAGCATTGGAGACCCCCTATTGATCTTGTCCCTGCACAGGGACGGAAGCTGAATTCATGGCATTGAGCTTACGGGGAGGAGGTAGATTGTGAAAATTGAATAAACATTGCGCTACCATGTAGCCAAACTATCAAGAGACGCTGCTCACGTGGAACACAATTTATCAGGAGACGGATGGAGGAAGCCAAAGAGAGCCGTCCTCAAAGGGACAAAACCTACCTTCTACGGGCAAGCCCGCGAAATCAAGGCGGCGCTCATCGTCGGCATGAACCTTGTCGATCAGGTCCACGACGGCCCGGCCCATGAGATCGAGGCGGTCTATGGCGCCGGCGAATCTGCAAACCCACTGCGGGCCGGGCCAGCGCCATTTCCTCTGCCGCTCGCCTATCAGAGGCGGCATTCACATATCGCCCGGAACACCTGCAGTTGACGCAAGGTATCCGCATCATGCTTTTCGCATCGATTCCGCCACTCTTGTTGAGATCCCCTGCTTCCGCTCCGGGATTGCAAGGCCGCCAAGGCCCGCTCAGCACAGTCCGGGCTGCCTATAAGTAATTACTTATTCAATATCAAACTATTATTCATTTTCAGTAATCGCGCCGGTAGGCGTAGGGTTTATACAGGCTTGCATAACCTGCAGGCGTGACACGGCCCCTCCAGGCGGCCTTCTGCTCATCGACCGAGGGAATGACAGCGTGATCAAGAAGCTGCTGATCGCCAACCGCGGTGAAATCGCCGTCCGCATCGTGCGGGCCTGTGCCGAAATGGGCGTACGTTCGGTGGCAGTGTTCTCCGAAGCCGACCGCCACGCGTTGCACGTCAAGCGTGCCGACGAAGCTTATTTCATCGGCGACGACCCGCTGGCGGGCTATCTGAACCCCCGCAAGCTGGTGAACCTGGCTGTGGAAACCGGCTGCGATGCGCTGCATCCTGGCTACGGTTTCCTTTCCGAAAACGCCGAACTGGCGGAAATCTGTGCCGAGCGTGGCATCCGCTTCGTCGGTCCCAGCGCCGAGGTCATCCGCCGCATGGGCGACAAGACCGAAGCACGGCGCAGCATGATCAAGGCCGGCGTGCCGGTGACGCCGGGCACCGAAGGCAATGTGGCGGATGTCGAAGAAGCGCTGGCCGCAGCTGAGGGCATTGGCTATCCGGTGATGCTCAAAGCCACCTCGGGCGGCGGCGGTCGCGGTATCCGCCGCTGTAACTCGCGTGACGAGCTGGCCCAGGCCTACCCGCGCGTCATCTCCGAGGCCACCAAGGCGTTCGGATCGGCTGATGTATTCCTTGAGAAATGCATCGTCGAGCCCAAGCACATCGAGGCGCAGATCCTCGCCGACTCCTTTGGCAATACCGTGCACCTGTTCGAGCGCGATTGCTCGATCCAGCGCCGCAACCAGAAGCTCATCGAGATCGCCCCGAGCCCGCAACTGACCCCGGAGCAGCGCGCCTATATCGGTGATCTGGCCGTGCGCGCGGCCAAGGCGGTGGGCTACGAGAACGCCGGCACCGTGGAGTTCCTGCTCGCAGAGGGCGAGATGTACTTCATGGAGATGAACACCCGGGTGCAGGTCGAGCACACCATCACCGAGGAAATCACCGGAATCGACATCGTTCGCGAGCAGATCCGCATCGCCTCCGGCCTGCCGCTCTCGGTCAAGCAGGAGGACGTCCAGTATCGCGGCTTCGCCCTGCAGTTCCGCATCAATGCCGAGGAGCCGCGCAACAACTTCCTGCCCTGCTTCGGCAAGATCACCCGCTACTACGCGCCCGGCGGCCCCGGTGTCCGGACCGATACGGCGATCTATACCGGCTACACCATTCCGCCGTACTACGACTCCATGTGCCTGAAACTGATCGTCTGGGCACTGACCTGGGAAGAGGCGCTGGCCCGCGGTTCGCGCGCGTTGGACGATATGCGTGTGCAGGGCGTGAAGACCACCGCCACCTATTACCAGCAGATTCTCGCCAATCCGGATTTTCGCAGCGGGCAGTTCAACACCAGCTTCGTCGACAACCATCCGGAACTGCTGAACTACTCGATCAAACGCAAGCCGGGCGAACTGGCCCTGGCCATCGCTGCCGCCATCGCCGCCCACGCGGGACTCTAAAAAACAAAGCCGCTGAAGGCTGGAAAGCTGAACGCTGAACGAATGGCCCCGCTTCTCGTCCAGCCTCTAGCGTCAGGCCTCCAGCGAAGGGAGAAAAGAACATGAGTCAGAAGAAAATTACGGTTACCGACACCATCCTGCGTGACGCCCACCAGTCGTTGCTGGCCACTCGCATGCGCACCGAGGACATGCTGCCGATCTGCGACAAGCTCGACCGAGTCGGCTACTGGTCCCTCGAAGTGTGGGGCGGCGCGACCTTCGACGCCTGCGTGCGTTTTCTCAAGGAAGACCCGTGGGAGCGTTTGCGCCAGTTAAAAGCGGCGCTGCCCAACACCCGCCTGCAAATGTTGCTGCGCGGGCAGAACCTGCTGGGCTACCGGCACTACGCCGACGACGTGGTCGAGGCGTTCTGCGCCAAGGCGGCCGAAAATGGCATCGAGGTGTTCCGCATCTTCGATGCGATGAACGACGTGCGGAACCTGGAAACCGCCATCCGTGCGGTGAAGAAGACCGGCAAGCACGCGCAAGGCACCATCGCCTACACCACCAGTCCGGTGCACACCGTCGAACTGTTCGTCGAGCAGGGGCGGGCGATGCGCGACATGGGCGTCGACTCCATCGCCATCAAGGACATGGCCGGCCTGCTGACACCGTTCGCCACCGGTGACCTGGTCCGTGCGCTGAAGGCCGAGATCGACCTGCCGGTGTTCATCCATTCACACGACACCGCTGGCGTCGCCAGCATGTGCCAGTTGAAAGCCATCGAAAATGGTGCCGACCACATCGACACGGCCATCTCCTCCATGGCTTGGGGCACCAGTCATCCGGGCACTGAATCGATGGTCGCTGCGCTGCGCGGCACGCCGTACGACACCGGCCTCGACCTGGAACTGATCCAGGAGATCGGCTTGTATTTCTATGCAGTGCGCAAGAAGTACCACCAGTTCGAAAGCGCCTTCACCGGCGTCGATACCCGCGTGCAGGTCAACCAGGTCCCGGGCGGGATGATTTCCAACCTGGCCAACCAGCTCAAGGAACAGGGTGCGCTCAACCGCATGGACGAGGTGCTCGCCGAGATCCCGCGCGTGCGCAAGGATCTGGGCTACCCGCCGTTGGTGACGCCGACCTCGCAGATCGTCGGCACCCAGGCATTCTTCAACGTGCTCGCCGGCGAGCGCTACAAGACCATCACCAATGAAGTGAAGCTCTACCTCCAGGGTCGCTACGGCAAGGCGCCGGGCACCATCGATGCCAGGCTGCAGCGCCAGGCCATCGGTAGTGAAGAGATCATCGAGGTGCGCCCGGCCGACCTGATCAAACCCGAGCTGGACAAGCTGCGCCGAGAAATCGGCGCGCTGGCCCACAGCGAAGAGGATGTGCTGACCTACGCCATGTTCCCCGATATCGGCCGCAAGTTTCTCGAAGAGCGCGAGGCCGGCACCCTGCAACCGGAAGTGCTGCTGCCGATCCCCGACGGCAGCGCGGTGAGTGCCGCAGGCGGCGAGGGTGTGCCGACCGAATTCGTCATCGATGTGCACGGCGAGACCTACCGCGTGGACATCACCGGTGTCGGCGTCAAGGGTGAAGGCAAGCGGCATTTCTTCCTGTCCATCGATGGCATGCCGGAGGAAGTGGTGTTCGAGCCATTGAACAACTTCGTCGGCGAGGGCGGCGGCAAGCGCAAGCAGGCCAGCGCGCCGGGCGACGTCAGCACCAGCATGCCGGGCAACGTGGTCGATGTGTTGGTCAAGGCCGGCGACGTGGTCAAGGCTGGGCAGGCGGTGCTGATCAGCGAAGCGATGAAGATGGAAACCGAAATCCAGGCGCCCATTGCCGGCACGGTGAAGGCCGTGCACGTGGCTAAAGGTGACCGGGTGACCCCTGGCGATCTGCTTATCGAGATCGAAGCCTAAGCAGTTGTCCCCTGGGAGCCGAAAGGCTCCCTTTTTTTGGTGCGCCCGGCAGGGCGCATCCACTGACAGGCCGTTGAAAAACCTAGGCGAGGCAGGCAAGACAAGGCAAAAAGGGGCCAAGGAAGCGGACCGGGCTCGCGATCGAGTTTACTGTTGTAAATAAGCAATTCGAGGACCTTTTTAGCGCAGGATTGCCAACGCAGGTAGTTTTTCAACAGCCTGCCTGCCAAGGGGTGAAAGTCCCTTGGACACCCTGCAAGGGGGAAGCGCTTAGCTGCTAAGTTAGGGTTTACTTCAACTGGGCGTGTTCTTATTGCGTATGCGGCCTGGCGGTCAAATCAACTCCCAGCGCCCGCATCACCACCAGCATGGTTTTCAGTGTAGGGTTCCCGCGTTCGCTGAACGACTTGTAAAGCTACTCTCTGGCCAGCCCCGTTTCCTTGGCTAGCTCGGTCATTCGAGTATCGGTTTGACCGCCGCTTCGATCTGGGCTGCATGACAAAGCGGTTCGGCTACGCCGCTCCGAGGACGCCACCCAGGCCATACCGGCTCCTCAAGCTGGCTGAGGTTTAGGTAATCAGGAAACCTTTTCCGGATCGGCGCTCCAATCCAGATCAGGGGCGATCGCCCCATCGACACGACGGGAGCAGCCCATGCGCAGTTCATTGCGCGGCCTACTGCGGCGGCAACGCCTCGGCGTTGCCGCCGCCCTCTTGGCATACAGCACCTCGGGAGCAGCGGCACCCATGTACCAGGCACTGATCGGTAGCTACACCAGCGAAGGAACCAGCGAAGGGATTTATCGCATGCAGTTCGACGCCGAAAGCGGCCAGATCGAACCGCAACCGCTACAGGTCGTGCGGACCCACAATCCGTCCTGGTTGACGCTGGATCTCAACCGTAACCGGCTCTACGCGGTGAACGAGAACGGGCCGGGCCATCCTGATCCGGTGGGTCGGGTCAGCGCCTTCATCCTGGCGCCGACCAGCGGCAAGCTGGCGGTGCTGGAGCAGCAGATCACACTTGGCGACGAACCCACGCACCTGAGCCAGAGCCGCGACGGGCGTTATCTGTTCGTCTCCAACTACGGGTCGCGCGCAAACCCGGGCGGCAGCCTCGCGGTGGTCCCGTTGGCCAAGGATGGGACCCTTTTGCCGGTCACCCAGATTGCGACTCACAAGGCCAGCGAAATGCATCCGGAGCGCCAGCAATCGCCTCACGTGCACTCCGCGGTGATGTCGCCCGACGGCAAGACGCTGTTCGTCAGCGACCTGGGCGCCGACAAGATCTTCGCCTATCGCTACGACCCGACCAATGCCGAGCGCCCGTTATCGCCAGCCGATCCGGCCTTCATCAGCCTGCCGGACGGCAGCGGCCCGCGCCATCTGGTGTTCAGCCCGGATGGCAGCCAGGCCTACGCGACGCTGGAGCTGAGCGCTCAGGTGGCACGCTTCGATCATGTCGATGGCAGCCTGGTGCAGCGCCAACTGATCGATCTGGCCGCGGGCGGCGACGTCCGCCTGCATTCGCCCGGCGCCATCCATCCTTCGCCGGATGGTCGCTTTCTCTACGTCAGTGACCGCGCCGAGAAGAACTGCATCATGGTTTACGCCATCGAGGAGAACGACAATCTGCGCGAGATCCAGCAGCGCGACAGTGAGGGTCGCGAGCCGCGGGAGTTCGCCATCGACCCGAGCGGCCAGTTCATGATCATTGCCAATCAGAAGAGTGATGCACTGGTGATCGTGCAGCGCGACCCCGACAGCGGCAAGCTGGGCGATACCGTGCAGACGTTGCCGATGGGGCGACCTTCGGATGTGAAATTCATCGATCGAACCGGGCCGTAAGCAAGTCAGGCCCGGCGCAGGATCGATCAGGAGAGCAGACTGACCAGCGCGAAGCGGCTGGTCGCCTGGGCCACCACGGCCTGGGTGGCCGCCGCGTAGCCGGTGCCGTTGGCGGCCCGCTGCAGCAGGTCGCGCACGTTGAGCATGGTGTCGACGCCGCCTTGAGATTGGCTTCCTGCTTGGACAGGTTGCCCGACACCTTGGCAAATGTTGGTGCGGTACGGGGTCGGCGTCGCTTCCTCGCGCTGGATGCGCAGCACGCGCACGGCGCAAATCGGGTCATCCGAGGGCATCAGCGGTTTCTTGCACGCGGATGCCGGCGTAATGGCAAGGTCCTTGAGCAGATTGCCGCGGCAATTGCGCAGGGTCGCGGCAATCGCACCGGGTCGATTCCATCTCGCGAATCTGCGCGTTCAACTCGGCGATGTTGCCGGACAATCCGTTGATCTCGCTGACCATCGCCACGCGCTGACCCTGCAGGGCATTGAGCTGGGTGCCGAGGTTGCGGTTCAGCCCGCTGAAGCGCTGCGCCAGCTGTTTGGGCTCGCTGATGAACATTGCGCTGGTCGAGCGGCTGGCGGTTTCGCTGGGTTAGAACGAGGTTCCGATCGGGTCGGGGTGAACATTCTCGGCACGCTGGGTTAACCGGTCGCGGCCCTTGGCCCGCCGTCAGGCGGCCAAGGGCGCCCAGTTTCGTGCTGCCTGTCAGCGCCCTCCGAACGACCAAGGATCGCCAGCAAGCTGGCTCCTACGGGTGCGGAACGGCGCTCCCGCTCACTGTCCGTGCGGGCTGCCTTTGTAGAAGCGAGCTTGGTCGCGATCAAGGGCCCGTCGGGGCTACTCGCACGCAGCGCCTGCACCTATCGCGCCTACCGGACAAACGCGCGCCGTCTGGATTGCTTACAGGTTCTCGGCCAGGAACACCAAGCTGCGCCCATGGGCCAGTGCCGCAGCGTTCTGGTTGTACATGGGCCGTGCCCAGCAGTTGAAGCCATGGTCGACGCCCGGGTAGGTCTCGATCTGCGCCTGGCCGACCTGGGCCATCTTTTTCTGCACGGCGGCTACCGCGTCAGAGTCGATGTGCTCGTCTTCTTCGGCGAAGTGGAACAGCGTCGGACAGGTGATCCGCTCGGCCTGATCCAGGCGTTTCTCGATGCTGCCGGGGTAGTAGCAAACTGCAGCATCGACGCCCGCATTGGCCGCGCTCAGAAACGACAGCACGCCACCCATGCAATAGCCCACCGACGCCACGCGGCCGTTGCAGTCATCGCGTCCACGCAGCAACTCGACACTGCGTCGTAGATCGTCGATCGCCAGGTCGAAATCCAGCGCCTGCATCAGCGAGAAGGCCTGCTCCCAGTCCTTCTCGCCATAACCGAGCTGAACACCCGGTTCGCTGCGCCAGAACAGATCCGGGGCCACTACGACGTAGCCATCGGACGCATACTGATCGGCGACCGACTGGATGTGCTCGTTCACACCGAAGATTTCCTGAATCAGCACGATGCCGGGGCCATGGCCGGCCGGCGGGAGCGCCAGGTAGCCCTTGAAGGTCTTGCCGTCTTGCGCGGTAATGTCGATCCACTGTGAAGTCATGTCTGTCTCCGTTGAGTTGCGAGGTTGCCGGACAGTTTCAGGCGCACCGAAGAGCACCGGTCAAACAGGTGCGACAGGTGCAGACGGGGCGAGTTCGCGCCGGCTCACTCATCATAAGCGGGTCGGGCCCGAAGAAGCAGCCCGCCTCCGGCGCCGGACCGATCCAGCCGCACGCTTGGCCATGCTCGGATTGGTATCGGCGATCACCGGCTTTTTCGGATCAGCAGGCACAGCTGAAACAGGATCGGCTCGCACTGGCAAGTGCGCAGCATGTCGAGGTGGGACGAAGATGTGTATCGATACTGTCTGGGCAGTTCCGCAGTTACGGCTGCACAGCCAAGCCCGCCCGTCATGACCCAGACGCGACGAGGAACATTCCGCCGCGCACCTTGAGTCAGAGGTTCTGACTCGACAGCCGGCTCCATTAACAGGCCTGGCTTGCTTCGACACCTTACCAACACGGAGACGACCGATGCCTCAGGCGCCCGCGTCAGACGCTCATGCCCTAAGCGGCGAGCCGAACAACCCGCGTCTTTACCGCAAGATCGCCTGGCGGCTGATTCCGTTTCTGTGCTTTTGCTACCTGGCCGCCTACCTGGACCGCATCAACGTCGGCTTCGCCAAGTTGCAGATGGCCGAGCAGCTGCAGCTCAGCGAAGCGGCCTTCGGCCTGGGCGCGGGCCTGTTCTTCGTCGGTTACATCCTCTTCGAGGTGCCCAGCAACCTGATCCTCAAACGGGTCGGCGCGAGAGTCTGGATCGCGCGGATCATGATCACCTGGGGCGTGTTGTCGGCCTGCACCATGCTGGTCACCACACCGGCGCAGTTCTATGTGGTGCGCCTGCTGCTGGGGGTCGCCGAGGCGGGCTTCCTGCCGGGCGTGCTCTATTACCTGACCCTGTGGTTTCCGACCTATCGCCGCGGGCGGATCATCGCGTTGTTCATGATCGGCCTGCCGCTGTCGAGCGTCATCGGCGCGCCCTTGTCCGGCTGGATTCTCGGTGCATTCGACCAGGTACAGGGCCTGCGTGGCTGGCAATGGCTGTTCCTGCTCGAAGGCATTCCCAGCGTGCTGCTCGGGCTGCTGGCGCTGCGCGTACTGCCCGACGGCCCGAAGCGCGCCGACTGGCTGGATATCATCGAACAGGGCCAGGTGCTGCGCGACCTGACCCTCGATGAGGCGCAGAGCCCGGCCACTGGCGAGACCTTTCGCCAGGGCTTTTTCAACCTCAAGGTGTGGATGCTCGGCGGCATCGATTTCGCGATCTTGCTCAGCGCCTATGCCCTGGGCTTCTGGATGCCGACCTTCATCCGCAACGCCGGCGTCAGTGATGTGTCGGAGATCGGCCTGCTGACCGCCGTGCCCAGCATCGCCGCGGTGCTTGGGATGCTCTTGCTGGGCGCCAGCTCCGACCGCTTCCGCGAGCGCCGCTGGCACATCATCCTGCCGTTCTGGATCGGTGCCGCCGCCATGGCCACCAGTACTGCGTTCACCGACAACGTGATCGTGACGGTGCTGCTGTTCTCCATCGCCCAGGCGGCAATCATCGGCGCGGTTCCGGTATTTTTCAGCCTGCCGGCGACCTTTCTCACCGGCACCGCGGCAGCAACCGGCTTCGCCCTGGCCTGCTCCTTGGCGAACGTCGCCGGGCTGGTCAGCAATACGCTGATCGGCGTCACGCTCGACCTCACCGGAGAAAGCGGTGCGGCGCTGTGGTTCTTCGCAGCATGTCTGGTGCTCGGCTCGCTGCTGGTGATCGCCTTGCCGGCCAAGCTGGTGAATCGCTAATCGCGCCGCTTGGGCATCAATCCGCCGATCAACCGGGTGTAGTCCTCACTCGGGCGATCCAGGGGGAAGCCCATTTTGAAACTGTCGCGGCGGGCATCCTTGCGCACCCACTGGCAGAGCACCACGATCTGTGCTTCACGGCTTCGATCAGCCACGGTCGGCACGTGCAGGCACATCTCATAGCAGCCATTCACGCCCAATGGCTGCTTGGCGACCAGGCGCAACCCGCCTTTCGACAGGTCAGCCACCTGACCCATAGGGTCGCCGCCGAGACGATTGGTGACCTGGATACGGCCGAGATGGCGGAAGGTGAGTCGGCTGTGTTGGCGCATGGCGAGGCGCTGGCAGTCCTTTGTTCCGCTACGCAACGGCCGGGATCGTCCTCCCAGCCATAACGGTGGCGGCGTGCTTAAAGGCTACAAGCGACCGAAATACAACAAAAATCAAGGGATCAGCCGAGGCTCTTGCGAAACACCCTGGCGCGAGTGAATTTCTGCCTGCTGGCAACGGCGCAAAAAGAGTGGAGCGGATGTCGCCATTCCATCATCATTTCCAGCACCAGTTGTTGCCCCGGGTCGAAGCGGATGTTTCTGCATCGCTGACGCCGCCGATGTCGCGCCTGCTGCGCATCTGGACGGACAGGTCGAACCATCATGTCTAGTACGCGGAGAAGATTGAGATCGAAGTTGTAGCTATTCATCTGATGAATTGGAAACATCACGAGACTGGATTTCAAAGATAGTCGCGTCTCGTCTATGGTTGGTCTCCGGTTTTTCCGCCCTGCGACGAGGACAGCTGCAATGAGCCAAACCCGCTTCGATATCCAGACCGCCGCCGTGATTGGCGCGGGCACCATGGGCCGCGGTATCGTCATGAGCCTGGCCAACGCCGGCGTGCAGGTGCTGTGGCTGGACAACAATCCCGAGATGCTCGAGCAGGCCCTGGGCGTGGTGGCTGATACCTATGCGCACAACGTGCGCCAGGGGCGCATCGACGAAGCTCAAGCGCAGGCGCGCCGGGCGTATATCCGCAAAGCAGCGGATTACCAGGCGCTGGCCGATGTCGATCTGGTGATCGAGGCGGTTTACGAAAACCTCGAGTTGAAGCAGAAGATCTTCCGCGAACTGGACGGCATCGTGAAGCCGAGCGGCATCCTGGCCAGCAATACTTCGGCGTTGGACATCGATGCCATCGCCGCCGTCACCAAGCGCCCGGAGCAGGTCGTGGGCCTGCACTTTTTCAGCCCGGCGCACATCATGAAGCTGCTGGAAATCGTTCGTGGGGCGAAGACTTCCAAGGCGGTGCTCGAGGCGTCCATCGGGCTCGGCAAGCGGATGGGCAAGGTCAGCGTGATCGCCGGTAACTGTCCGGGCTTCATCGGCAACCGCATGCTCGCCACCTACGTGCGCGAGGCGCGGATGATGCTGCTCGAAGGCGCCTATCCGCATCAGGTGGACGCCGCGCTGCAAGGCTTCGGTTTCGCCATGGGCCCGTTCCGTATGTATGACGTGGTCGGCATCGATCTGGAATGGCGCGCCCGTGAGCTGGCGGGCAAAGGGCAGGACGAGGCGGAAGTGCAGGTCGACAATCGCCTCTGCGAGCTGGGCCGTTTCGGCCAGAAGTCGCGCATGGGCTACTACCGCTACGCCGAGGGCAGCCGCCAGGCCGAGCACGATCCGGAAGTGGATGCACTGGTGCAGCGCGAGTCCGAGCGGCTCGGCTTCCAGCGTCGCGAGATCGGCAGCGAAGAAATCCTCGAGCGCTGCCTGCTGGCGCTGGTCAACGAAGGCGCGAAGATCCTCGAGGAAGGCATGGCCGAGTCGAGTAGCGACATCGATACCGTTTATCTCTACGGCTACGGCTTTCCCGCCGAAGTCGGTGGGCCGATGACCTGGGCCGATCGTCAGGGCCTGACTGCCATTCGCGATCGCCTCAACGCGCTGGCGGAGCGTCATGGCGAGCACTGGCAGCCTGCCGAGCTGATCGACAGCCTGGCCACCCTCGGCGGCCGCTTCGTCGACTACAAGAAGAAGGCTTGAGCAAGATACAAGGCGCCCTGCGTGACATGCGCTTCGTCTTGCACGAGCTGTTCGATGCCACTGGCCATGGAGGTGGCCAATCTCGGCGTGCAGGTCTACGGCAGCCACGGCTACATCCGCGAGCGGGGCATGGAGCAGCTGATGCGTGACAGCGCATCACCCTGCGCCACGGGGGCACCCACTGCATCCAGGCGCTGGATTACATCCGCCGCAAGCTGCTCGGCGATGGCGCTGCAGCACTGTCGGCGCTGCAGGCGGAATTCAGTGAAATCTGTGATCGTCAGGTTGATCGCCCCATACTGCATGAAATGGCGGCGAAGGTGCAGGCGCGTATCGCTGAGTGGCGCGAGCTGACCGCCGAAGTGATCGCCGCCACCGGGCGCGATCCGCAGAAATCGGCGCGGTGTCGGTGGATTTCCTGCACTACTCGGCCTATATCTTGTTGGCCGGGGTGTGCTGCAGGGCGCGGCGCGCGCCCAGGATGCCTTGGAGCAAGGCGCGGGGGAGCAGGCGTTCTCCGCCAAACTGGCCAGCGCGGACTTCTACTTGCGCCGCGTACTGCCACGAGCCAGTGCGCACCGCGAGGCGATCCAGGGCGGTGCAGGATGTCTGATGGCGTTGCCGGAGGCGGATTTCGCCTTTTGCTCGGCAGCGGGAAAACCAGCGATGGGTCACATCCATCCTACGGGCGGCACTGGTGCACCCCCCGGTGCCGCCCGAGGCAATTTCGTAGATGGGTGAAACCATCAGCCCCGGTAGAGCAGAACCGGGATGCGTTAGGCAATGAAGGCCTCCGCAAGGAGGGCCCGATATTCGACACAGGAGGCACCGATGCATTCGTTCAGCTTTGCCACAACCGCTCAATTGATTTGCGAGCCCGGCTCGTCGCGCCGGCTGGCCAGCCTCTGCAAGGAGCGCGGGGCGCGCTCGGTGCTGGTGGTGACCGACCCCGGCATCACCCGTTTCGGCCTGCTCAATGAGGTGCTGCCGGACTTCGAAACGCAAGGGCTGCAGGTCGCCGTCTACGATCAAGTGGTCGCCGATCCGCCGGAAAATACCGTGATGGCTGCGGTGGGCCAGGCCAAGGCAACCCAGGCGGATCTCGTCATCGGCTTCGGTGGCGGCAGCTCGATGGACGTCGCCAAACTGGTCGCATTGCTGGCGCATCCGACCTGCGCGCAATCGCTGCAGGATATCTACGGCGTCGGCAACGCCAAGGGCCAGCGCCTGCCGCTGATCCAGGTGCCGACCACTGCGGGCACCGGTTCGGAAGTCACTCCGATCGCCATCGTCACCACGGGTGAGACGACCAAGATGGGGGTGGTTTCGCCCCTGCTGCTGCCTGATCTGGCGCTGCTCGACGCCGACCTCACCCTCGGTCTGCCGCCGGCGGTCACCGCGGCCACCGGCATCGACGCCATGGTGCATGCCATCGAGGCCTATACCAGCGCATTGAAAAAGAATCCGATGTCCGACCTGCTGGCCCGCGAGGCGCTGCGGTTGCTGGCCGCCAATCTAGACGAGGCGGTACACAATGGCAGCAACCGCGAGGCGCACCAGGCCATGCTGCTTGGCGCCTGTCTGGCCGGGCAGGCATTCGCCAACGCGCCGGTGGCGGCTGTGCATGCGCTGGCCTACCCGCTGGGTGGCAACTTCCACATCCCGCACGGGCTGTCCAATGCGCTGGTGCTGCCACAGGTGCTGCGCTTCAACGTCAGCGCCGCCACCACGCACTACGGTGAGCTGGCGCCGATCATCCTTGGGGATCGGCTGCGCACCGATGATCCTTCGACCTACGCCGAGCAGTTGATCGAAGAGGTCGGGCAGATGAGCGCCCGCGTCGGTCTGCCGACCCGCCTGCGCGACGCCGGTGTGCCGGAAGCGATGCTGCCGCAGTTGGCCAAGGAGGCGATGCTGCAGCAGCGGCTGTTGGTCAACAACCCGCGCGAAGTCACCGAAGCTGACGCCCTGGCGATCTACCGGGCAGCTTTCTGACCCCTGAGCTGCGTCGCGTTTCAGCTGGCGCAGCGCTCTGCCAACTCAAGGATTTCTCGATGGCCGGACAACCGCAGCATCTGCGCGCCGACTACCGCCACTTCCAGCCCATCACCACGCGCTGGCATGACAACGATATTTACGGGCACGTGAACAACGTCGTCTATTACAGCTATTTCGATAGCGCGGTGAACGCCTACCTGATCGAACGTGGCGGCTTGGATATCCATGAAGGCGAAGTGGTCGGTTTCGCCGTCAGCTCATCGTGCGACTACTTCGCCTCGATCGCCTTTCCGGATCTGCTGGAAGTAGGGTTGCGTGTCGGCAAACTCGGCAACAGTTCGGTGCAGTACGAGCTGGCAATCTTCAAGACAGGCGAGGCGCAGGCCTGTGCGGCGGGGCGCTTCGTGCATGTGTTCGTGGACCGCGCCGGTAACCGACCGACCCCGATTCCGAGTGGTTTGCGTCAGGCACTGGAAGCGCTGGTGGTCGTGGCTGAATGATGCCGGACCCTCAGGCATTCCGGATGGTTCCGTAGGGCCGAGCTGTGGCGGTCAGGAGATCTGAGCCGCTCGGCGATACGGGGCGGCTGCCTAGTCGTGCTGTTTGTGTTTCCAATGACCCTTGGCCTTGCCCGGGTGGCCGTGATAACGGCGGTCGTCCCGGTAGCGGCGGTCGTCTCGATAGTCGTCATCGTCGCCGTAGGCATTGCCGATCGCTCCACCTGCGCCACCACCCACGGCTGCGCCAATCAGGCCACCGGTACTGCCACCGACACGCTGACCGATGACGTTGCCGCCTGCTGCGCCCAGGCCACCGCCGACGGCCGCTTCGGTGCGGCTGCGCTTGTCGGCGCCGACCATGCCGCCCGCGGCACCACCGACACCCGCACCGATCGTGGCGCCCGTCGTACCGCCGAGGTGCTCACCGACGACCGAGCCGAGCGCACCACCCAGTGCACCGCCGACGGCGGCCTCGGTGTTGCTCCCGGCAAAAGCGGCGCCGCTTAGCAGGCCCGCGGACAACAACAGAATCGAGGAATACGTCATGGTGAAACCTCTCAATGAATGGCGCCGCGATCCTCACGTCCGAAGGCGGCCTTTCGCAAGCCTTCACCGATAAAGGTGTGATGCGTTTCGCTTTTCGTAAGTCTTTGATTCGGTCGTGGAACTAGCAGCAGGCGAAACGGTCTGGGTGCACTTGTCCAGGCGCCTTCAGGCGCCTTTTTTGTGTCGGCCGAACGGCCGATCAGGCGATAGCCGGGCTCGGTTTCGCCGCGTGCAGCCGAATCGCGACCGACTTGGATGTCGGGGTATGGCTGCCGATCCCGACACTGGTCAAGGGCACCAGCGGATTGGTTTCCGGGTAGTAGGCGGCGGCCTGTCCGGGCGGGACGTCGAAGGCCAGCAGGGTGAAATCCTCGACCCGGCGCGCGAAGCCATCATTCCATAGCGACTCGATGTCGACCTTCTGTCCCGGCTCCAGGCCCAGCCGGCGAATATCCTCGATATTGGCGAAGACGACCCGGCGCTGCCCCCTCACGCCGCGATAGCGGTCGTCCAGACCATAGATGGTGGTGTTGTACTGATCATGCGAGCGCAGGGTCTGCAGTACCAGGTCCGGTTGTTCATCACTGTCGCGCAGCGCTTCGCCGAACAGGCCGGTCGGCAATGGGTTGGTGATGAAATTGGCGCGGCCACTGGTGGTCTTCCAGCGTCGGCCGGCGGCGGGATTGTCCAGGTGAAAGCCACCGGGCTGCTGAATGCGCGTTTCGAAGTCGGAGAAGCCGGGGATGGTTTCGGCGATCAATTGACGGATGCGCGCGTAGTCGGTGACCAGCGCTTGCCAGTCCAAGGGCCTGTCCCCAAGCGTGGCTTGCGCGATGCCCGCGACGATCGCAGGCTCCGAGCGCATCAACGACGAGATGGGCTCCAGCTGCCCGTAGGAGGCGTGAATCATGCTGAACGAGTCTTCCACCGTGACGGCCTGAGGGCCGCTGGCCTGGTGATCGATGTCGGTACGGCCGAGGCACGGCAAGATCAACGCCTCACGGCCGACGGTCAGGTGGCTGCGATTGAGCTTGGTGCTGATCTGTACGGTCAGCGCACAGCTCTGCAACGCCTGATGGGTGCGCAAGCTGTCCGGCGTGGCCTGGGCGAAGTTGCCGCCGAGACCGATGAACACTTTCGAGCGGCCTTCGAGCATCGCTTCGATGGCCTCCACCACGTTGTGCCCGGCCTGGCGCGGCACCTTGAAACCGAAGCGCTTTTGCAGTGCATCGAGCAGCGCGGCCGGCGGCCTCTCGTTGATGCCCATGGTGCGGTCGCCCTGCACATTGCTGTGACCGCGGACCGGACAGAGCCCGGCGCCCGGCCGGCCCAGGTTGCCGCGCAACAGTTGCAGGTTGGTGATTTCCTGAATCGTCGCAACCGAATGGCGGTGCTGGGTGATGCCCATCGCCCAGCAGATGATCACCCGATCGGCACCGCGAAAGATCCGCGCCGCCTGCTCCAGTTCGGCCAAGCCCAGGCCCGATTGTTCCTCGATGGTTTCCCAACGGGTGGCGTCCAGGATCGCAAGGTAGCTGTCGATACCGCTGGTGTGCTGCTCGATGAAGGCATGGTCGAACACGGCCGGTCCGCCATTGGCCTGGGCTTCGCGTTCCCAGAACAGCAGCAGTTTGGCGATACCGCGCATGGCCGCCATGTCGCCACCCAGCGCCGGTCGGAAGAACGCGGTATTGAGCGGTGCCGAGCCGTTGGCGAGCATTTCCAGGGCGTGCTGCGGATGCTGGAAGCGCTCCAGCCCCCGTTCTTTCAGCGGATTGAAACACACCACCTGCGCGCCTCGCGCCACCGCCTCTCGCAGCGGCTCAAGCATGCGCGGGTGGTTGGTGCCGGGGTTTTGGCCGAGTACGAAGATGGCATCAGCCTTGGCGAAGTCTTCGAAGGTAACGCTGCCCTTGCCGACGCCGATGCTTTCGCCGAGGGCGACGCCGCTGGCCTCGTGGCACATATTGGAGCAATCGGGGAAGTTGTTGCTGCCGTAGGCGCGGACGAACAATTGGTAGAGGAACGCGGCTTCGTTGCTGGTGCGGCCTGAGGTGTAGAACTCGGCCTGATCGGGCTTTTCCAGCGTGTTCAGGTGACGGGCGATCAAGGCGAAGGCGTCATCCCAGCCGATGGGCTGGTAGCGGTCGCTAGCCCTGTCGTAGCGCATGGGTTCGGTCAGGCGGCCCTGGTATTCGAGCCAGTAGTCGCTCTGTTCGCGCAATTGGGTGACGCTGTGGCGCGCGAAGAAGGCCGCATCGACACGGCGTTTGGTGGCTTCCCAGTTCACCGCCTTGGCGCCGTTTTCGCAGAACTTCACGGCACCGTCTTCAGGCGAATCGCCCCAGGCGCAGCCAGGGCAGTCGAACCCGCCGTTCTGGTTGGTCTTCAGCAGGGCGCGGATATTTTTCAAGGGCTGCTTGCTGTCCAGCCAAGCGCTGGCAACGCTGCGCAGGGCGCCCCAGCCAGCGGCGGCGCCGGTGTAGGGGCGATAGCGGGGTCTTTCTGGCTGCAGGCTCATCCTTGGGCTTCCTGGCCCGCCGGGCTGAACACCCGCGGCGGGCTGCGATGGGGAATGTGAATCAGGTTGAGGTTATGCCGCTGGGCCCAGTGCGCGGCCAGGCCGGTCGGTGAAGAAAAGCTGACCAGCGTGGAAATGCCGGCGCGCTGGACCTTGTGGATCAGCTCCAGGCTGCAGCGACTGGTGACCACGGCGACACCACTCCCGAGCTCTTCGCCTGCGCGGCTCAAGGCGCCGATGAGCTTGTCCAGCGCGTTGTGTCGACCGATGTCCTCGCGGCCAAGAACGATTTTCCCTTGCGCGTTGATGAACAAGGCCGCGTGTACAGCGCCGCAGCGTTGCGCGAGGGGCTGGAACTCGGCGACACGCTGGCGCAGATCATCCAGCCAGTGCGCCGGTGGCAAGGGGGCGACAGGCAACGCAGGCAGCTTTGGCAGCGCCTGTTCCAGTGCCTCGACTCCGCATAGTCCGCAGCTGGCGTTGCCCGGCAACTGACGGCGCTGCTCCTTGAGCGTCCAGAAGGCGCGACTGGCGATCTCCACCTCGGCGTGCCGCCCATGGCCGGCACCGCTCACGCGAATGTCATAGATGTCGGCTGTGCTTTGAACGATTCCGGCTCCAAGGCTGAAGCCGACAACGAAGTCTTCGAGGTCCGCCGGGGTGACCATCATTACCGCCTGGCTGAGCCCGTTATAAGCAATCGCCAGCGCGCATTCCTCGGCCAGCTCCACCGGTTCCGGCTGCGCCTCGTCGATCGCCTGGAAGTGGTAGCGACCACTGGCATCGGTAGACGCTTCGATGAGCGGTTGATGAAGAGGGCGGCTTGATGCGGTCATGGGCAGGCTCGGCAGATCATGCGGAAGGGTTCTGAGCGACTGTGCGCGGCTGCGGCTGCGGCTGGACCTTCAATGCTCTTTTGCGGCACGCGCCGACCGTCACTGCGACAGCCTCAGCCACGCTGGGTGCCTGCGAGCATGCTGCGTACCCGCGTCGCCAGGTCGTCGATGGCGAATGGCTTGCCGATAATATCCATTCCGGCATCGAGAAAGCCACTGCTGATCGCCTGCTCCGCGTAGCCGGTCATGAACAGCACACGCAGCCCCGGGCGGTGCTCGCGGGCGATATCCGCCAGCTGTCGGCCGTTCATCCCCGGCAGCCCGACATCGGATACCAGCAAGTCGATACGCTCGTCGCCCTGCAGCAGCTTGACCGCCGCGCTGGCCTCGGCCGCCTCCAGTGCGCGATAGCCGAGCATGCCCAGCGCGTCGAGCACCAGCAGACGTACGGCAGGATCATCCTCGACCACCAGCACGGCTTCGCCTCGCGCCGCTTGCGTGGCCTGTGCAAGCGGCGGGACCCCCACCCCGGTCGCCAGCAATGAATGGTGTGCCGGTAGATAGAGGATGACTTCGGTACCGTTGCCCGGTTCGCTGCGTAGCTGGACGTGGCCACCGGCCTGGCGCGCGAAGCCGTAGATCATCGACAATCCGAGCCCGGTGCCCTGGCCGATGGGCTTGGTGGTGAAAAAGGGCTCGAAGGCCGCCGCCAGAACCTTGGGCGTCATGCCGCAGCCGTTGTCGATCACGCTGAGGCTGACGTAACGTCCGGCTGGGAGCTCGCCCACCTCGGCCTGCTGCAGGGTCACGTTGGCCGTCGCGATACAGAGGCTGCCGCCGTCGGGCATGGCGTCGCGTGCATTGATCACCAGATTGAGCAAGGCACTTTCCAGCTGGTTCTCGTCACTGTTGGCCGGCCACAGGTCCGGCTGCAACAGCGCGTCGACCAGAATAGGGCTGCCCAGTGTCCGTACGATCAGATCGCGCATCGATTCGACCAGCTCATTCAAATCGACCCGCTTGAGATTCAGCGGCTGGCGGCGGGCGAAGGCCAGCAGACGATGGGTCAACGCCGCGGCACGGTTGGCCGAGCTTACCGCGGCATCGATGAAGCGCTGGGTTTCGCCATGACGGCCAGACTGGTTGTAGCGCTGGATCAGGTCCAGCCCGCCGATGATCCCGGTCAGCATGTTGTTGAAATCGTGGGCGATGCCACCGGTGAGCTGGCCGACCGCTTCCATCTTCTGCGCCTGGCGCAGCGCTTCCTGGGCCTGTTCGCGGCTGGCCATTTCACTGACCAGCCGCTCGTAGACCTCGGCCAGCGCCTCGGTGCGTTCCTGCACCCGCGTTTCCAGCGTCTCGTTGAGCGCTCGCAGCGACTGCTCGGCGCGCCAGCGTTCGGTGACGTCCTGTGTCAGGACGAAAAAGCCCAGCACCTGGCCTTCTCCGTCGCGGCGTGGCAGGTAATGCATCGAGGCCTGACGCAGCTGGCCGTCCCGGTGCGGCATGGACGCTTCGAAGAGAACCTCTTTGCCGGCAAGGGCATCCTTGATTTGCGGCCGGCGAATGCTATAAGCCTGCTCGCCAATGACCTCTGGCAGATGCTTGCCATAGAGGGATTCCGGCGTCTGACCAAACCAGTTCTCGTAGTGCCGATTGCTGAAACGATAGCGTTCGTCCCGGTCGACATAGCCGATGAGCACCGGCAATGCGTCAGTGATCAGTCGGATCTCCGCTTCGCTTCGGCGCAGCGCTTCTTCCTCGCTATGGCGCAGGCACAGCAGTTGCCCACCCACCGTCTGGCCATCACGGATCGGGCTTAGGGCCAGATCGACCCAGGTGGCCGGACGGCCGGTTGCACTGTCCTCCGGCAGTCGATGGTGGCGCAGCAGGCAGGGCTGGCTGCGGTCACCGGTCTGGCCCGCGACCAGCTCAGGCCAGACAGCTTCCCAGGTAATGGCCACCGGCGCGCCCAGCGCTGCAGGATGGTGATCGCCAATCAGCGCGGCATGGGCATCGTTGTATAGCTGCACGCCGGTCTCGCCCCAGAGCACACACATGGGCAGGGGCGCCTCGAGCAGGGTGTCGAGCAGGCTCCGCAACGAGGCGGGCCAGCTTTCGAGCGGACCCAGGGGCGTTGCGTTCCACTGGTGGACGCGGATGCGCCCGCTCATTTCATTGGTACCGGCTGGCCAGGGCCTGGAATCTAGTGCCATAGATCGTCCATCGATGCGCGACGGGCCATCGGCGCCAATCGTCGCGCTTATACGGCATCGTCTGCCTGATGAGGCGCAGCCAGAGGCTGGGCTCGTTGTTTGTTGTGTCATTCGGACGCACCGCCATTCTCGTCACCCTTCCGAGCGGCTAATGGCTTATAGGCGACCTCGGTCGAGCGCAATATAAGCCGGCGCCGCGTCCATGCTCAGGCTGCAAAGCCCTGCAGGCTACGAACGAGCTCCAGATAATCGCCCACGGCGGGGAATTCTTCGGTGTCCTTTCGCCCGCGGCGGCTGTCCGGCTCGCTGATCGCCAACAGATGCGCGACGCCGAAATCACGCGCGCTGCGCAGGACCGGCAGGCTATCGTCGATGAACAGTGAGGTGGCCGGATCGAAATCCAGATCTGCCTTCAGGGCATACCAGAACTGGGCCTGCTCCTTGGGAAAGCCATAGTCATGAGAACTGATCAGACGATCGAACCAGGGCGCCAGTTCGATGCGTTCCAGCTTCAGCGATAGCGAATCGCGATGGGCATTGGTGATCAGTACCACGCGCTTGCCGGAACCGCGCAGGGCCGCAAGAAATTCATCGGCTGCCGGCCGCAGAGCGATCAAGTGAGCAATTTCGCGCTTCATTTCGCGGATCGGCAGGTTCAGCTCGCGGGTCCAGAAGTCCAGGCAGTACCAGCTGAGCTTGCCCTCGTGTTCGTTGAACAGAGGGGCCAGCTCCAGCTCGGCCATGGCGCGGCTGATGCCGTGCAGCTCGGCGTAGCGCTGCGGCAACAGGTCGAGCCAGAAATGGTTGTCGAAATGCAAATCCAGCAAGGTGCCGTCCATGTCCAGCAGGACGGTGTCGATAGCGGACCAGGGCAGTGAAGCGATCATGATGGGCTCTTCTTCGGCAATTGAGCCAATGGTGTGACAGCGGTCGGTTCGATGCAAAGCGTTCACGGCTCAGACAAAAAGGCGGGTTATGATTGCGGCTCGCGTTTCAAGGATATCCCCATGCGCCAGAAACCTACCGTGCTTGCCCGTGAGATCGTTGCCAGCAGCCGTCTGTTCCGTGTCGAGGAGCTGCAGCTGCGGTTTTCCAATGGCGTCGAGCGTACCTACGAACGGCTGGTCGGCAAGGGCACCGGTTATGGTGCGGTGATGATCGTCGCGCTGGAAGCCGACGGCCGGGCGTTGTTGGTCGAGGAGTACTGCGGCGGTACCGACACCTATGAACTGTCGCTGCCCAAGGGGTTGATCGAGCCGGGTGAGGATGTGCTCGATGCGGCCAACCGGGAACTGAAGGAGGAAGCCGGTTTCGGCGCGCGCAAGCTGGAGCTGCTCACCGAACTGTCCCTCTCGCCCGGTTATATGAGCCAGAAGATTCAGGTGGTGTTGGCGCGCGACCTCTATCCCGAGCAGTTGCCGGGCGATGAACCCGAGCCGATGCGCGTCGATCGGGTCGATTTGCGCGAGCTGTCCAGTCTGATCCACAACCCTCAGTTCAGCGAAGGTCGTGCCTTGGCGGCGCTATACCTGGCGCGGGATCTGCTGACCGAGCGGGGAGAATTCGGCCAATGAGCCATCCATATCTGACCCGGGTTATTGATCTCGTTCGCGACGCAGGGCAGGCGATCCTGCCGCACTGGCGCAGCGGTGTGGAGGTACAGGAAAAGGCCGACGCCTCACCGGTTACCGCTGCCGACATGGCCGCCCATCATCTACTGGCTGACGGCCTGCGTGCGCTGGACGCCAGCATTCCGGTGCTGTCCGAGGAGGACTGCAACCTGAGTCTTGCCGAGCGTGCCGGCTGGACGCGCTGGTGGTTGGTCGATCCGCTGGACGGTACCAAGGAGTTCATTGCCGGCAGCGAAGAATTCACCGTCAATGTTGCGTTGATCGAGCAGGGGCAGGTGCTGTTCGGTGTGGTCGGGGTTCCGGCCAATGGCCGCTGCTATTACGGCGGGGCCGGGTTCGGTGCCTGGCGTGCCGAAGCCGATGGTGCGGCGCAGCCCCTGCGGGTGCGGCATCAGGCAGCGGGCCACTTTATCGTCGTTGCGAGCCGTCGCCACTCGAGCCCGTCGCAGGAACGCTTGCTCGATGGCTTGCGGCAGCGTTTTGGCGAGCTCGTGTTGGCCAGTGTCGGCAGCTCCCTGAAGTTCTGCCTGTTGGCCGAGGGGGCCGCCGATTGTTACCCGCGGTTGGCGCCGACTTCTCAATGGGACACGGCGGCTGCCCAGGGAGTACTGGAAGGCGCTGGTGGCGAGGTGCTGGATATCGCCGGTGCAGTGCTGACCTACGAAGCACGGGAGACCTTCCTCAATCCCTGGTTCCTGGCGTTACCTCGTGGCGCCGAATGGCGAGCCGACCTGATCGAACTGGCGAGGCCTGACCAAAGGGCGCTCTGACAGCCGGCTATTCGGTATCTGCCGGTGATCGTGCTGAGTGCGATGAGCGAGTTGAAAGCCAAGCTCGAATGCCAGGGGGCTGAGCAAGCCACTGGACCTCGACGAGCTGCGCCGGCGGGTCCAGGACTGTATCCAGAAACTCGACCGCAACCCGAGTTGAGCCACCGATCAGTCGACGCGCTCGCCGCAGAGGTCGAGTGCGAACCAGTGCTCGACCTCGGTCTGCGACAGCCCGGCACCGAGCAAGGCGAACAACTTGCCCAGCGCGGCCTCGCGGGTCATGCCGCCGCCTGACATCAGCCCGCTGGCTTCCAGCTTGCTGCCGGCGGCGTAGATCCCGAACTCGACGTGGCCCTGCGGGCATTGGCTGATGGCGGCCAGGACGATGCCGCGCTGATGGGCGTCCTGTAACGCCCGCAGCAGCTCGGTGTCGTCGGCGGGACCGGTGCCGCTGCCATAGCACTCGATCAGCACCCCCTGCACGCCACTGGACAGCAGTGCTTGCAGCTGCGCCGCCTGGATGCCTGGATAGAGCGGAAGCACCGCCAGGTTCACCTGCTGACGGGATTGGCGATAGTCGAGCGCTGCGGGAATGCTGGGTGCGCGTTGACCCTGGCGCAGCCGCGGCAGCACGCCGAACGCATCGAGGCTGGCGGTACCCAGTTTGCTGACCCGGGCGCCGTGCATGAGTTTGCCGGCGAAGTAGAGGTGCACACCCGGCTCGACGCCAACGTGCAATGCCTGCATCGCACCGAACAGGTTGTCCCAGGCGTCGCCATCGGGCGCACCGGCGGGCAACATCGCCCCGCTCAGCACCACCGGCACCTCGAAGCCCAACAGCAGGAAGCTCAAGGCAGCAGCGCTGTAGGCGAGGGTGTCGGTGCCATGCAGGACCAGTACGGCGTCACAGCCATCTTGCTCGACGCCGACCCGAATGGCCTCGACCATCGCCAGCCAGTGGGTCTGGTTCATGTTGGCACTGTCGATGGGCGGTAGCAGTTCGCGGAACTGCCATTCCGGCACGGCCAGTTCCGGGTGCTGGTCCTGCTGGTCGCGCAACCTGCTGGCGAAGCCGGAAGCGGGCATCAGGCCGTCGGCGCTCTGTTGCATGCCGATGGTGCCGCCGGTGTACAGCACCAGGGTGTTTCTGGAAGCCGACATAGGGCTCTCCTCTATGAAAACAGCGGCCAGCGGCCCCTGTTCAAGCGACGCGGACCCACTTAACGCTGATGTGCCTGACCGCTGGCGGTGGTGATCGGCGATGGGTCGCCCACTCTGGCTGGCCAGACGCTCGGGTCCAGATCCAGGTTGGCAAATGCTTCGGATCGAACACCGCTGACTCGACACCTGCCTTACGCTGGCCATGGTAATCGCGCATCAGGCGCAGGCCTACCTTGAACAGCAGCGCCCAGGGCGATCAGGTTGCAGATCGCCAGCAGACCCATGGTGAGGTTGGCGGATCCGCAGCCTGGAGAACGGCCTCGGCCTGACCTTGGTGAACCGCACCAAGACGCCGATCGAGTCGACCGCGTGCAGGTCGGCGTGGCAGACGCCGCACGCCTCGATCTTTCCCAGAAATCTGTCCTGGGCCGGGTGGGGGCACCTTTGCTTCTTCGATGCGCAACGGTTCACCCCAGGCATGGGCCACGGCGGCTTTCATGGTCTGGGTCATGGCTGTCTCCTTGCGATCGGAAGGCCGGGGCTGCACCCGGTCAGGTGTCGTGCCCATTGACCCCCGGCACTCCGGGAATATTTGCCAGCCGTTTCAGATGACCGCTCGCAGGTGCTGGGGACGGGGGCCTGCGTTATACTGCGCGGCCTTTGGTCGGACCGGTTCCGACCCTGTTCCTGCACGGCCGCGCTGTTTTCAGCGCGGCCGTTGTTCCTGATGCGCCCAGGCGCCGAAGAGAGGCACGACGATGACCGCACTGGTAGGCGTGATCATGGGCTCCAAGTCCGATTGGTCCACCTTGAGCCACACCGCAGACATGCTGGAGAAGCTCGGCATTCCGCACGAAGTCACCGTGGTGTCCGCACACCGCACGCCCGACCTGCTGTTCCAGTACGCCGAACAGGCCGAAGCGCGCGGTTTGCGGGTAATCATTGCTGGCGCCGGCGGCGCGGCTCATCTGCCGGGCATGTGCGCGGCCAAGACGCATCTTCCGGTGCTCGGCGTACCGGTGCAGTCCTCGATGCTTTCCGGTGTCGATTCGCTGCTGTCGATCGTGCAGATGCCGGCCGGCGTACCGGTGGCCACCCTGGCTATTGGCAAGGCAGGCGCGATCAATGCCGCGCTGTTGTCGGCCAGCATCCTCGGCCACGAATACCCTGAATATCATGCCGCGCTGAAGACATTCCGCGACGAGCAGACCCGGACCGTGCTCGACAACCCGGACCCGAGGGACGCGTAAATGAAGATTGGCGTGATCGGTGGCGGCCAGCTGGGCCGCATGCTCGCCCTGGCGGGAACGCCGCTGGGCATGAACTTCGCGTTTCTCGACCCGGCCCCGGACGCCTGCGCCGCGGCACTCGGCGAGCATCTGCGTGCGGACTACAGCGATCAGGATCACCTGCGCCAGTTGGCTGACGAGGTGGATCTGGTGACCTTCGAGTTCGAGAGCGTGCCGGCTGAAACCGTCGCCTTCCTGTCGCAGTTCGTGCCGGTTTATCCAAGCGCCGAGGCGCTGCGTATCGCCCGTGATCGCTGGTTCGAAAAGTCGATGTTCAAGGCGCTGGCAATCCCGACGCCCGAATTTGCCGACATCCAGTCCCAGGCCGATCTAGACGCCGCGGCCGCCAGCATCGGCCTGCCGGCCGTGCTCAAGACCCGCACCCTGGGCTATGACGGTAAAGGCCAGAAGGTCCTTCGCAAGCCATCCGACGTCACCGCCGCCTTCGCCGAACTGGGCAGCGTGCCCTGTATCCTCGAAGGCTTCGTGCCCTTCACCGGAGAAGTGTCGCTGATCGCGGTGCGCGGGCGTGACGGCGAGACCCGCTTTTATCCGCTGGTCCACAACATGCACGAGGGCGGCATCCTGCGCTTGTCGGTGGCGAGCAGCAGCCATCCGCTGCAAGCGCTGGCCGAGGATTACGCCGGGCGCGTGCTGACAGAACTGGAGTACGTCGGCGTGCTGGCCTTCGAGTTCTTCGAAGTCGAAGGCGGGCTCAAGGCCAATGAGATTGCGCCGCGCGTGCACAATTCCGGTCACTGGACCATCGAAGGCGCCGAGTGCAGCCAGTTCGAAAATCACCTGCGAGCGGTAAGCGGCTTGCCGCTCGGCTCGACGGCCAAGGTCGGCGAGAGCGCCATGCTCAACTTCATTGGTGAAGTGCCCGCCGTGGCCAAGGTGATCGCCGTCGAGGACTGTCACCTGCATCATTACGGCAAGGCGTTCAAGGTCGGACGCAAGGTCGGCCATGCCACGCTGCGCTGCCCGGACCGCTCCACGCTGGATCGGCAGATCACCGCCGTGGAGTCGCTGATCGCCCGCGATTGACCGACCGGCCGTCTGGCTTGCTGCTGTTGGCGGCGAACTGGCTGGATCGCCTCAGGTCCGAAAACACGTAACGCCTATTTTCGGACTTACTTAAAGGAGATTGCCCATGGGCATCATCGGAACCATCATCATCGGCCTGATCGTAGGCCTCATCGCGCGCTTCCTGAAGCCCGGCAACGACAGCATGGGTTGGATCATGACCATCCTGCTGGGTATCGGCGGTTCGCTGCTGGCCACCTACGGCGGACAAGCGCTCGGTCTGTATGAAGCCGGAGAAGCTGCAGGCTTTATCGGTGCGGTCGTCGGTGCGATCATCCTGCTGGTCATCTACGGCATGGTCACCAGCCGTAAACACTGATTCGCCCCGGCGGAGCTCGACTGGCTCGAGCTGATGCCTGCTGAGGATCGCCAGGCGCTGGAAGACATGCCGGAGATCGAACATGACTCGCCTGAGACCGACGGGTTCAGCGACCAGGGTGGACTCAAGCAAGGTGCGGGTCTCCCCGCAGTGATGTATTCGGCCAAGACCGTGCCGGCGCTCAACGGCAAGCAGATTCGCCTCGGCGGCTATCCGGCCCCGCCGGGAACCGACAGCCAGGGCCGCAGCACCGAGTTCTTTCTGGTGCCTTATCCGGGCGCCTGTATTCATGTCCCACCGCCACCGCCCAATCAGATCGTGATGGTCCGCTACCCGGCCGGGATCATGCTGGACGATATCTATGCGCCGCTCTGGGTCGACGGCACGCTGCAGGTCGAGCCCGTGAGCCATGATCTGGCCGATGCGGTCTACCCGATCTCGACGGCCGAGGTGAAGCTGGTGGACGAAAGCGACCTCTAGCCGATGCCCAAGCCGCTGCCCATCGAACCGTCGCTGCGCCAGGCCTTTCGCGAACGGGCAGTTGAAACCGCGGGCATCGACGAGGCGGCGTACAAGGCGTTCGACAAAGACCCACTGGAGCCGATCATCGGTCTCGGACCGGCCGACGCGCCCCTTGCGTTCATGGGGCGTGATCCAGGGCGCGAGGAAGTGCGCCATGGTGAACCCTTCATTGGCGGCGGTGGCCAGCTGGTCCGTGGCGTGCTCTATCGGCATGTCCATGGCAAAAGGATGCCGGATTTCGAGGCGAGCCGCGCCATCGGTGATGGTTTTTTCTGGCTCAACACCGTGCCCTACAAACCGCTCGGTAATCGCGCCTGGTCGATGGCGGTCAAGCGTCGCTTTCATCCACTGATGCGCCAGTTGTTGCTCGACCACTGGCAGGGCCGCGAAATCATCACGCTCGGTCGGGAGGCGTTTCTCTGGTTTGGCCTGGAGCAGCCCCGTGACGTGCGTCAGCAACTTGAGGCGTTCTGGCAGCGAGACGATCGTTTCACCGCGCATTTCGAGCTTGGGCTGACGGCGGAAAAGGGTGGCCAGGGAACATTTTGCCTGCATCCGTTGCCACATCCCTCGCCACGCAACCTGACCTGGTTCAAACGCTTTCCCGATCTGCTGGAGGCGCGTTTGCAGCAGTTACTCGGCTGACCCCTCAGCTCTCGGCGCTGTGGCGGCGCACGAAGCGGCGGTCGAGATGATCCTTCAGGTCACCGAACATTCGGCCTTCGGCCACCACCCCTCCCCAGCTCAGCAGCGCACCACGTTGGCCATCGGCCAGCAGGGCGAGGCTGTGCGCCTGCGGATGGTAGTGGCGCAGCGGTTGGCCGATCGAGACGCGAGCGAGGTTGGTGGCCAGCACGCGCGCCTGACGCACCGCATGCACGCCGTTATGAACGGCGCCGGGCAGGCTGGCGCAATCGCCGCTGGCGAACACACTGGGGTGAGAGCGACTCTGCAGGGATGGGCAGATCTCGATGAAGCCACGTCCGTCCACGCGCAGGCCCGACTCGCGCAGCCAGCCCAGCGGGCTGGGACCCGTGGCGACGATCAGGCGTCGCCCGCGCCAACGCACCTGGCCGTCGCCGACCAGGGTATTGCCATGTACGGTCTGGATCGGGGTGTGCTCATGGACCTGCACCTTGGCATCCCGCAGGTGCCGCAGCGCCAGCCGTCTGAGGCGAGGCGGGTGACCGGCAAGCAGCTCGTCTGAGCAGAACAAATCGATCGACGGCACGCGGCCGGCCATGGCCAAGGCCAATTCAATGCCCGCCGCACCGCCCCCTACGATGCCCACCGCTTCGGGAATTTCCTGCCACTGTTGCCAGCGGCGGATGAAGTCGGCGAATGGCTTGACCGAGAGCAACTCCATGCCGTCATCAGTCTGTTCCGGCAGCCAGGGCAGGGAGCCCAGGTTCAACGACAGCCAGGTGCTGCGCAGCGTCTCGCCGGTCGCCAGAAGCAATTCAGGCGTTTCGGGGAGCAGTGCGACCAAGCTGCCCTGGATGAACTCCACCTCGGCTGCGGCGCACAGCTTGGGCAGCCCGACGCGGCAGTCGCGGGTCTGGTAATGCTCGGCGACCAGCCCGGGCATCATGCCCGAATACCAGGCGTGGGGTTCGGCCGAGACCAGTCCGATCCGGCCCGCAGGGCGATCGCGGCTGGCCCACTGGCGCAGTACACCAAGATGGCTGTGCCCACCTCCGGCCAGCAGCACGTCGAAATCAGCGCTCATGGCGCATCTGAATCGGGCTGATGCAAATGCGGGACAGGGCGGGCAAGGTCCGTCTTTAGCGGCGCGGCTTCCATGGCAAAAGTCCTCCAGAGCATTGCAACTGGCCAGCAGGCTCGCATCAGCGCCCCTCGGTCACTGGCCGGGTGGAGATGGTGCTCGCTTGCAGTATAGATTCAATGCGTCTGGTTGCCCGGATCCTTGGCCAGCCGTTCGCTGCCGGTCGGGTCAGATGCTTTCGGCGCTGATCGAGACGCCAAGCGTGTGGCTGGCGCCGGGCTCGAGCTGGATCACATCGTCCATGACGTTGGCCGTCTCGATGCACAGCATGCGCTGCCAGGCATCGTCGGCGAACTGCGACAACCGCTGCGCCTTGGCAGTCCAGGGGTTCCACAGGACGGCCGAGCGTGAGCCTTGCGCCTCGAGATTGATCTGCCGTTTGAGGCCCGGGTCGTGCAGGCTCAGCCTTGAAGGCAGATCCAGATAGATGCGATCGGTCTCGCCGCGGAATACCAGTTCGCCCTGCTGCTGTCGCTGCTGCCAGTCGTCCAGGGTTTCGATATAGGGGCGCCCGTCCAGCCCCTCGACCGTCACCTGACGGATGTCGCTGATGGCGAAATAGCTGTGCAAGGCCTGAGACAACGCGATTGTCGTGTCACCGCGGTTGTGGCTGGTCAGCGACAGGTGCAGGCCCTTGCGGTCCAGGCAGATCTTCAGGCTCAGCTCGACGGCATGCGGCCAGCCGGGCAGTTCGCGGTTGCAGGCAAACACCAGGGTGACACTCTCGTCATTGGTGTCGCTGCGGGCTACCCACCAATCGATGTTGCGCACCAGCCCGTGGGCTGGCGCGGGCTGGCTGCCCTGGTAGGTGTCTTGAACCGACTGCGGGTTGCGCGCCAGATCGCCAAACCAGGGCCAGCAGACCGGCACGCCGCCGCGTACCGCCTGCCCAGCTTGAAACGCGGCGTCTTCGCTGAGCCAGATGATCGGTGCCGCTTCGCCCTGTCGGTAGCTGAGCACCTGGGCGCCTTGCTCGGCGACGATCACTTCGGCATCTCCGTGACGAAGGCGCCAGCAGCTGAGTTGGTTCTTTTCGATGCGCTGAATGTCGACGGGCATGGGCTGTCTCGTTGGCTTTGGGATGCTGTGTTGAGACCCTGCCGTGGCTCAGGGATTCCGCGAGCGGCCAAGCGGGGTGAGCGAGCGGGGGCAGGGCCTGTGTCGAACGGCCCGCGGCAAGGCCGCGGGCTCACGAGTGGGCTGCGGGCTCAGCGCCCTTGGCAGGCATCGACACGCAGCCAGCGCTCCAGCAGCTTGAAGCCCTGCATCAGCACGAAAGCAATGATGAGGTAGATCAGGCCGGCGGTGAGAAACATTTCTTCGTGCATGTAGGTGCGCGCAGCGATTTTGCGCGCCATGCCGGTCAGCTCCAGGAGGGTGATGGTGCTCGCCAGGGCGCTGGCCTTGAGCATCAAAATCACTTCGTTGCTATACGCGGGCAAGCCGATGCGGGTGGCCCGTGGCAGGATGATATGGCGCAGCGTCTGATAGCGTGACATGCCCAGCGCGCGGGCCGCCTCGACTTCCCCGGCCGGTACGTTCTGGATCGCCCCACGCAGGATCTCCGCAATATAAGCGGCGGTATGCAAGGTCATGGTGATGATCGCGCACCAGTAAGGATCACGCAGGAACGGCCACATCCAGCTTTCGCGCACGGCCTCGAATTGGGCCATGCCGTAGTAGACGAGGAACAGCTGGACCAGCAGTGGCGTGCCACGGAAGAAGAAGATGTAGCCATAGGGCAACGCGCGCACCGCCAGCAGGCGCGACGACCGGGCGATGCCCAGCGGCAGTGCGAGAAACAGGCCTGCTACCACCGAGACGCCAACCAGTTGCAAGGTCAGCCAGGCGCCTTCGATAAAATCGGGCAGCCACTTGATGAACAATTCCCAGCTCATGCGGCGCTCCTGACAAAGCCACGCCCTGCGCGCTTTTCAAGGAAATACATGCCAGCCATGGCAACGACCGTCAGGCCCAGGTAGATGCAGGCAGCAACCACGAAAAAGACGAAGGGTTCTTTACTGGCCGTCACGGCGATTTGTGAGGTGCGCATGATCTCTTCCAGGCCGATGACCGAGACCAGCGCGGTGTCTTTCATCAGGATCATGAACAGGTTACCCAGGCCGGGCAGGGCCAGGCGCCACATTTGTGGCAGGATCAAGCGCAGGAAAATCCGCCGTTTGCCCAGGCCCAGTGCGAGACCGGCCTCGCGATGGCCTTTGGGAATAGCCAGCAAGGCGCCGCGGAACACCTCGGTGGCATAAGCGCCGAAGCACAGGCCCAGGGCGATGGTACCGGCTGCGAAGGGGCTGAGGGCCAGATTGTCGATGCCGAAGAGCTCGCCGATGCCGCGTACCAGGCCGATGGTGCCGAAATAGATCAGCAGTACCCAGAGCAGTTCGGGAACGCCGCGAACGAGGGTCGAATAAGTGCCGCCCGCCCAGCGCAGGGTGGCGTATGGCGATGTCTTGGCAAGTGCGCCGAGCAAGCCGAGCACCAGGCCCAAGGCCAGGGATGCAAGGGCCAGCTGAATGGTCATCCAGGTGCCGGCGAGCAGCGCCGGACCGAATCCGTGAAGGTCGGGAATCATATAGGCTCAAACACCAAAGCCCGGCCTACCATTATTGGTGGCCGGGCTTTGATTCAGACGGATCAGTAGATGCTGAAGGGAAAGTATTTGGCGTTGATCTTCTCGTAGGTGCCATCGGCTCGGATTTCAGCCAGCGCCTTGTTCAGCTTTTCGCGCAGCTCGTCGTTGCCCTTGCGCACGGCGATGGCGATCTTGTCGTTGTCGAACACCGGCTCACCCTTGAACTCGAAATTCCTGCCGGCGTCGCTCTTGAGCCATTCCCACTGCACGAAAGCGTCGGCGAGGATGCCATCGACGCGGCCGGAAGCCAGATCGAGGTAGGCGTTTTCCTGGGTGTCGTAGAGTTTGATATCGACGACGTCGTCCAGGTTGTCTTCCAGCCAGGTGCCGGCGATGGTTGCGCGCTGGGCGCCAATGGTCTTGCCTTCCAGGTAGCTTTCGTCAGTCTTGAAATCGACCGACTTCGGCGCCACGAACTGCAGCTTGTTGGTGTAGTAGTGATCGGTGAAGTCGACGGCATTCTTGCGTTCCTCGGTGACGGACATCGAAGCCGCGAGGAAATCGAACTTGCCGGCGTTCAGGGCGGGGATGATGCCGTCCCAATCGGAGGTCACCACTTCGCATTCCACTTCCATCTTGGCGCACAGGGCGTGGGCGATGTCGAGGTCGAAGCCGACCACCTGGCCGCTGGCGTCGATCAGGTTGAAGGGGGGGTAGGCACCCTCGGTACCGATGCGCAGCTTATCGGCGGCGAAGGCGTTGGCGCCGAGCATCAAGGCGGCGGCAATCAGCAGAATCTTCTTATAGCTTTTCATGCGGTGTGTTGCTCCATTAGCGATGGCTGGACATGAACTGTTTACAGCGTGCCGATTGGGGGTTGTCGAACACCTGCCCGGGCGTTCCTTGCTCTTCGACCAGGCCCTGGTGAAGAAAGACCACTTCACTGGAGACCTGCTTGGCGAAGTTCATTTCATGCGTGACGAGCAACATGGTACGGCCCTCATCGGCCAGCGACCGGATCACTGCAAGCACTTCTTGTACCATTTCCGGGTCGAGCGCCGAGGTGGGTTCGTCGAACAGGATCACCTGGGGCTGCATCGCCAGAGTGCGCGCAATCGCAGCGCGCTGCTGCTGACCACCGGAGAGCTGGTTCGGATAAACGTGGCGCTTGTCGGCGATTCCCACCTTGGCCAGCAGGGCCTCGGCCGTTTCGGTGGCTTCGGCCTTGCTCAGGCCGAGCACGCGCCGCGGCGCCTCGATGATGTTGTCCAGTACGCTCATGTGCGGCCAGAGATTGAAATTCTGGAACACGAAGCCGAGCTTGCTGCGCATCTGGTTGATCTGCTTGGCGTCTGCTGCGACCAGATCACCACCTTTGGCGCGCTTGAGGCGCAGTTGCTCGCCCGCGACGATGATCTCGCCCTCGTTGGGGTTTTCCAGCAGGTTGATGCAGCGCAGGAAGGTGGATTTCCCGGAGCCGGACGAGCCGAGGATCGAGATGACATCGCCATCGCGGGCGTTCAGCGAGATCCCCTTGAGAACTTCCAGATCGCCGTAGCGCTTGTGCAGATTACGAATTTCCAGTGCAGGTATGGCCTCGGCCATGGAGCTTCCTCTTCGAACCCGGTCATTGCCTGGCTCGTTTCTATGTAAACTGCGCTCCGGCCAACTGCTCGCCGTCCTGGCGAGGCGCAAACTAGCATGCGGGGGGGCATGCGCCAAGCGCGGCGCGGCCCGGCCGGCATGTCCCGCCTCAAGCGTCAGGAGATCACCGTCGGCGCCACGATGATCAATATCGAGACCGATATCGATGACGCGAGCGGCACCTTTCCCGGCAGCAACGAAGGCGACATGGTGCCCTTCGCCACCGTGCCGTATCTGTTCTATGCCACACCGATCAACGACCGCTTCGCCGTCGGCTTCGGCGTCTATGCTCCCTTCGGCCAGATCACCGATTACGAGGGCGGCTTCCAGGGCCGCTTCTACGGCGATTACACCGAACTCATGGTGATCACCGCTCAGCCGACCGTGAACTACCGATTCAACGACCATCTATCGGTAGGTCTCGGTCTGACCATCAACCGGATAGACGGCAAGCTGGAAAGCGCCGTTCCGCCGGTCGCCACGGCCGAAAGCCGGGTGAAGGTCGAAGGGGATGACGTCGCCCTCGGCTTCAACGCCGGCCTGCTCTACGAGTTCTCGCCGAGCACCAGGGCGGCCTGACCTACCATGCGAAAGTCGAGTACAACCTGGACGGCGACACCAAGATCCGCGGCAACGATGCGGCCCTCGGCATGCTCGGGGCCTATGGCGGCTACGACGGCTCGCTGGACCTGAACCTGCCGGAAGTGGTGGACTTCTCGGTCACCCACGACGTAAACGATCAGTGGACCGTTTATGCGGGTGCGGCCTTCACCCGCTGGAGCCGCTTCGACACCGTGGTGGTGGAGAACGACGGGATCCCCGGCCCGCTGGAGCACGAGTTTGGCCACATCGCCGAGGGACAGGACTGGCACGACGCCTGGGCCTACGCCGTGGGCGCGGCCTACAAACTGAACCGGCAATGGACGCTGCGCGGCGGCATCGCGGTGGACCAAAGCCCGACCAACAACACCTACCGCTCGCCACGCATTCCCACCGGCGACCGTACGTTGGCCAGCCTGGGCTTCGGCTGGGAGCCGACGCCTGACATCACCATCGATGCCGCCTATATGTTCATCAAGGAAGAGGACACCGACATCGATCTGGCGTCCGCCACCCAGGGCACCTACCAAGCGACGTACAAGAACACCGCCCATTTGCTCGGCGCCCAGCTGCCCTACCGTTTCTGACGCTCTCCACCCGTGCAGAAGAACCTCGGCCTGGCGCCGGGGTTTCTTCTTCCGGCCAGTCGCGCAACCGGCCGGACGCAAGCAAAGCCGTTCAACCGCCGAGCCGGCCGATCAGGCCCAGGCTCCCCGGCGGCATGGCGGAGTGGCGGAGTGGCGGAGTGGCGGAGCGAGTCCACCGCACTTGGCGATGCCCATCGCCTAGCAGCCTGTCTGACTTGGCTCCGCCAGGGGATAGCGCATCTTGCTCTTCGCCGCGGCCATGGCCGCCAGGCGGGTTTCACGACGGGCGATTTCCTCTGGCAGATTCATGCCATCCGGTACGCTTGCTTGATCCGCCTGCTCAGCCAAAGCGAATAGCGCCTGCACCTCGTCGTGCTTGAGCCGATTCTCGAGTTGCTCGATATGCCCATGGGACAGCGTGCTATGGCGCGAGGCGTTGGCGCGGATCTTGATGCCATCGAGGCTGATCGTGCCCAGCGTGAGCAGGCGCATTTCTGCGCCATGTGCAGTAGCTGCACGTACAGGCCGGCCAGTTCGTCGAGAAAGCGGCGGCTGAAGCTGGCCA
>NZ_JAMOIE010000054.1 GCF_024448935.1 Stutzerimonas stutzeri
TGTTCGATCACCGGCCGCCACGGCACCAGGCTGAATCCCATGCCGTCATCGAGCATCGCGTAGCGCCCGCTGGCGAGCATGACCGAGCGCCGGTAGATGCCAGCCACGCGCTGGCCATTGGCCACAGGCCGATGCTCCAGACTCGTTTCGTTGGCAATGTCTTTCGCGGCCTGCGTCAGTTCCCGATTGCGCAGCGTCCCCAGCAGGTTCCGGGCGAGGATCACGCGCTGCCCGCGCCGCTCAGCTAGCCCCTGTTCGGCCAGGAAGTCGGCGCGCTGTTGCAGTGTGTTCTTGACCTCGCCACCAAAGCCCAGGTCGCCCAGCCCCTTGCCGCCGCCGATCAACTGCTGATCCAGCCAGGTCGCGCCGATCACCCGCGCCTGCCGCTCGATCGGCAGGTGCGATTTCAGCTCCACGGCCACGCCGCCCAGGCGCTGCGCGTCGTACTGGCGGCCACGCTCGGCCAGGTCGTCCGGCACCTTCCATAGACCATCGGCCACGCGCTCCACGATGCCGGCCCGGCGCAGGGCTTCCAGCCGGCGAACATGGGCTGCGACAACCTCCTGCGGATCACGGCCAGCCTTGGCTCGGCCTTGCTCGATCGCCAGGTGGTGATCGGTGCGGTACAGGCCGTCGCTCGCCAGCGCGGCGATGTTCTTGTCGGCCGCCCGCACCTCGGCGGAACCGCGTACCTCCACCACGGCGCCGATCGGATAGTTCGCCAGCTCGTCGCGGGCGTTCAGCGCGACGTAGTGGGCCTTGCCGTCCACGCCGTCGATGACCAGATAGCCCCGGTCGCGCAGCTCGTCGGCCAGCCCCTTCGCGGCCACGCGGCCGATGATGGTTCGGCCGTCGTCGCTCGGCTCGAACACCGCCAGCTCGCGCGGCTCGCCGCGCATGGCCCGCTGTATGGTGCGGATGATGTCGCCACGCTCGCCCAGCGCGCGCAGAGTCTTTTCCGCGTCGGCATGGACGGCCCAGGTGCCCGGCTGCATCTCGTCGGCGAGGCCCATGCGCTGCAAGCGTTGCAGGCGACCGATCAACAGTAGGCGCAGGCGTTGCAGCCGCGGTTCGTTGAAGCGTCCGATCTGCACTCGGCCGTCCTCGCCGGCCTCGCGTTGCAGGGTGCGATCCAGGCTCGTCCATCGCTCTTGCGCCACCTCGCGCTGCAAGGTCTGCTGGATCTCCAGCTCGGTGCGTGGCCCGAGCCATTCCGTCGCCAGCCCTGCGGCGCGATGGCGGAAGCCGTGGGCGATGTAGTCGCCCGCGATGATGAGGTCTTTGCCCGTGTCGTCACGCCCGCGCACGATCAGGTGAGTGTGCGGGTTATCGGTGTTCCAGTGATCGACCGCCACCCAATCCAGCCGCGTGCCCAGGTCGGCTTCCATGCGGTCCACCAGATGCCGGGTGTAGGTGCGAAGGTCGTCCAGTTCGGCGCCGTCCTCGGGCGAGACGATGAAGCGGAAATGGTGCCGGTCGTCGGCGGCCCGCTCCTTGAAGGCGTCAAGGTCGGCTTCGTCGGTCTGCGGCCCGTAGGCCCGGCCCGGTTCGCCGTCGCGGCCCGCGCCGTCGCGCTCGATGTAGCGCAGGTGCTTGGCGAGCGATTGCGGGCTGGCACGCTGGTGATTGACCAGCAGCGTCTTGATGGTCACGCGCCGCGACATGGGCGTCAGCTTCGCGCCCGCGAAACGCGCCGCCGTGTGGCCGCGCCCCAGGCGTGAACCAGGCCGCTGGCCGGCGCGTGCGCCGCCGCCGGCTGCGGAATGACGCATCGAGGACTTGCCGCCGCTGGCCTTGCCCGCCTGCTTGAGCACCTTGGAAACGAAGCTCTGGCCTTGGCCCTTGCCCCGGTTCTTCGGGGCTCTGGGGCGCACGCGGAAATCGTCGTCGCGGCGGTCGGTCATGGCTGCGCTCCTCGCAAGCTACGGCGTGTCCTGTCGTGCAAAGCACGCGGACATGCCTGCATTGGCGCGACCCTCGCGCCCCAAGCGGCACGGCGGCAAAGCCGCTGCGTGCCGCACCACCCCCACGTGCAGACTGGCTTTCGACGCGGCCCGGTGCCGCGTCCTTTTGTCTTGCCCTGCATCTTTCCCCGGCCTGACGGCACGGGGATGCGATGCCCGGGCGGCGTTGCGCGGGGCGCAGCCAGCCAGCCGGCGAACGCCCGCCAGACCACAGGCACGGCGCGCTCGGGGCAAGCGGTCTGCACAGGGGAATGCACGTTGCCGTGCAGCAGTGGATGCCGTGCGAAGTGCAGCGCGGATGCGCTCGCACTGCATGCATGGCGACACCGCGAACGCATGCGCATCGGCACGCCTGATGGCACGTCGGCGGCAAGCGGCAGCGCGCCGGACGTGACACAGAAAGGACGAAGGCCCACGCGCCAGCAAGACTGCAAGTCATGCACGATCATGGCTGCTTCTCCAGGTAGAGCGGCTGCGCGATGCCGATCACGTCGGACGCATTGACCGGCCCGAAGTAGCGGCTGTCGAACGACGCCGGGTTGGTCGTGCTCAACAGGAACAGTTCGCCCTCGGCCAGCGAGCGGCAATGCGGCCAGGATGGCAGTGGACGGCCCAGGCGATCAGCAGGCAGCACGGCGGCTACCGGCACGCCGTCGATGCGTACCTGACCGGCGACGATGCAAACGTGTTGCGGCGCGACCGCGCCCACACGCTTGAGCAACGGGATGTGCGAAGGCAGGTAACCGCGTTGCGCAGCAAGTGTGGCCACGTCTTCCGGAAGCCGGGTCAGCACGATGCTGCCCACGGACAACGGCCGTGGCGAGGAGCCGGCCCGCTCGATGCGATACCAGCCGACCGGCACGCTGTCCGACGGGTTGTAGACGACGTGCGCCGCAGGCCGCACGAAGGATGCCCAGGCCAGCGCAGCGAGGCCGCAGGCGGACAGGACGGCCAGCACGATGCGAACGCGCAGGCGGGAGCGAGGTTCCGGCGGGGTTCCGGGCGTAGTGGCATCTGTCATTGCAGCGCCCTCCCGGCCAGCCACGCGACATGTCGCTCGGTGCTGTACTCGGGCAGCGCCAGGTGCGCCGCCAGACGGTTGCCCAGCGTGCGCCAGTACGCGGGCGACACGTCGATGGTGGCAATGCCCAGTGCCTCAATGGCGTCGATGCACTCCAGCACGGCGCGCACTTTCCGCTCGCCTTCGACGTGCAGCAGCAGGCGCGCCCCCGGCCGCACGCCAGGGATACGCTGCGCTGCGTCCAGCGGTGTGCAAGCTTGCATCACCATGAGCTGCCAGCGCGTGGTGCCGTAGTCGTTGGCCTGCCAATGCACATGGCAGAACACCGATGCGGGCAGGAACATGGCGCAGCGCCGCCAGCGGTCGAGTTGGAACGTGCGCGCCGGTTTACCGAAGCGCAGGTAGAGGTTGAAACGGCGGTCGATGTAGGCGAGCGACACGCGGGTCAGCGGCACGTTGTCGGCCTGGCCGGCGAGTGCGAAAAGCGAAGCCGCTCGCGCTGTCGATGCGATAGCCGTGGCCGCGTGCGCAGCAGGCAAAGCGGATGTGCTCATGGCAGGTTCTCCGGGCGCTTGTCGGGAAACTCCCGTTCCAGCAGACCGCGCAGCAGTTCGGCCACGGTCACACCTTGACCGAAGGCGGCGATCTTGATGCGAGCGCGTAGTACGGGTGTCACGTCGAGCGTCAGACGCGCGGTGTAGAGGTCGGCTTTCTGCAAGGCGTCGCCGTCGCCCTGGCGAATCCATGCCTCGGCGTGCGGATTCGCGGGCGGGCGTGCGCCGATGCCGACACGCTTGGCCGTGCGTTTGCTGTTCGGTGGCGGCTTCGCGGTCATGTCGGCCACCGCAGCAGTTCGTCCACCAGGGCGGTGATTTCGCGCGCGGCGGCACTGTCGGGCGCCGTCTCGCGTGCGAGCCGGCCAGCAGCCACGCTGTCGGCGAATACGATGCGCTGGCGCACCTCGGCGCGCAGCGCCGGCAGTGGCTGCTCTGCCAGCGATTGCCGTGCTTCCCTGCCGATGATGGTAGTGCTGACGCGCCGGTTGATGACGAAGGCCGCCCGCAGCGCAGGCCGGAACACCTGCGCTTCACGGATCAGCGCCACCATCTCGGCACTGGCCCACAGGTCATAGGGGCTGGGCTGCACGGGAATCAGCACGCGCTCGGCCGCCAGCAAGGCGGAGCGCGCCAAGGCGGCGATCCTGGGTGGGCCATCAATGACGATGTGATCGGCCCGTCTGGCGAGTTCTGGCGCTTCCTGGTGCAGGGTTTCGCGGGCAAGGCCCACGGCGCTGAACAGCCTGGGCAAGCCCTGTTGGCTTCTGCGCTGCGTCCAGTCCAGCGATGACCCCTGCGGGTCGGCGTCCAGCAGGATGACCGACTGACCGCGCAGCGCCAGTTCGCCCGCGATGTGAGTGGCGAGCGTGGTCTTGCCCACGCCGCCTTTCTGGTTGAGCAAGGCGACGATCATGGCGCGGCCCTCCACTGTGGATGGCCGGACTGCTTTTGCCTTCGAGGCTGCGGTGCTTTTTGCCTTTCGGCAGTTGTCCACCGAAACGGCGCAGCCTTAACAAAAGTTAGAGAATTTAGGTTAGTAATGTTAGAGGGCGCGCAACTCCTTGCCGTTATTGGGTTTTCGGCCGATTTTTGTGCCTGATAGCACGACAATCCGTTGCCTGATAGCACGATAGTTCTGTTGCCTGATAGCACGACACTGTTCACAGGCTTTCCCGGAGTTATCCCCGTGCCGCGAACGGCACGGGCCGGAAGGTCAACAGATCGACCTTGTCGCTGGATATCCGCTCGATACCCAGGACGTAGCCAGGCAGCGCCTGCCGCGCGACCAGACCGCGCAAGTCGGCCGCGAAGTCGTAGAACCGCGCCATGCTGCCCGACTTGCGGTACAGGTACTGGAAGTCGAACTGCCAGCCGTGTTCCTGCTTGCCGCCGTGCTTGCGCACCAGGCGGTACAGCCACCGCTCGATGCCGCCGGTCAGCCGGAAATACGCCGGATCGATGGTCAGCACCAGGGCGGCATCGAGCACGCCGGCGTAGAACCAGTCCGGCAGGATCAGTTCGATGCCCAGCGGCGTGCCGCTGGCGTCGGCCAATTCCTTCCACTCGTTGATCCACGAGAAGCGGTGCAGCCGCCTTCCCGTCGTTTCGCGAATGGACGTGGCCACCGAGGTCGATTGCAGCCGGTCGAGGGCGGCCTTGAGGCGCTGGTAATCGCGCAACGATTTGCCGCGCCCGATGAAGCGCAGGATCTCGTAGGGCGTGACGTGCATCAGCCGGGATGTGGGCAAGCCCGCATCCTTGGCTTCCACGATCTGGCTGGCGGCCCAGATCAGGATGTCGGCGTCCCATATCGTGGCGATGCCGTGCTCCTGCGTGCCTTCCACTCGAATCCTCACGCTGCCCGCCTGGAAGTCGATCGGTGCCGTGCGCCGCGACTTCGCCAGCGAGAAGAACGGATAGGCCATCAGGTCCTGAGCGTCGCGCGGCACCATGTCGCCCGGCAGAGCGCGGAACAGATCGAGCTGTTCGCGCTGCGGCGGTCGCTGCCCTGATGGCAGCGATGGGCTGGACATGGCGATGGCCACCGGCGAGCCGCCGATCAGCGCGCACGGCTGTCGGCCGAGTGGTGCTCGGCATATTCGGGGTCGGAGGTCGTCTCGTAGCTGCGGTCGGCGGCCCAGGCATCAAGGTCGGCCACGGCGTACATGACGCGGCGGCCGAACTTGCGGAACTTCGGTCCGCCGCCGATCACGCGCTGTTTCTCTAGCGTGCGTGGCGACAGGCGCAGGTAGTCGGCGGCTTCGTCGTTGGTCAGGTAGCGCGGGGGCTGGGCGGGTTGCTGCGGAGCAGCGGAAGCGGCCTGGGGCCGCAACGGAGCGGGTCTCATGACAGATACCTCCATCGGTCGATGTCTCCGGCCACACCAGCGCGACCGGATGGAGGCAGTCTCAGAAAAGGCCGGCCGCTTGTTCAGGGCCGTTCTGGCTTTTGGCAAAACGGCCCTGTTCAAGGGATTCGTTTTGTAGTAGGCGGCGGTAGCCGCCACGCATCAGCGCATCGCCGCGCTGCACCAGGCGGCGCGTGCGGGCGCGCAAGCCACCATCGGCGTGCCAGCCGGCGGAAATGGCATCGGTGCCGAACAGCACTTCGGCCACCTCGCGCAGGGACGCGCCCGCCAGGGTGCCGTCGAGCGCCTGCAGGCAGTGCAGCTCCTGCAGGGCCATTGGCGCGGGCCGCTCTCCGGCCTGAGTGAAGGCCGGCGGGCTACGTCCGTCCAACAAGGCCACACCGAGCGCCAAGGCACGATGGCGTGCGCGTGCAGCCTCAGCCTCGCTGCTGGCGGCGGCCCGCGCGCCGTAGGCGTAGGCCATGCCATCGGCCAGGCCCGGAGCCAGTGCCAGGCGCACTTGCCGACCTGGCAGATCCACGGCCAGCCGTAGGCGCCGGCCATCATGGCTCAACTGCTTGTGTCCGGGCAGCGCCCACAAGTCGAACCGCAAACCGTTGCCGGGCATGTCGAGGTCTGGGTGCAGTTGTACTGAAGCGGCCGGATCAGGACACCAGTCCGGGTGCGCGTCCCGTGCATCCAGGGCCGGGTCTTCCAGCAGACGTAGGCCCCAACGCCGGGCCGCATCCGGCCGGCGGCGGCGTCGCCAGTCGAGCCGGTAATCGGGATGGCGGCGCAGGTACTCCCAAGCCAGCGCGGGGCCGTCGAGGTGCAGGATATAGAGATAGGCAGCGGTGGGATGCCAATGGCGGGCGCGAGTCTGTTCCATGGAGCGACCTCCTGTCTGATCGCAGGAACGTCGCCATGGGCATGGAAATGCAGGAGCTACTGCATCGTCGCCCAAGCGTCATAGGCGCCTGGGTACACTGGCCGTATCAAGACCGATTGAGTCCGATGCGTTGCGCAAATAGTCCGAATGCGACGGCTGCGCCACCGGGAAATGGTGCGCGGCACCGGATACCGTGCCGCAAGCGGCGCGGAGCATCATGGCCGCTTCGGCCTGGCGCGCACCGCCCCGGTGCAAGATTCCGGATTCAGACCGTGCAGGTCTTGAGTGAGACCGAAACGGTCTTAATGCTCCGGCCCTGGCCGGACTGTAAAGGCCGGATGCAACCGGCCGGACCTCGTGTCAATCGATGATCGATCCATTCTCCTGAGCCAGGCGAAGATACTCGGACAGTGGCCGCGCCGCCTGGAAGTACAGATCGCGCAGCACGGGCTGCTTGAGCGGCCCAACGATGGAGGCCAGAGCAGAAATCCGCACGGTGCCCAATTCCGGCATGCCCAGCCCCAGGTCGATCAAGCCGCCGGCAGTATCGCCGTCCGCAGGGTCTAGCCAGGCCAGCAGCCAAGTCACATGCGCATCCGGAGTGAACAACCGTACCACCGGCAATGGGTCGAGGTCCTGGCCAGCCGCCTGGGCTCGACCATTGGCGAGCAGCTCGGCGCGCTGCGCGTCGCTGATGAGGGGATGGGTCATGGGGGTATGCCTCCTGAGCAGGTGAAGCCACGGCAGACAGGGGGTGGCAAGCAGGGTGGCGTGCCGCACCGACCGCAAACGTGCAAAACCCGGGATGCACGCATACACATGTGCGCTGATCCACGAAAGCGCATGGGCGTCATCACGCTTTGTCCCAAAACCGTGAAATCTCTATTGTGCGAATCCGTAAAAACGTAAAAAGACGAATCCGGCTTCGTTCATGGCCGTACATGCACGAATGCGGATTCAGACCGATACGGTCATGCACATGCCGCCGCAGCGCATACCGCGCCAGGAAGGGCCTGTGCGGGCGAGGACAGGCGCAAGGTCCAGCAGCTTCTGCTACAAATCCAGAAGGAACTGGATGCAATCGTTTTTGGTGAATGACATGACCGAACCTCGCGACTTCGACCACCTCTGGCGCGACCGCAACGACACCTCGCAACAGCGCGTACCGCGCGTGCTGCTCCGGGTGTTCGTCGGGCCGGGGGAGCTTGAGCGCAGCGTGCGTTTCTATGAAGAGCTGCAAGGCGTGACAGCCGATGGTGGTTTTCCCTTCCCTGAAGCGGGTTTGCGCTTGGCGATGGTCGGCGCGTTCCTGCTGATCGAGGGAACGTCCGAAGCATTGGCGCCTTTCACTTCGACCACGGGCACGCTCCTGGTCGATGATGTGCAGCCTTACTACGACAAACTGGTGGCTGCCGGGGCAAAGATCATTTTTCCTTTGCAAGTTGTTCCCACAGGCGCAGCATTCAACGCGGTTCACCCGGATGGCACCGTTGTCGAGTACGTCCATCATCGGCCCGACCCGCAAGGCCGGTAGTCCACAACATCTCCGGGCTGGGCTGCTGCCGGCTTGCTATGCTCGGCCACGCGCAGCGGCGTGCAAAGCTTGCCGCCTCATTGCCAACCCGGCCAACACCGCCAGACACAGGGCGGCCAGCAGCCACATGACCGCCTGGTAACCCGCGACGAATCCGTTACCACGCGCCACAGCGAAGCGAAACAGTACCGTCGCGATCGCCAAGCCCACGGCCCCGCCCACGTTGTGCACCGTCGTCGCCATGCCCAGTGCGGTACCGGCCAGGCTTTCCGGCAGGGCCGCCATCGCAGCAGTCATCGACGGGCCCAGCACACAGCCCCAGCCGATGCCCATGCAAGCGAACGCGGTCAATACCCACGGCCAGCCGGTGGCCGCAGTGAAGGCCGACTGCATCAGCGCCGAAACCAATAGCGCCGAGAACCCGGCCATCATCACCGGCACCGCGCCCAGCCGGTCGCAGCCGCGGCCGGCCAACGGGGAGATCAGTGCCATGACCAGCGTGGTGGGCAACAGCAGCCAGCCGGTCGCCGCGCTGTCCTGCCCACGCAATTGGCCCAGGTACAGGGGCATCAGGAAAAACGCCACGCAGTAGAAGAACGCCAGCACCGCCGTCGCGCACGCGGCGATGGCAAAACCCGGTCGCACGAAAAACCCCAGCCGCAACAGTGGCGCCGCCGCGCGTCGTTCGACCCTGCTCAGTACATAGCCCAGCAACGCCGCTACGGTCAGCAGCCCCAGCGTCGCAGGAGAGGACCAGCCCCAGTCCGGACCGTGAATCAACGCTGCAATCCCGCAGGGCAGCACCGCCAACAGCAGGATGCCACCGAGCCAATCGAACCGCTCCTGCGCCGGGGCGGCTGGCTGCACCGCCAGCCGTCCGGCGCACAGTACGAAGCTTGCTGCGATCAGTGGCACGTTGACGAGAAAAATCCAACGCCATCCCAGCACTTCCACCAGCAAACCACCGAAAACCGGTCCGATCGCCAGGCCCAGGCCGTTGATGCTGAATAGCAATCCGAGCGCCTTGCCGCGCTCCTGCTCGGAAAACATCGCTGCGACCAGGGCGGCCGATGCCGTATAGAGCCCCGCGCAGGCCATGCCCTGAACAGCACGCCACGCCACCAGCATGGGTAGCCCTGCAGCCAGCCCGGCCCCCAGCGAAGCCACGCCGAACACCGCCATGCTGGCGAGCATGGCGCGGCGGTGGCCGTGACGATCGGCCAGTTGCCCCACGGCGATCGTGCAACTGGACAAGGCCATCACGAAGGCCGTGACGACCCACTGCACCTGCTCGATGCTGGCCTGGAAGGCCGACTGCATCGCAGGGATGGCGGTATTGACGATGGTGAAGTCGATGCAGCCCAGAAAGCTGGCGATGGCAATGCCAGCCATCGCCAGCCAACGCTGCTGGCGTGTCGAACGATGCATGGGGACGGACCTCCGCAAAGGCGCAGCCACTCGGTCCGCGCGGAATCCAGGTATGGTAATAAGGAATAATTCGATCAAATTGATATGTTTTTTATAAATGGAAGATACTTTTACTATCGAATCTCCTATGCATTCATCCGATCGCTTTCAAGGCATCCTCGCTTTCGTCCGGGCCGTGGAGCACGGAAGTTTCAGCGTCGCCTCACGCCAGATGGGCCTGTCGCCTTCCAGTGTCGGCAAGGCGGTGGCACGACTGGAGCAGCGTTTAGGCGTGCGCCTGTTCCAGCGCACGACACGGCGCATGACGCTCACCGACGAAGGGTTGGCTTTCCACGAGAACTGCCTGCGTGCTCTGGCCGAATTGGACCAGGCCGAATTCCTGTTGGCCGAGCGCTTGCTGACGCCTACAGGGCGGGTGCGCATCGCGCTGCCGACCTTATACGGGCGCGTGCGCGTCCTGCCGGTGCTCACCCGATTAGCCGAGCGCCACGCCGCCCTCGGCCTGGACGTGGTCTTTTCCAGTCGCACGGTCGATCTGGTCGAGGAGAACGTCGATCTGGCCGTGCGTATCGGCCCGTTGCAAGACAGCGCGTTGCATGTCGCCCGCCGCTTGGGCGAACAGTCGTTGTGGGTGTGCGCCGCGCCGGACTACGTCGTCCGGCGCGGCGCACCCTCCACGGTGGACGAGTTGCACGATCACGATTGCATCGCACGCCTGCGTGACGGCACTGAAGAAGCCTGGCAACTCCGCGGCCAGACAGGGCGCCTGCCACCGCGAGCGCGCTTGCGGTTGAGTGATCTGGAGGCGGTGAAAGAATCTGCCCTGGCGGGTTTCGGACTGGCGCAGCTACCCGGTTGGTTCATCGAAGATGACCTTCGGACAGGGCGGCTTATCGCTGTCCTGCCCGATATGCAGCCAGCACCGCTGCCGATCCATGTGCTGTGGCCGAAGACCTCGCGCATGACTGCGCGTTTGCGCATCACCATCGACACGCTGGTCGAGCACCTGTCGCCGTACAGCAAGATGCCGGACTGAACGGCCACCACCGCGCCCCGCCACAACGGGCGGGGCGCGGTGGCCGTCAGCCCGCCTTGGGCTTGCTGCGCGACCAGATCAGGTCGTGCGTGCCGTCCTCGCCTTCGATCAAGCGGGCATAGACCGTTGCCGGGAACGAAGGATCGTCGAGGGACACGGACACGTAGGGCCGCCCGGCTTCGCTGACTTTCCGCCACCCCGCGCCGATGTCGTGTCCAGCCGCCTGAAGGCGGAAGTCGGGGGCGTTCTCGGTGTCGCCCTTGTCGTTGGGAACCAGCTTGTCCTTGACGTTGAGGGTCAGGGTGCGAAGCGTGCCGGTGAAGCCGTCTTTATCCGCGGTGAAGGTGCCGATGTTAGCCATTGCGATTTCTCCTTTCGGGTTGAACAAGGTCGCGCCAGTGCGTCCTTGTTGTGATCCGCACAGGTATGGGCTGGTCACCGCGTGCGGTCGACACGCAATGGACAACCTGGAAGCGAAAAGAATTTGCCCCCTGGAGTAGAAGCTTCATGGAGATGCCGCGCGTTCTGTTCATGAACTGGGCTTCGTGACGCGAGGCACGAACCACTAGCGTCGAGGACGGCACGCGTGTGCGCCACCCGCCGTAGCAAGCCTGTACGTACGGCCAAGCCCCGCCTTTGCGGCGGGGCGCCAGCCTAGCCGATCCGGCGGCGTTCGAAGAGCGCTAGGCCACACATGGGGGATAGGCAGGGGTGCAATCCGAACGCATGACGGTTCTCGTGCCGCAGCGCGCACAAAAAAGTGCAGTAGCGCATCACATCGGCTACGAAACGCGACATCCAGAACCCCTCACAACGAAGAGCATGTCCTTCTTTTTAATAATAAAAAGTAAATTATAAATTACGGAATGAGATATGGCGTGAAGAAGCAACTTTAATTAAGGCCAAATAAGCAATAATCAATGCCAATAAAGCAATGGTGCTTTCCAAAAACTCCATTAGATTGGAGGGGGACTTTTCTTTGCTGTGACTTGATGGTGCTACCCAGCATCCGAAGTGCCGCAGAGTTTCAGACTGAAATCCAACCATCTAGCCAACGGTAAGATCATGGGCATACGTCTTCCTCAAATTTTTTGCGAAAAAATGGGCGACAGAATTCTCTCGACTCTAGAAGAGTTGAGCGATAAAGAAGAGTTGCATGATCCTTTGACTTGGCGGAGGATGATTCCCGGCTTGGCGTCCTTGGACTACAAAAATAGTAGACCAGGTGAGCAAGCTGTACTAAGTGCTCGTGCCCTTATGAGTATCTTTAAATTCTTCGGAAGTATCAGTCTTGACCTCCGAGATGTCCCAGGCCTCGGACATGGGCGAGTTTTTTTAGCCTCAAAAAAGCAAAATCAATTCAGCTCTCAGCTTGGCGAAATAGCAAGCGCAAGAAGTTTTGCCGCAATATGCATAACTGAAGAAGATGGCGGCTCTGATCTACATGCCATAAAGACCACTGCAAAACGTCTGGACGGTGGATACGAAATAAATGGGCAAAAGAAATATGTGGCTCGTCTAAGGCAGTCGGATACTCTAATAGTATTTGCAAATATAGTCGGCGCCGAACAGGGGCTGACCGTCTTCATGGTCGAAAAATCTAATCCAGCGATTCAAATAGCCGATATTGAAGCAATGGGACTTCGCGGCATATCCTGGGGGCAGCTTGATCTAGAGAAGGTATGGGTGCCAGCAAAAAATCGAATTGGTGGTGAAGGACAAGGTTTTTCGATTTTTTCCACTCATTTCTCATTCTGGCGCTGTGCAATGGCTGCCGCGGCAATAGGTTCAGCCGAAAAAGCATTAGACAAGGCTAAGAACCGAATGCGAACCCGGGAAGCCTTTTCTGGGCAAATAGGTAGATTCACGCATCTGCAGCAGGAGTTTGCAAAACACGCATCTCGGCTGCATATGGTGTGGCTATTGGTGCAAAGCGCAGCGCAGCGCATAGACCTCAAGCAATACAGCTACGTCGACGCGGCCATGGCTAAAGCAGAAGGTGTAGAAGCATCAATTGCAGCAGTCCAGTGGAGCATGCTCGTGCACGGTGCATACGGCTACTCGGCGGAAGCACAGCTCGAAAAATCGTTACGAGACCTTCTGGGACTAAGGATTGCAGATGGCACTACCGACGTTCTTCGAGGACAGGTCGCAAGAGGAATCCTGGGCGAAGAACTATATTCTTTGTCCTTAGGACGTGAATTTAACACTTCTTCACCAGCACGGGAGCGTCAACTATGGTAGCGGAAATACTAAGTTATGAGCAGGCAGTCCAACATGGCTTACTGCAAGTGGAAGAAGGTGCGCTCATATCATCCGACGTAAGGTTTATTCCAAACGAGGATGATGGCGTGAACAGTGGCCCGATTGTAGTGAGACGAGGTGCCCGAATAAGATCGGGGGCTTTGTTGTGCTCTGGTGTCAGCATTGGGGAAAACTCCATCATCGGACACAATGCCGTAATTCGCGCGCGGGTAAAGATCGGCGCGAATAGCGTGATCTCACATTTTGTCTGTTTGGAGCGTGATTCCACGGTTGGAGAAAATGTCAGAATTTCGGCATTGACCCACATCACCGGAAACTGCTCAATTGGTGACAATGTGCAAATTGGCGCAAGGGTTGTCACCGTAAATGATAACGAGATGCGCTGGCGTGTCGGCGAGATATTGCGCGCCCCCAAGATACTCTCTGGGGCCAGAATTGGAAGCGGAACGACTTTGCTGGGCAATGTGACCGTAGGGACAAATGCTTTTATTGGCGCGGGGTCGGTGGTTACGCGAAATATCCCTCCTGGAACGCTTGCATATGGAAATCCAGCATATGTCCAGGGCGACCGCCCGCAAGGAGAGTGGAACGCGGGCGCTAGCAAGCTTAGTTCTGAAGATAACGGAGATTTATAACGATGGCGACGATTGGCGTTTTTGCGAACATTTTAAATGACAAGGGAGAAGTTCTTTGCGTGCAAAGGAACTACCCGCCTTATGGATGGACTGTACCTGGGGGCAGGCTTGAAGATGGAGAGTCGCCTGAAGATGGTGTGACCAGGGAAGTCCTTGAGGAAACCGGATACAAGGTCGTTATCGAAAGACTGGTAGGATTATATTCGGCGCCTTTCAAATCGGATATCGTCATATATTTTTCGTGCAGAATTGTTGCACGGGAGGATTGGCAACCCGATTCGGAGATCGCTGCCGCTGAGTTCTTTCCCGTAGACGATCTTCCTTCTCCTATGAAAAACAACACCCGAGTCAGGATTCTGGATGCCCACGCTGGCAAAACAGGCGCCTGGAAAACCTTCTCGAAAGAAGAGCATTCTTGATTATGCAAGCCAAAGCTGGGAATTATGTGATTTGCTTTGATGTCGGCAACGTGTTGGTAGAATTAGGGCCAACTATTGATTCCTGGCTTGAACCACAGGACATCTTGCAGGTGCGAATCCTTCTTGATGACTATAGCATCGGCAATATCGGCACGGAAGCCTTCTTCAAAAACCTTAAAGCCATTAGCAAACACCCGGACGGAGCCATTCCTATCGAACAGTGGTTTATAGAAAAACGGCTGAAAGGCCCCTTTCCTGGCGCTGTCGAGTTGTTGTCAAAACTGGCCGATCTGGAAGTTGAGGTGGTTTTGTTTTCCAATACTAACGAAGCGCATTGGAATCATATAAAAAAATATGCCTTTCAGTACGAGGATGCTTTCGTATCTTTCCTGATGAAGAAAAAGAAGCCCAGTCAAGACGCCTTCAAAGACGTGGAACGTTCAATTCGATCAGCAGCGGAAGAAGTAATTTTTTTTGATGACTCACTTGCCAATATTAACACGGCAAAGAGTCTTGGGTGGAACGCTCACTTAGCCGCAGGGCCTAATCCAGTTGACGGAATCATTAGAACGCTTAGATCAGTATATGGAGTGGCCATCTGATTGAAGCCTTCTGTGCCAGCCTTATGCTGAGACTTAAATAATACTGAGCAGGCCGTGAACTCTATGAGTTGTGTGGATGAGAGAGTCGTTGCAATGTCAGCAATTCTTCTTGGAGTTGCAGCCGCCATTCTTGATGTCTCGATGGTGAATGTTGCACTGCCGAGAATTGCTTTTCAATTAAATGTTGCCGCTGCGGATTCTATATTTATAGTCAACGCTTATCAAATTTCGATGGTTGCTTCATTGCTGGTTTTTTCTGCACTAGGCGATGCGATTGGCTACAAAGTCATTTACATACTCGGATCTATTTTATTCGCGGCCTCATCACTTGCTTGCTCGATCGCCACATCTTTCGATCATCTTGTTTTAATTAGAGCAATCCAGGGATTAGGTGGGAGTGCCATGACTGCAGTCAATATAGCAATCATAAGAAGCATATATCCTGCACATCAATTTGGAAAGGCGATCGGATTTAGTGCATTGGTGGTGGCCTTATCTTTTTGTGCGGGGCCTTTGATTTCATCGATAATTCTATCTTATGGATCTTGGTCACTCATATTCTTTTTGAATTTTATGATTGGCACAGTTGTTTTTATTATGACCGCCGCTTTTTTACCAAACGACCATCGTAAAGATTCAGTCGCAATTCCTTGGCTGGATTTTTTTATCGTTGTGGCGGGACTGTTTCTAATCGCCTTTTCACTCGCGGCGTTGGGATTGAGTGGTTATGGTAATGCCAGATTCATTGCTGGCGGTGCCTCGTTCGCCATCGGACTAACCATCATACTGTTCAACTCGAAGTCCTTTAGAAAATTCCTGCCTCATCCTTATAGTAAAGGGAAGTTTCTTACTGCAATTTTTATCACGACACTTGGGTATATGGCGCAAGGTTCAGCACTAATTTCTCTGCCTTTCTTTTTTTCGCTTGCCTACGCCGAAAACTTGCCAAAAACTGTGACTGCGCTGGTGTTCTGGGCATTATTTTCCGGGATTGCCGCATATTTTTCTGGACGAGCCTCTGACAAGTGGAATTCCGTTCATTTGCTTGTTGGCGGGTTATTTTTTATGTTTGTCGGGATAGCTCTTTTAGCCATTTCAGGCGCAGGGGGGGGCGGTCTGGCTTGCATGCTTATGTGCGGCTGTAGCTGGAACAGGTTTTGGCATATTTCAAACACCAAACCTCAAATTGATACTGAGCTACAGTCCTGTACAGGAAAGTGGTCGATCTAACGGTGTTCTAGCCACACTCAGGTTGCTGGGCCAAATGGCTGGTGGGGTTATTGCCGCAGGCTCTCTAAGCCTTAGCGCTGAGCAAGGAGCGCACTGGGCTTTGATTGCAAGCGCGTTATGTGCATTTTCAGCCTTTGCTCTCGCCAATATGCAGAGAGCACGTGAGCTGTAGTTGTAGCCGCACAATTATGTGGAATGCGATAGATACCAGACAGTAGTCGTACAGTTCCAGAGCGCCAAGGCGCGAGGGATTGAAGCCACATGGCCGTGATGGCGAAGGCGGCACGGGGGCGCAGCTCGAAAGCCGGCCGCGATCTTGCGTTGCCGCGCGCGAACTGGGAACTGACTGGCGCTGTTGTTGCGTCGGGCAGTTCCGCCGAGTTGGTGAGCAGGCAGGCGGACGGCCGTTGGCTCTATGTCATAAACCATGTCGTTGTTGGGCTGCATCCACGTATTTCGCACTCTGGCGAAGCTACGTAGCGCCGGGCACGTACTACGCCGGAGGCATAGATTGCCACCATGCATGGGCGGCTGGTGGTGCGGGTCATTGGCGGTTCTCCTGCCAGCGAAGTGCCCCGGTCATAGGGCCGGGGCACTTGCCTTCGGTGCAGGCTAGGCGGCCAGCGCCTCGGTGGGTTCATCCACCGTTGCCTCGTCATCCTTTGGGACGTCCTGCTCCGTGCTTGCCTCCTGCATGGCATCCTGCGGGCCAGTGGTCTTGAAGATCGAAGGCATCCAGCCGGTGCCAGCAGCCAGCCGTTCGGCTTCACTGGCAATGTCCGCCTTCTTCAACTTCGCCAGCCGGGTAGCGTGCGACGGTGCGAACTCGCCCACGGCTTCCAGAATCACCGCCTTGGAAACGTGCTTGAAGTAGCCTTCGGCGGTGGGCTGCCACCATGCCGCCATGTCCAGTCCCACGGCCTGCGCCAGTTCCGCGCCCGGCTGGTGCGCCGTGGCGCGGGGCGTCACCACGTCCACGGTCGCCGCCACGCATACCGCCAGCAACCGCACCAGTTCGCCTTGCTCCATCGCCAGCAGCGCGGCGAACAGTTCGGCGCTGTCCTGCGGCAGCGCTTCGCCCGCGACCTGCTGCAGCTCGCGCAGGGCGACGGCGGCGGGCGATTCGGGCCAGTCGGGGGCCATGCCTTCCAGCCGGTCTTGCGCTTTCAGGCTCACGCCCAGCGGCAAGTCGTGGCCATAGTGGTTGTCCTGCAAGACGCTCTGCACCATGCCATGCACGAGCGCGGCCAGCGCGACTTGCGGATGCCTGGCGACTTCGATTTGCAGCGCGGCGGTGCGGTGCGCGCTCAAGCGCTGCGCCAGCCGGTCGGACAGGCTCGCGGCCTTGGGCTGCTCGGCGTCCTCGCCTTCGTCGTCGTTCCCGGCTTTGCCTTCTGCGCTGCCGAAACCCTGCCGCAAGCGTTCCAGCGTGCGCAGCGCCTTGGCTTCGGCTTCGCGCAGCAGCCCGCGATGAATCACGGCTTCGCCGCTGCGGTCGAGGGTGACGATGGCACCGGCCACGGCGCGCACGTCCGGGGCGTAGCCCTGCAAGGTTTCCTCCACGGCTTGCAGTTCCCCGGCTACCTGTTCGCGGCGTGGTTCCAGCGCCTCGGTCTTGTCCTCGTCCTCGGCGTCGTAGGCTTCTTCCAGTTCGGCGTCGATCTTGTCGAGGCGGCTTTGCAGCGAGGCAATGCGGCGGGCTTCGCGGGCGGTCGGTTCGCGGCGCTGGCGCGGCGCGTTCTGGAATGCCTGCCGCTCGGCGTAGCTCATGTGCGGCACGGCTTCCACCCACGCCCAACCCTCGGCGCGCACGTTCCCGGCCAGCGCATCCAGCTTGCCGCGCACCAGCGTTTCCAGCAGCGCGGGGTCGGTCAGGTAGGTTCCGGCATCGCCTTCCGCGAACAGGTCGCGGCGGATGCCGCCGCCCGCCGCCGTGTAGGCGTCCAGCCCGGCGAAGCGCACCAGCGGATGCGTGGCGTCGATTTCGCGCTCGGTCAGGCGTTCGCGCAGCGCGGACGCGCCACGCTGCCATTCGGGCGCACCGTAGAACGCGGCTTCCTGCGCGGCGTGGTCGTCGGTGATGCTCAGGGCCATCAACTGTTCCAGCGTGACGGCTGCGGCCCGGTAGTCGGTCAGCAGGCGCGGCGAGACGTTGGCCAGCTTCAAGCGGCGCTGCACCACCAGCGGGGACACGCCGAAGTCGGCGGCAATGTCCTCGATGGGCCGGCCTTCCTTGACCAGCGCGGCGAAAGCCTCGAACTGATCGGCCGGGTGCATCTGCTCGCGCAGCAGGTTTTCCGCGAGGCTGACGGTACGGGCCGAAGCGTCGGGCACCAGCAGGCAAGGCACCTCAAAGTCGGCGGCGATGCGCTTCTTTTTCGCCAGCAGCTTCAACGCGGTCAGTCGGCGGTCGCCGGCCACCACTTCGTATTGCTCGCCATCGGCGGTAAGAATGACGACGAGATTTTGCAGCAGGCCAATGCGGGCGATGCTCGCGGCCAGTTCGGGAATGGACAGGCGCGGGGTCTTGCGTGCGTTGCGCTTGGAGCGGCGCGGCAGCAACTGCGAGAGCGGAACCAAAATCAGGTTCTTGGTCGGGTCGGCCACTTCCAGCGGCGCGGCGGCAGTTTCGATGGCGCGGGTTTCGGTTTGAGTAACGGCTTTCATGGTGATAACTCCTAGCGATTGGGATGCAGCAGCGAGAGCAGCGAGAGAAGCGGCAAGGGCTGCTGCCTGCCCCTGCCGCGTGGGGTCAGGCTTTCAACTGGCGCATGCCATCGGCCAGCAGCCAGAGCGCACGGTTGAGGCGGATGTTTTGGTCGATGCCCTGCACCGGGCGGGTTTGCTGGCGGCGTCCGTTGGCGCTGCGCCCGCGCAGGCCGCCTTGGGTCAAGTTCTCTTGCGTGCGGTTGAACACGCTCCACAAGTCCGGGCGGCGGTCATCGAACCGGCGCGGCATCAGGATTTGCGATTCGGTAATGGGCGCGGGCTTGTCGGGGTCGTCGTACTTGAGGGCCAGCGCGGCGCGGGCGAACACTTCGGATTCGCCATCGTTCAAGGTGATGGCGCGCATGGCATCGCGGGACTCCTTCACGCGGTCGAAGCCACGCAAGACTTCGTAAGCGCCTTCGATGACGGAACCGGCCACGTCGCCTTTGTGGGGCACGCGCACGTCTGCCACGGTGTCGCCGCAGACAAGGCCATTGCTGCACACGAACCGGAACATGCCGGCCAGCATCTGATAGCTGCTCGTTCCGTCATGGGAATTGAGCAACACGATTTCATTGGCTTCTGCGCCGTTGATCTGGCTGGCATGGCGCAGGCGCAGCATGTGTTTGGTGTGCTCGCGCTTGCCTTCATCGCGCACGCGGGTCTGGCAAGCCATGAAGGGTTGGAATCCCTCTTTGCGAAGCTCGGCCAGCACGGCGGACGTGGGGATGTAGGCGTACCGCTGCGAACGGCTTTCGTGCGGGGCATCCGCGAAGATGGACGGGGCCACGCGGTGAATCTGGTCATCGGACAGCGGGTAATCGCTGCGCAGCGAGGGGGAACGGGAAGCGAATCGGGATGCGAGTTGCATGGTCTTTCTCCTGACAAAGAAGGGTTTGCTGTTCAAACCGCACACCGAATTCCTAGATTCGGAGCCCAGCCTTTCGGCTGTTCGGTGCGGTTGGCACGAGGAACCCGGTTGGCCCTGTTGCCACCGTCTTTCCTGAGTTCATCGCCCGCGACGGTCAGGAGCCCACGGACGTGAGCTGTCAAGGAGAAAAGCGTCAGGTAGGTGCGGCCCGCAGGCACAGCCGAGGACACGGCCTGGCGCGCCTTGATGGCACGCGGCCACGGGCTACAGTCGCGAGCAAGGTGATGGAGTCAGGGGAGACGGCTGGACAAGGCAACGGCCGCTTCCATCGCCGACCGCACGGCAAGCGAAGCGCGCAGGCCCGGAGCTGGAAGCCGGGCCGTAGGCGTCAGGGATGGAAGCCCGTCAGGGGCGAGACTCGTGCAGCGAGGCTCGATGCAACGCACGACAGCGCGACCCGGCCATGCTTCTTGGCCGGGGACGCTAATGAATGGATGCCTGTTCCAGGCCCGGAAGCTAAAATTGCCAGCGACCCAGGGGTGTCTGTTTCCGAGACACCGCACCTTTCAGAACAACAATGTGCGAAGACTGCATGGACGCCGATCTCGAAACGATGACTAGCCGTCCGGACTGTGCAGGCCAATGCAGCGATACCCAGGCATTCTGGCGCGATCCGGCCTTGCCCTTCGTCGAGAGCCGCCGCGCCTGCCAGAGCCGGGCCTGCTACAAGCCCCACCATCACCCGACCTTTTCCATTGGTGCCGTCGATGGCGGCACCAGCGTTTTCACCGGTGCCGCCGATGGCCCGGTTCTCCTGTCCCCTGGCACGCTCGTCTTCGTGCCCGCATCACGTGTCCATGCGTGCAACCCGGCTCCGGACACCGCCTGGAGCTACCAGATGCTGCACCTGGACGCCGCGTGGCTCCAGGCTGTTCGGCGGGAGTACGCCCGAACCGACGCGATGGACGACGAGCCGGTGCGCATCGTGACCGATCCGGCGGTCTATGCGCACTTCTGCCGACTCAACGTGCTGCTGTTCAAGGAAGGCGACCCGATCGAGAAGGAGGCCGCGCTGATCGAGTTCGTCGGGGACTACGACACCGAACAGGGGCTCTCCATCAAAGGGCCGACCGTGCCGTCGAACCTGGCGGAGCGGATTCGGCCCGCCCTGGACTGTCTGTGTGCTTCGCCCACCGCCACTACCACCCTGGAGAAGTTGGCAGACCTGGCAGGCATGAGCCGCTATCAGGTGATCCGGGCATTCCGCGCCGTCACCGGCATGACGCCGCACGCCTGGCAACTCAACCAGCGCGTCAACCTCGCCAGGGAGTGGATTCGCAGCGGTGACAGCCTTGCAGACGTGGCCCAGCATCTCGGCTTCGCCGATCAGGCCCATTTCCAGCGGGTGTTCAAGGCGCATGCCGGTGTGACGCCCGGCCGTTTCCGGGCCTGACGCCGCAAGCGGCGCGGCTGCAATTTCCTTCAATACGGAAGGCGCTGCGGCCGGCACACTGCGTAGAAAAACTACGAGTGCGTCCTGAATGCAGCCGTTCCTGATGATTGCCGCAGCGCATTTCCTGGCGCTGCTTTCTCCCGGCCCCGACTTTTTCCTGATCGCCCGAACCTCGCTGTCCGCCGGCTGGCGGGTCGCCAGCGGCGCCTGCCTGGGGATCGCCGTCGCCAATGGCGTTTTCATCGTTGCCGCCTTCGCCGGCATGGCGGCACTGCGCCCGGACAGCCTCCCGTTCGTCGTATTGCAACTGGCCGGCTGCGCTTACCTGCTCTATCTTGGCGTGCTGTTCATCCGCCACGCGGGCCGCAGCGACCTGGATGTCTCGAATGGCGGGCGTTCCACGGCACCCGCGCATCCTTTCATCGCGTGGCGACGCGCAACCGGCATGGGCTTCCTGTCCGGCATCCTGAATCCGAAGAACGCGCTGTTCTACGCGAGCCTGGCCGCGATGCTGACCGGCGCGCATGCCAGCGCGGGCTGGAAGACGATCTATGGCGTCTGGATGTTCAGCATCGTGCTGCTGTGGGACGTGCTGGTCGCAGTCCTCATCGGCAACCAGGCCGTGCTGCGCCGCTTCGCGCGGGCGCTGCCGTGGCTGGAACGCATCTCCGGTGCCATGCTGATCCTGCTGGCGGTGGCTGTCCTCGTCCTCCTGGCACGTTGAGAAGCACACGATAGGGAATGGATTTCCGAAACGCTGTCTCGGATTTCCGAGGCAGCGTTTCCCCCCCAGGGTCGAGACGCCGCAGGGCGGCGCGATGCCCCGCGCAGTCAGCGCGCCCCGCGCGCCACCGCCAGCAGGACACCGAATCCGACCAGCAGCCCGCCGAAGGCGCGGTCGATCCAGTGGCGCACGGCCAGCAGCCGGTCGCGCACGGCCCCGGCCGAGAAGCAAAGCGCCACGAGGCCGAACCAGGCCATGTGCGCAACCGAGATGAATGCGCCGTAGCCGATCTGCACCGCCAGCGGCGTGTCGGGCCGCACCACCTGCATGAACAGGCTGACGATGAACACCGTGGTCTTCGGGTTCAGCGCATTGGTCAGGAAGCCGGTACGCAAAGCCGCCATATCCGACAGCGGCGCCACGGTACTGTCGGCCAGCGCGCCGCTGGGCTTGGCGCGCAGCATCTTCACGCCGAGATAGATCAGATAGACGGCACCGACCAACTTGATGGCGTTGAACAGCCAGAGCGACTGCTGGATCAACAGGCCCACGCCGACGAGCGTATAGGTGACGTGGACGAGCACGCCCAAGCCGATGCCCAGGGCCGTCAGCATGCCGGCACGGCGCGACAGCATCAGACTGTTGCGCGTGACCATCGCAAAGTCCGGCCCAGGGCTGATGACGGCCAGCAAGGTGATTGTGATGACAGCTATCAATTCGGTCATGGCGTATCCTGTCGAAGAACAACGAATTAGCGAGATGCTACCGACAACATCTCCCGGTGGATAACGATGTTTTCTGACAAGAATGGTGAGCTGGAATCACCATCGAGCGATTCGCGCCTGCCTTCGCTGCTGGCCCTGCGCTGCTTCGAGACGGCGGCCCGGCTGGAGAATTTCAGCCGGGCGGCGGCCGAGTTGCACCTGACCCACGGCGCGGTCAGCCGCGCCGTGCGCCTGCTCGAAGACGAACTGGGCGTGGCGCTATTCGAGCGCCGCAGCCGGCGCGTGTTCCTGACCGATGCCGGCCGCACGCTGGCGCGGGCCGTGGGCAATGGGCTGGATCTGATGCGGCAGGCCGTCGGCGAGTTGCGCGCCAGCGCCCGCCAGGGGCGGCGCTGGGTGCTGTCGTGCGAGCCGACGCTGCTGATGCGCTGGCTGATCCCGCGCTGGCCGGACTTCCAGGCCCGGCATCCGGGGATCGACGTACACCTGGTCGCCGGGGGCGGGCCGTTCTCCTTCGCCAACGGCATCGACCTGGCGATCCGCCGCGACGACTTCCCCTGGCCCGAGGGCTACCACGCCGAACCCTTGTTCGCGGAAAAGGTCGGCCCGGTCTGCCGTCCCGACAAGGTGGCGGCCTGGTTCACCACGAAGAAGGCCGGCGCCGCGCTCAAGGCCGGCGCACCGCGCCTGCACACGCGCACGCGGCCGGGCGCGTGGCCGGAATGGGCGGCGGCCGCAGACCAGCCCGCACCTGATGCGCCGGGACAAACCTTCGATCATTTCTATTTCAGCTTGCAGGCGGCCGTGGCCGGCCTGGGTGTGGCGGTCGGCCCGTGGCATCTGGCACGCGACGATCTGGACAGCGGCGTGCTGGCCGCGCCGCTGGGTTTCGTGGAGGACGGCTCGCGCTATTGCCTGTTGTCGCCGCGGCCCTTGCAGCCCGATAGCCCGCAGGCCGATTTGCTGGCATGGCTGCGGGCCTTGGCATAGCCGCAATCGGGCGCAGCAAAAAGGGGCCGAAGCCCCTTGGTCAGATCAGGCCGCGTTCTGCGAACGACGCCGTGGTGCTGCCAGCGACGATGACGTGATCGAGCACGCGCACGTCCACCAGCCCCAGCGCATCCTTGAGCCGCCGGGTCAGCGCCCGGTCTGCCGCGCTCGGCTCCGGGTTGCCACTTGGGTGGTTGTGCGAGATGACCAGAGCCGCCGCGTTGAGCCGAAGCGCCTCCTTGACCACTTCGCGCGGATGCACTTCGGCCGAGTCGATTGTGCCGTGGAACATTTCCCTGTATTCGATCAGCCGATGCTGCGTGTCGAGGAACAACACCGAGAACACCTCATGCTCGAAGCCGGCCAGCTTGGCAAGCAGGTATTCCTTGACCGCCGCCGGTGAAGTGAAAGACGTACCCCGCTGCATCTTCTGGTCGATGACCAGGCGCGCGGCCTCCAGAATCTGATCGGCCGATGCCAGCGCATAGTGCCCGTGAGAGTCACGCACCAGCAAAGCGTCATCGAACGAGGAAAAGGACAGTTGCGACATGATCGTGCTCCGGTTGCTCGGGCGGAATTGCCCGGAACCGTGTTCAGCACGGCGCAGCGCAAGCAGTCACAAGGTCGAAGACGGCCGCCAGGACGCCAGCGCGCATGGCGCGCGCCGCCTTTGACGGCGAGAACGCCGTGGTACGGTGAAGGGAACAGCAAGACCGCCTAAACCCCGCCCACTGCACACACCCGCCTTTGAGCAAGCGCAGCGCGCAGGCCCGCGAGGGCCGAAGGCGTCAGGGGTCAAAGCTGGATGGCCGCGATTCGGCACGAAGCGCGGGGCGCAGCCCGCGAACCCGACGGCGGCACGCCGGGACGCCCGGTTATCGCTTGCGCTTCTTGGGGACGATCGTTCCGCGCGATTCGATCAGCCGCCGCGTGTTCTCCAGTTCCTCTTGCAGCACTTCGGCATCCGGCAGCACCATCTTGTAGTTCGCCGCCATCACCTTGGACGGCAAGCCCTCCAGCGCATACCGCGCCAAGGCATGGCCCTTGTCGGCGCAGAGGATCAGACCCACGGGCGGGTTCTCGTCGGCAAACGTCCAGTGCTCCTTCGCATAGTTGCAATAGAGGTGCATCTGGCCCACGTCGGCATGGGTCAGCGCGCCGAGCTTCAAGTCGATGATGACCAGGCAACGCAAGCGACGATGGAAGAACAGCAGATCGACCCGATACCAGGTCTGGTCGATGCGCAATCGGCGCTGCCGCCCGACGAAGGCGAAACCGTCGCCCAGTTCGAGCAGGAAATCCTCCAGCCGCCGGATCAGGGCTTGCTCAAGATCGGATTCCGAATACTCATCCTTGAGGTCAAGGAACTCCAGCACATACGGGTCTTTGATCGCGTCGTCGGGAGTGACGGCATCCCCGGGGTTGGGCACGGCGCCCTTGACCAGCATCGCCGCCTTGTTCTTCGACAGCGCCGTGCGCTCGTAGAACTGGCTGTTGATCTGCCGGTCGAGCTGGCGCACGCTCCATCCGCCGCGCAGGGCTTCGGCCTCGTAGAAGCGGCGGGCGTGTTCGTCCTTGACCGACAGCAGCCGGACGTAGGCCGACCACGGCAGCGTGAAGACCTGGGCCAGTTCATCGAGGCGCCAGGGACGCGCCCGCGCCACTGGCGCCGGGGAAGATTCGCTAGACACTGTCTGGCGAATTGGCCAGGTCAGGAAGAACGACCGCATTTGCTGCAAGTTCGGGCGGCTGAACCCGCGCCCGAACTGCGCGGTCAAGTCAGCCGACAGCCGTTCGATCAACTGTTCGCCGTACCCGGCACGCCGCTTGCCCCGTTGCTCGGCCTCCACGATCCGGCGGCCAATCTCCCAATAGCTGGCGGTCATCAGCGCATTGACGCTGCGTGCCGCCGCATGGCGGGCGGCATCGAGCACTTCCACGATACCGCCGTGGATGCCGGCATAACCGGCTGGCGGGGCGGCGGGGGTGTCCCCCGCCACCGAAAGCGTCTTCTTGCTCATGCCGTCGCCTCCGCAAGGCGCCGCACGCCCGTGATGGCCTGCCGCCGGCTCGCCACCAGTTCGGCCGCTTCCCGCACCGGCTTGTCCTCGGTGTGGACGTAGTGCATGAACATCGCTACGGTCTTGTGGCCCGTCAGCTTCATGCCCACCTTGGTTGGCACGCCCGAATTGGCAATGTCGGTGGTGGCCCGGTGGCGGATACCGTGCGTGCCAACATGTGGCACGCCGGCGGCCTTGAGCACGCGCTTCCAACCGCCATAGTGCTCGCCGTGGGTCAAGTGTTTGGTCGCGTCGTTGGGCGACGGCAGGACATAGGGGCAACCTTCCAGGCGCGGCGCCGTCGAAAGCAGCCGATAGGCTTCCTCGCTCATGGGCTTGGAGATGCCGCCGGTCTTGCTGTCGGGCCAGACCACCCGGCGCTTCTCCAGATCAACCCAGTCCCATTCGAGCGGGCAGATTTCGGAGCGGCGGGCGGCAAACTCGAATTGCAGGCGGATCGCCAGCGGAATGACGTAGTTCTCCAGTCCCTCTGCCTCCAGCGTCTCCAACTGGCGGAAGATCCGCACCAGTTCATCGTCCACGATGAGCCGGGTTTCCTTGCCGGGCGGGTACATGGGAACGTGGCGGCACGGATTGGTGCCGTCCGGGCGAAGGCCCCACACTTCGGCCAGGTTGAACATCTTGCGCAGCACGCCGAAGGTGCGGTTCGCCTCGGCCGGCTTGTGGGCCAGCTTCTTCATCAGCGCGGCCACGTCCGGGCGCTTCACGTCCTGCACCTTCATCCGGCCCATGATGGGAATGATGTTGCGGTCGATGACCCCCTGATAGCCGCGCTGCGTGCTGGGCTTGTTGCGCTGCTTGGAGTAGTCCTCCATGAAGGTGTGGCAAAACTCCTTCATGGTCGGCGCCTTGCGGGCGGCATTCTTGGCCGCGCTGGGGTCGCCGCCCCGGCGCACCTCGGCCAGCCACTCCTGCGCCATAACACGGGCTTGCTCGACGGTCAGTTCCCCGTACTGGCCCAGGGCGGGCTTGCGGCGCTCGCCGGCGTTCGTGCGGTACTGGAGCATGAACACCTTACGACCCGCTGGGGTGATCTTGCACAGGAAGCCGGGCACCACGGTGTCCCGGAGTTCGACGGCCTGCGCCTGGGGCTTTGCCGCATCGATGGCGGACTTGGTGAGTTTGATTTTTGCCATGATGACTCCTCGGAAACCTCGGTTTCCAAGAGCCACATGGGAGCCACGCGACCGGAAGCCGGGTCAAGTTTCGGAAAGCACCGGCATATGATGGACGCGCCTAAGTTATTGATAAACCTGCTGTAGCGGGCTTAGGCGCAGTCCAGCGAAGTGCCGGGCTGGAGTCATCGTCAAACAAAAAAAGACGCGCCCTAAGGCGCGCCAAGGTTTGAAGCGCACGCGGTATTCATTGCACCTGGCTAAGCAGGTCCTTGCGCAAGCGCGACTTGATCTTCACCACATGGTCGTCCTCTTGCTCCTTCGCCTTGTGGAAGCCTTTGGCGATCTTCGGATGACCGCCCGCTTCGGCCAGTTCGATCAGCAGTTCCCAGGCGGCGTTATCCTCCAGTTCGACGGTGAGCAACGCGCCCCTGCCCCGCGCGAGGTTGGTACGCGGTTCGGTCAGCACCTGCATCACGCCCATGACGCGCACGCGGGTAAAGGCGTCGTCATCGAGCTTGCTGATCGGCTTGCCTGCCATTTCCTTCCAGGTGAACTTCTGCTTGTCGAGCGGCATGCGCTGGTGGTCGAGAATGCCGGTCAGGTTGCCCATGCAGCCTCCGTTTGAACGGTTTGATTGGCTAGGCGTACGGAATCCGTACGGCCAAATCACGGGTCAGCTGAGCTGACGACTTAAAAAAGGGACGGAGGCAAGCGGAAAAGAATTCCGTGGAATTTGAAGCGAACAGGCAAAGAGTCGACAAGCGGCAGCAGGCAACCCCTTCGAGCAGGCTCCGATGCAGCGAAGCGCAATCGGTCCAGAAGCCTTGCCGCATCGGCGTTCAAGCGAAGCGGCAAGGTGTCTCAGCGAAGTGCCTCCAGCTGACGCTTCCGCTCGTCGGCGGGCAGTCGGCCCAAGGCAGCGACTCGGGCATGGAAATGCCGCCAATCACCGCCGAGCTGCTCGAACAGCGCGGCGAAGGCAGGCACCCATTGATCGTAGAGGCCGAACGGAACCAGGCTGGCATTGTTCAGTGGCCGGGCCATCCAGCGATCGAAACGGTCGTCGCCGTTCCACGGCCCGTCACGCAGCCGCCGATAGGCCTGGCGCATGCGCATGAATTCGGCGGCCTTGGCAGCACGCATTTCCGCTTCGCTCAAACCGGATGCATAGAGCGCGGCCAAGCGCTCGCGGGTCGCCAGCGCCAGCCGGCTGAGGTCGGCGTATTGATCGCGCAGCGTATCGCTGGACGGCGCCAGCCCACGACTGGCGCGCCACTGCCGCAGCCCTTCGCGCTCGACAAAGGAGGCGTAGGATTCGTTGAACGCCGTATCGTCAGTGACATACAGTTGCTGATGCGCCAACTCGTGGAAAATCAGCCCGGCCAGCCGATCGTCGTCCCAGCGCAGCATCGAGCTGAGCAGCGGATCGTCGAACCAGCCCAGGGTCGAATAGGCCGGCACGCCGGCCACCAAGGTATCGTAGCCCTCGGCTTGCAGCAGTGCCGCTGCGCCGCGGGCGCGGCCCGGCTGGTAGTAGCCACGATAGCCGACACAACCGGCGATCGGAAAACAGTGGTTCAACGGCGCCACCGAAAATGCCTCGGTAGCGAACAGGTTCCACGCCACGTAGGGCCGTTTGATGTCGGCGTACAGGCGGTAACTGTCGTTGTCCGGCAAGCCCAGGGCACGGCTGGCGAAGCCTCTGGCCTGCAGGGCGAGGGCCAGACGCTGACGCAGCGGCTGCTCGGTCTGCGGGTCCTCGATGACCGCCGCGATGGGCTGGCGCTGGCGCAGCAGCTCCAGTTGGCCAACCGCCAACTGCCCATAATAGGTGCTGCAACCGTTCAGACAAACGGCGAGCAACAGCGGAACCCACCACCCGCCAGGGTTGTCGACAAAGGCGGCTTGCAGCTTCGAAATGAACAAACGCTTGCCCGCATTTGAAGACCCATACGGTCGATGCGCCGAGCCTACAACGAAGTCCACCCAAACACCGAACACGCCGGTGCCAAACAGCCAGGCCGACACCGATCGGAGACCCAGTTCCATGCGAATCCTGATGCTTGCTCTTGCGCTATCCAGTCTGGGCGGTTGCGCCATGTGGCTGCCCAAACCGGACCCGAACCAGGCCTGGATCGACCTCGCACCGCACGGGAAGACCGAATTGCTGGCCGTGGCGGTCGATGACAAGCCGCTCGACGACAGTCGCTATTTTCAGGTCGAGCCGGGCAGCCATCAGCTGGGCATGCGCTATCGCTTCGAAGTCGGCCCGGCCGATGTAGGTCGCGACAGCGAAGCGCTGGCACGCGACTGCCGCCTGACCCTGAGCTATGACCGCTTCAATGCCGGGGCCCGCTATCGACTGGTGGCTGGCGGCTACGGCTTCCGCCCCTGGGCCAAACTTTACGACCAGCACGACCGCATGCTGGCCAAGGCCACCGAGCGCGGCTGCGGCGGGGTCGCTACCCGCTAGCGTTCTGTTGTGAACCGTTCTGTGGCGGTGCAGTCGTTGAAAAAGCGCACTATCTGGCTCAGGCTCATTGGCTGACCGCGACAGCAGATGCTGATCCTGCGGTTATCCGGAGGATTCACCATGCGTCTGTTATTCGCTCCATTGCTGGCGCTCGGCCTGACCGGCTGTGCCGGCCCCCTGCCCGCACCCGACCCGAACATGGCCTGGGTCGAGCTGACCGCTCAACCCAGTGACATTTTCATGTCCGACCAGCTGGACGGTGAACGCACACCCGATGGTCGCTATTTCCAGGTCAGCCCCGGTGCGCATGAACTCGAAGCGCGCTACGAATTCGAAATCGGCAGTGGCGGCTTCGGCATTTTTGGCGATACCCGGTACCTGCGCTGCACCATGGTGATCAACTACGACGATTTCCAGCCCGGCCGGCGCTACCTGTTCCAGGCCCGCTCGCTGGGCTTCACCCCGCAAGGCTGGCTGCGCGACGAGGACTACAATGTCCTGGCGCGCGCCGAGGCCGAGCACTGCTACTGAGCAGCCGTCAGCACAAAGAGGTAGACGATGTCCCGTATCGAACACACCCGTTTCTCCACCCTGGACCTGGCGCCGATCCGCGATGATGGCGACGCCGGCCTGGCTCTACGCAACTCGCTGGCCCTGGCGCAGCACGTCGAGAAGCTTGGCTTCGAGCGCTTATGGGTCGCCGAGCACCACAACATGGATGGCATTGCCAGCGCCGCCACCTCGGTGCTGATCGGCTACCTGGCCGGCGGTACCTCGCGCATTCGCCTGGGCGCCGGTGGCGTGATGCTGCCCAACCACGCCCCGCTGGTGATCGCCGAGCAGTTCGGCACGCTCGAAGCGCTTTACCCCGGCCGTATCGATCTGGGCCTGGGCCGCGCTCCGGGTGCCGACCAGTTCACCGCGCACGCCCTGCGTCGTGATCGCATGGGCAGCGCCGATGATTTTCCGGCCGATGTCGAAGAGTTGCAGCTGCTACTCGGTCCGCGCCAGCGCAATCAGCGTGTCATTGCAGTGCCGGGCACCGGCAGCAACGTGCCGATCTGGCTGCTGGGCTCCAGCCTGTTCAGCGCTCAGCTCGCCGCCGCCAAGGGCCTGCCGTACGCCTTCGCCTCGCATTTCGCGCCGCGCTACATGCACGATGCGATTCGCCTGTACCGCGAAAACTTCCGCCCTTCCGAGGCGCTGAAAAAACCTTACGTGATGCTCGGCGTGCCACTGCTGACCGCGGATACGGACGAGCAGGCCGAATACCTGGCGACGACGGCCTACCAGCGCATCCTCGCGCTGATCCGTGGCCAGAGCCTGGTGCTGGTGCCGCCCGTGGAAAGCATGCAAGGCAAGTGGCTGCCGCATGAGCAAGATGCGGTAGGCAATTTCCTCGGCATGGCGCTGATCGGCGGGCCGGAGAAGATCCGCGCGCGGCTGGAGATCCTGCTGGACCAGACCCAGGCCGACGAGTTGATCTTCACCTGCGACTTCTACGAGACCGCCGACCGCCACCGCGCCTTCGAGATCCTCGCCGGGCTGCGTTGATGCAGGCGCAGCGCCTGGAGCCTATCCAGGCGCTGCGGATTCCGGTCAGTCGCCAGTCACCTGCACGATGACCTTGCCGCGTACGTGGCCGGTCTGATTCAGCCGCATGGCGTCCGCCGCGCGTTCGAGCGCAAAGCGTTCGGCGATGGGTACTTCCAGCCGGCCATCTGCGGCCATGTCCGCCAGCACCTGTAGATCCTCGCCACTGGGCCTTACCCAGATGTAGTGCCCGCCGGCCTCTGATACCGAAGCGTCAACGATAGAGGCGTGGCGACCACCTTCGCGGAGCACCGCCCGGGTAACCGGCAGCACACCGCCGACGAAATCAGCGACCACATCCACCCCATCCGGCGCCAAGGCCCGTACCCGGTCGGCGAGCCCGTCGCCGTATTCCACCGGCTCGATGCCGAGCGCGCGGAGAAAGTCATGGTTTTTCCGCGAGGCCGTACCGATCACCCGCGCACCCAGGTTGCGGGCGATCTGCGCGCCCATCACGCCGACACCACCGGAGGCCGCATGCACCAGCACGGTGTCGTCCCGCTGCGTACCCAGCCGTGTCAGCAACTGATAGGCGGTGAGCCCGGCCAGCGGCAGCCCGGCGGCCTCATCCCAGCCCAGTGCCTCAGGCTTGCGCGCCACGGCTCGTACCGGAACGCTGACAAACTCGGCGTAGGTGCCGCCCTGAACGAAATCCTTGCGGGCGTAGGACAGCACCTGGTCACCCGGCTCGAATTCGGGCACATCGAAGCCCACCGCCTCCACCGTGCCGGCGACGTCCCAGCCGGGGATGACCGGGAAGAACGTCGGCATCACCGCATCGAGCTTGCCCGACATCAGTTTCCAGTCCACCGGGTTTACCGCAGCGCAACGCACGCGGATCAGCACTTCACCGGGCGCGACCTTGGGCATCGGCTGCTCGCTGAGTTGCAGAACTTCAGGCTCGCCGTAGCGCTCGTAGATCATTGCTTTCATCGAGAGGTCCTCATGATTGATTGTTGTCGCTGAAGTTCGGGGTATAGCCCTTCTCGCCCAGCCGGCGCGGCGCGCCGATCAGGCAGTCTCCGGTGCTGAGCGCCTCGGTGAAACCCGCCCGGCGGATCTTGCCCATGCCGAGACCATATCGAATTCGGTGTTGAAGATGAAGTCGCCGAAGGGCCAGCCCGCCAGCTTGTCGAACGCCACCGGCTGCAGGCCGTGGCGCCCGGCGGTGCGTTGCAGGCATCAGCCATTCCCGGCGGTTGCCGGACCGGAGAACAGGCAGCGGTTCGGCGACCCCCACGTTGATCTCCGCCCCGCGGCCCAGGTCCTGGTCGGGCCTGAGCGCGGCGTAGAATACGTGGATGATGGCGCCGGCCGTGGCGAGCGCTTCACGGGTGGCCGCCGCGTCGGTGAGGTCGAGGTTGAGCGTCTCGACATCGGGGACGAAGGTCCGACGCATGGTGCGAACATTGCAACTGCCGTCCTCGACCAGCGTTTCGACCCGCGCGTGTCCGAGGATGCCGCTGGCTCCCACGACGAGCGCCACTTTCGAATCAGTCATGAATGTTCCGCCCCCTGCCGCAACGCGCACGGCAGACGTAGAAGGTTTCGGTTCGCCCTTTTAGTGACAGGGACACGGGCGGGCAATTCCGGACAGGGACAGCTGGTCCGCAGGAGAGCCGCCATTCGCCGGACGATCTGAACCCAGGTCCGCAAACCGGCTCGAACGTGCACATAAGCGCCGAACCGTTGTGGCGCCTCAGCTTCGGAACTCTGCATGAATTTTCTCGAATGGATGGCCGTGCTCGGCGTCCTGCTGTTGATCCTCGCCCTGGCATCGGCCTACCTGCGCTGGCTGCCGGTCACCACCTCACTGATCTACCTCGGCTTCGGCCTGCTGATCGGGCAGCTCGGCATCGGCCTGTGGGAAATGGACTTCCTGTTGATCGCCGACTGGATGGAGCACCTCACGGAAGTCGTGGTACTGGTATCGCTGTTCGTCAGTGGCCTCAAACTGCGCATGCCGCTGGGCCATCCGGCCTGGAGGAGCACCTATGTTCTCGCCGGCCCGGTGATGCTCGCCTGCATCGCCGGAGTCGCGCTGTTCTGTCATTACCTGCTGGGACTGAACTGGGGCCTGGCGGTACTGACCGCCGCGATCCTGGCGCCGACCGACCCGGTGCTGGCCAGCCTGGTGCAAGTCAACAATTCCCGCGACAGCGATCACGTGCGCTATGGGCTGTCCGGCGAGGCCGGATTCAACGACGGTACCGCGTTCCCCTTCGTGGTGTTCGGCCTGCTGCTGATCGAGCAGGGAACCCTGGCTAGTGGCTGGGTGAGCGAATGGGCGCTGCATCGGCTGGTCTGGGCCGTACCGGCCGGCCTGGCATTCGGCTACCTGCTTGGCCGTCTGATCGGCAAGCTGGCGATCTTCTTGCGTGCCCGCCATGCCGATACATCCATGTCGCCGAACGATTCGCTGGCGCTTGCACTGATCGCACTGGCCTATGTCGGCGCCGAGCTGATCGGCGCCTGGGGCTTCCTCGCGGTGTTTGCCGCGGGCCTCGGCTTGCGTCACGCCGAGAAGGACGCAGCCAACGAGTCGGAAACCCCGTCCGAGGAGCTGATCGCCCAGGCCGTTCCGCACATGGCCGAAGACGGGACCCGTGAGCTGCCGCTGAAAGATGCCAGAATAGATCAACCCAAGGTCGCCGCTGGGGTGATGATGGGCGATATCCTGACCTTTGGCGGCCAGCTGGAGCGCAGCCTGGAAGTACTGCTGGTGACTATCCTCGGCGTGCTGGTTTCGGTGCACTGGGACTGGCGCGCGGTGCCCCTGGCATTGGCGCTGTTCGTGGTGATCCGGCCGCTCAGCGTATGGCTGCTGATGCCGCGACGCTACCTGGACCGCACCCAGTTGCTCACCGTCGGCTGGTTCGGCATCCGCGGCATCGGCAGCCTCTACTACCTGAGCTACGCCGTGACCCACGGCCTCCTGCCGGATGAAGCCGAGCAGGTTATCCAACTGGTCATTCCGGTGGTGGCGCTGAGCATCCTGATTCACGGCCTCAGCACCCAACCGTTATTGCGACGCTACGAGCGCAGCCGTGAACAAACGCCGCCGTCAGAGGCCTGACGGCATGGCAGCCCCGGACAGCCGAGCTGCGGTCGCTGCCGGCGGTCTGCAGCGATCAGCTATCGGCGAGACGAAAACCGACCTTCATGGTGACCTGATAGTGTCCGACCTTGCCGTTTTCGACATGCCCGCGAATTTCGCCGACTTCGAACCATTCGACATTGCGCAGCGTTTTGCTGGCTTCGGCGATGCCGTTCTGGATCGCCTCGTCCACGCTGGTGCGCGAGGAACCGACAATCTCGATCTTCTTGTACGTGTGATGATCCGACATGAATGTATCCCCTTGTGGTCTGAGGAGCCTCCGCTCGGAATTGACGCGTCCTGTCCATTGAGGCCCGCAGAGCAGCCCGGAAGTTCAGCGAGGCGGCTCAATCGAGGCGCTGAATGTTTCGCGGGTTCACGCGATAAGCGCCGGCTGGGTGAGGT
>NZ_JAMOIE010000055.1 GCF_024448935.1 Stutzerimonas stutzeri
TGTGATACCACTACCGGCTAGTGGTAACACGGCAGCTACCTGACCAGCGTCACGCTGTATACATGCCAATCACCTTGCAGACATGCAAAACTCCGCCTACATCCATATCTAGCGTGCCAGACAGCGGCGATCCCGATGAAGTCAGTGCGCTTGGTGAGCCAATGACCGATAACGGTAGAGCCTGATCTTGCTCAGCGCCCCATTTCGGCAGCTTGCAGGAAAGCAACCATGCCTCAATTTACTCGTCACTCATGCCCCAAACAGACATACCGGTGGCTTTGATATTGGTCAAGGCTGCTGGGTATAGCGTTTGGCTCAGTTCAATATCGACGAGTCTTGGTGCTAAGCGGCATCTAACGCATCTGAAGATGCGTTTACCAATGCGAACACGGATAAGCGATTTACTACTCAACTCCGACACGTGGATGTTCCATGGGGGGCATCAATGGAACGTTCGTGCGCCTTCGCGGGCGAAGCATGCACTACGGGGAATGGGCATCAAGAGCACCGACGTCGCCTCCGGCTAAAACTTCAGCGTTACCGACAGTGCCCTCTGCCTCCTAGCTTATAACTGTCTTCGTCCTCTCTGACTCAAAACCATACCCGGATGCCAGCGACAAAGCGCGCCTCTGAAACATCCCCGTCCTCCTCACGCACCAGGTCTGCAGTGTTGCCATAGGAGCGGCTCCAGGAAACACCGATATAGGGCGCAAACTGCCGGACGATCTCATAGCGCAGACGCAAACCAAGTTCGGTATTGGCCAGCCCCGACCCTACGCCTCGTTCTGGATCGTTCTTGCCATAGAAGTTCACCTCGGCTGTCGGCTGGAGAATCAGCCGGTTGGTAAGCAAAATGTCGTACTCACCCTCGAAGCGGGCTGCGGTCTGGCCATTCTCACCAATAAATGCGGTAGCCTCTGCTTCGAAGTCATAGAGCGCCAGCCCCTGAATGCCAAACGCCGCCCACGTTTGAGGTGACTCCGGCTTAAAATCCTGGCGGACGCCGGCAACCACATCCCACCAGGGTCCGATTGAGCGCCCATAAAGCAGCTGCAGTTCAGCATCCTCGGTAACGCCGTTGGTGCGCTCCCCCTCCGAGCGAAACCAGACCCGATTGATATCACCGCCCAGCCAGCCGGAGGCGTCCCAAGCCAAGGTGCTGCCTTCATCGGCATCCTGATATTCGAATCGATCAAGCAGAAAGAAGCTGTTGATGGCGCTGTCATGCACCTGATGGCCGGGCAGCGGCGGAAACGCCGCCTTCCGGTCGGCGTCCGTAAGAACCGGAATGGGCGTACGACTGGTCGCTCTCGCAACGTCAGCGGAGCCATGGTTCATCTTGGAATGATCCATGGCGCTATGATCCATCTCACCCATTTGCCCTTGCATGGCGCCGTGATCCATCTTGCTGTGATCAGCCGCAGGAGTCTGGTTCTGCGACGTTCGCACCCTGGTTGGCTGGCTATGATCCATGCCTCCCATTGCGCTCGGTGCAGAGCCATGATTCATCTGGCTATGGTCCATGGGCATAGAGCCATGGACCATCGCGGAATGGTCCATTTCAGCAGCTGCGGTGAAACCACCGCTGAGGGCGCTCAGCGATACAGCCAGCGCTATGAACGAAGGACGCGTGATCCTAGTGGTCATGGTTCGAACCTGCCTCGGCTTTGCCGCCATGCCCACCCATCATTTTTTTATGATCCATCCCATCATGATTCATGGAACCGTGATCCATAGCGCCATGGTCCATTTGCTTCATCTGGGATGTCTTTTCTTGCGACGCAGGAGCCGCTTTGCCACCAGCACCCTTGTGCGTTTCAGCCGAGTGCTGGGCATGCTCGTTGTGATCTTGATTTGCCATCGAGGTAGGGACGTACAAGGTGGCTATCAGGCTCAGCACGGCGACACCACCAAACAGCGCTTTTCGTTTCAGCAAATTGCTCATTGAATCTCTCCTCTACTCGTCCACACGAACTTCACGGAACATGCCCATTTCCATGTGAAGCAACAGGTGGCAGTGGTAAGCCCAACGCCCCAATGCATCGGCCGTCACGCGATAACTACGTTTCGAGCCCGGCGGGATGTCGATGGTGTGTTTGCGCACCAGAAAGTTGCCGTTCTCGTCTTCAAGATCACTCCACATGCCATGCAGGTGAATTGGGTGGGTCATCATCGTGTCGTTGACCAAAGTGATACGAACACGCTCGCCATACTTGAGTCGCAGCGGTTCAGCATCAGAGAACTTGATACCGTCGAACGACCAAGAAAACTTCTCCATGTGCCCGGTGAGGTGCAGTTCAATGGTGCGGCTCGGATCGCGGCCGTCCGGATCGAGGAAGGTGCTGCGAAGATCAGAGTAAGTGAGGACTTGACGCCCGTTGTCACGCAGGCCGATTCCCGGGTCGCTCAGATTTGGCGCCGGCGTCATGGTCTGCATGTCAACTAAAGGGTTATTGGTTTCGGAAGCCGGGTGCGACTGCATCGTGCCATGGTCCATCCCCGCCATTTGGCTGTGATCCATACCGGACATGCTGCCATGGCTCATGCCTGCCATTTGGCTGTGGTCCATGCCTGCCATCTTGCTGTGATCCATACCGGCCATAGAGGCCATCCCGCTCTGCATAGAGCCATGCTCCATGCCATCCATGCTGCCGTGATCCATGCCCATGTCGGCCATTGAGATAAGCGGACGAGGGTCGACCTCTGGGACAGGCGCGCTCAGCCCTTCGCGAACCGCCAAGGTGCCCCTGGAATAGCCGGTACGATCCATGGATTGCGCGAAGATGGTGTAAGCCTGCTCGTTTTCGGGTTCGACGATGACGTCGTAGGTTTCGGCCACGGCGATGCGGAACTCATCGACACTGACCGGTTTGACGTACTGCCCATCAGCCGCAACCACCGTCATCTTCAGACCAGGAATACGGACATCGAAGTAGGTCATGGCTGCAGCATTAATGAAACGCAGTCGAATTTTTTCGCCCGGCTTGAAGATGCCCGTCCAGTTGCCGTCCGGCGCCTGGCCGTTCATGAGGTAGGTGTATGTGTAGCCACTGACGTCGGCAAGATCCGTAGGGCTCATCTTCATCTCGGCCCACATCTTGCGGTCGGCAATAGCAGCGGACCATCCCATCTCGCTCACGTCATCAATGAAGTCACCGACGGTGCGTTTGTGATAGTTGTAATAGTCCGATTGCTTCTTCAACTTTGCCAGGACCCGATCCGGATTCTCGTCGGTCCAGTCGCTCAACAGCACCACGTAGTCACGATCGTAGCTGAAAGGTTCGGGATCTTTCGCATCGATCACCAAGGCACCATAAACTCCGGCCTGTTCTTGGAGGCCCGAATGGCTGTGGTACCAATAGGTACCATTCTGGTTGACATCAAATTTGTACTCGTACATGCCGTCCGGAGCGATGCCATGGAAGCTCAAGCCAGGCACACCGTCCATGTTGGCCGGCAGGATAATGCCGTGCCAGTGAATGGACGTATCCTCCTGCAAACGATTGCGAACCCGAAGAGTGACTGTATCTCCTTCCCGCCAGCGCAGGATCGGCCCTGGAAGTGAACCATTGATAGTCATTGCGGTGCGGGCCGCACCCGTTATGTTTACTGGAACCTCACCAATGAACAGATCAAAGTCGTTACCGGTCAGCACGTTAGCTTGTCCTGGGCTAGTGACCGCCCAAACCGGCACGCGCCACATGCCCAAGCCACCAAGTATTCCAGTTGCGGCTAACCCTTTGATGAAGGTCCGCCTTGTGGGTTTTCTATGCATATTTCTTCATCCAATTATTAGATGAGCTGGTAGTTTTAATCCAGCTTCGGGCTTGTGGCGCCCTGATGAATATTTAAAGCACGCAGTAACTCAAAAAACTTGCTGATCAGTCCTGATAAGCGAACTTACAAGATAACAACCATGCCCCACTCATTAAGCGGGGCAGTACTTTTACGTTAGGCGCTTAACGTATCTCTACCTTGCCGACCATTCCCGCTTGATAGTGTCCCGGAATATTGCAAGCAAACTCCAGATTCTTTGTTTTCGAGAACGTCCAGATCAACTCTTCGCGGGCGCCGGGTTCGATCAGAACACTGTTCGGATCGTCGTGTGTCATCCCGCCATCCATTTCACCCGCCATATGACTCATGTCATGAGCACCTGTCGGGGTAAGCATGCCGCTGCGAAACATCGCAATCATTTCCTGCTCGTGCGCGGCATGGGTGTCCGAGTAGCCGAGGTTGAATTCATGCAGCAGGGCTCCGTCGTTATGCAACACGAAACGGACCGTCTCACCCGCCTTGACTTCAATCGTCTCAAGCGCAAAGACGTTATCGCTCATTCGTACCTCAATGGTGCGATCCACCGCCTGCGCGTCGCCCGGCTGTCCAAAGTCGAGCGCATGACTATGGCCAGGGGCGGCCATTGCAGCAGTCGTGCTGAAAACCAAACCCAGTGCGGAAAAAAGGGAAAGAGAATAAATTTTCATTGGCTGGAGCTCATTCAAGTGATTGAGGAGTACCCAAGAGTAGGACGGCTGACCTGCCGGCTGGCTTACCCTGAAATTACATTTGTGTAACGTTCGGCCCGCCTCTTTAGCAAAAGGCGCAAGCAGAAAAAAAGGCGCCCGAAGGCGCCGTGAAGGCCAAGGAGCAATGAGGAGGGCCTAAAAAATCTACTCGCCATAACGCCGTGCGGAGCCACACCGGATCGTGAGCACAACCGATACCCTGCAAACTCTAAACGCCCTGTTCTGTCGGCAACCTGAAGCGGGCGTTACATTTTTGTAAGCTTCTGGTTGAGGGCACTAATTGCCTGCACACTCAGGCTGTCGAGTTTCGGAGTCTGTACGCATGAAATTACTGGTAGCTGAAGACGAACCCAAAACCGGGGCGTATCTGCAACAAGGCCTGACTGAAGCCGGATTCACTGTTGACCGGGTCATGACCGGGACAGATGCGCTTCAGTACGCGTTGAGTGAAACCTATGACCTGCTGATTCTGGACGTGATGATGCCCGGGCTGGATGGGTGGGAGGTGCTGCGCATGGTCAGGGCAGCCGGGAAAGACATGCCGGTGTTGTTCCTGACCGCCCGTGATGGCGTGGAAGACCGCGTCAAAGGCCTTGAGCTGGGCGCGGACGACTACCTGATCAAGCCGTTCGCTTTCTCCGAGCTTCTGGCAAGGGTCAGGACCTTGCTTCGCAGGGGCAATGGCTCCCCTACCCAGACCACCCTGAAAATTGCTGATCTCGAAGTGGACCTGCTGAAACGCCGCGCCATCCGTGCCGGCAAGCGGATCGACCTGACCGCCAAGGAATTTGCACTGCTGGAATTGCTGATGCGCCGGCGCGGCGAGGTGCTGCCGAAATCCCTGATTGCCTCTCAGGTATGGGATATGAACTTCGACAGCGACACCAATGTCATCGAGGTCGCGGTGCGCCGTGTGCGCGCAAAAATAGACGACGACTTCGAGCCCAAGCTGATTCAGACCGTGCGCGGCATGGGCTATATGATGGATGCGCCGGAATGAGCGTGCGCCACCTTTCGCTGACCGCCCGCATGAGCCTGATGTTCATGTCAGTAGTGGTGGTGGTTCTGACGATGGCCGGCCTGAGTTTCAACGTGCTCAGCCAGCACCACTTCGAAGTGCTGGATCGACAGGCCCTGGTCGAGAAGCTCGAATCGACCCGACACATCCTTAATAACGCACGCAGCGACGCAAGCCTCACCGAGGAACTGCCGCAGTTACGAGCGCTGCTCGGTGCCCATCATGATCTGGCGGCGACCATCCTGAGCGGTGATGGCAGGGTGCTTTTTTCCGATCCCAAGGCAGCCGATGTCCCGGAAAGCTTCAGGCATGCGGAAGAGCAAAGCATGTGGGAATGGCAGAATGCAGGACACCTGTATCGAGGGATGACTGCGCAAATTTCCGTGGCAGACAAGTCCGAACCCCTCACAGCTCTGTTGATTCTCGATGTCACGAGCCATGCGCACTTCTTCGAGACCTTGCAGCGATGGTTCATTGCCGGGCTAGTAATCAGCGCCCTGATCAGTGCCGCTCTAGGCTGGGTCGTTGTTCGAAGCGGGTTAAGACCTCTTCGGCAAGTGACCCACCTCGCAACATCAATGTCAGCCCGGTCGTTACAGGAGCGAATTCCGCTAGAGCCAGTACCACTAGAGCTGCAGCAGCTCGTTCTGTCCTTCAATGCGATGCTGGGCCGCCTGGAAGATGCCTTCGTACGGCTGTCCAATTTCTCGGCTGACATCGCCCATGAACTGCGAACCCCTGTCAGCAATCTGATGACCCACACCGAGGTAGTGCTCACCCGAAAGCGGGACCTTGATGCTTACGAGGAGAACCTCTACTCCAATCTGGAAGAGCTGAAGCGGATGTCACGCATGATTGACGACATGCTCTTCCTGGCAAAATCCGACAACGGATTGATAGTCCCCGAACAGGGCTCAGTCGAACTTTCCAATCTGACTTCAAAGCTTCTTGAGTATTACTACCTGCTGGCCGAAGAGCGCGGCATACGCCTCTCAGCTTCAGGCAGAGGCGAGATACTGGGAGACAAGTTGATGCTCAATAGAGCCCTCTCCAACTTGCTATCCAACGCACTGCGTTATACCCCGACCGGGGAAAGCATCTCGGTAACGATTAGCGGGACGGAAGAGACGGTCACCCTCAGCGTCGAAAATCCTGGTGGGACGATCAAGCCAGAACACCTGGACAAACTTTTCCATCGATTCTATCGGGTCGATCCAGCGCGGCGCGAGGGCAGCCCAAGCAATGCCGGCCTCGGCTTGGCAATCACAAAATCCATCGTTGAGGCCCATAAAGGCACAATCTGGTGTACCTCGAAAGATGACGTGACTGGCTTCCATATGCAATTCCCGGCTAAACCGTATAGCAGCAAAGAAAAACATATTTAATATCAGATAGCTGCAGCGCACGAACAACCTTACAACATTGTAATGTAACTCATCGAAACAGACGGACTCCAGACCGGTCTATCGAGTGGGCTTGGCTGATGAAAGCCTCTGCCCGCTTAAGGCTCAAAACTAATCATGAAGTTCTGGAGGATATATGGACAACAAAATGTTTTATAACTGCATCCAAGCTTGCTCTAACTGCGCCCTTGTGTGTGAAAGCTGCGCATCTGCTTGCCTACGCGAAGAGAACGTCCGAGCCATGGCACGCTGCATTGAACTCGACAGAGATTGCGCTGACGTGTGCGCTCTGGCAGCCAGACTTATGAGTCGCCAGAGCCAGCTATCCAAAGAATTATGCGCACTGTGTGCAAAGATCTGCCGGGCCTGCGGCGAAGAGTGCGCCAAGCATCAGATGGATCATTGCCAGGAATGCGCAAAGGCTTGCATGAAGTGTGCTGAAGAATGTGAACGCATGGCTGCGTAGTCGAACTTGCTGCCTTTGCCAGGGCAATCTCAAGCCTTGGCAAAGACAGCAATTAGCCCTTAAAAAATCAGCCGTTATTGATGCCAACCGGCACGCCTCGGTATTCTACAGTATGAATGACGCCATCGGGGGTGCGAATCTTTATTTCATATGGCCGTACACGACCATCAGAGCGACCCATAACTCTCTTGCCCTTATAATCCACGCTTAAAACCTTACCATCCTTAAGAAGTTTATTTAGAACCTGCTTGCCATCAGCCGCCGAATAATCATGTCGCATCTGCGATTCATGGCCACCTTCAGTCGCCATCGCCAAAGAGGCAGCCATAGTTAGAGCGAGAACAGTGAGCGTTTTTTGCAGGCCTTTCATGATTAATACCTCCGGGTAGTTGATGCCTATAGCTTAAAGGCATCACCCTTACGGCATGCTGATTCGATTATTACAACTTAGTAAGTTAACTAATTATTTATATAGGGCCATATGCTGGCGGCATGCACGGATACCCGAGAGCGAAAACCCGCCACAGGCTTACAGAAATGTAATGCTTGGGTCAGGCCAATGTCAGCCGTTCGCGGGTACTCTATATAAAATATCTCCGAGTGCGCGCAGGGTTTAACAGGAGCGGTAATGTCTCAGGCCAATCAGCCACACCCCACACTTCAGACCCCATCGGATCGTGACCCTGTTTGTGGCATGACGGTCAAACCCGACAGCCCGCATCAGACCAGCCACGCCGGCCAACAACTGCTTTTCTGCAGCCAGCGCTGTCTGGAAAAATTCACTGCCGAGCCCAGCAGATATCTGGATGCCGGGCATGCTCATGGCGAGACGCCGACCGTCGATCACGGCGCCGAATACACCTGCCCGATGCACCCCGAAATACTGCAGATCGGCCCAGGCACGTGCCCCAAATGCGGCATGGCCCTAGAGCCGGTCATGCCCGAACTGGAAGAAGAGGACAACCCGGAGCTCAGGGACTTTTCTCGACGCTTCTGGTGGACGTTGCCGTTCACCGTGATTGTCACCGTGCTGGCCATGGGCGGGCATGCCCTCAGTCCGTTCCACGGCGCCACGCAGAACTGGGTCGAACTGGCGCTAGCCACCCCGGTGGCGCTCTGGGCTGGCTGGCCCTTCTACGTGCGCTGCGTGCAATCGTTCATCAACCGTAGCCCGAACATGTGGACGCTGATCGGCCTCGGAACCTCCGCCGCCTACCTGTACAGCCTGATCGCCACCCTGGCGCCCGGCGTATTCCCCGACCACTTCATGCAGGGTGAACGCATCGGCGTGTACTTCGAGGCGGCAGCGGTGATCATCTCGCTGACCCTGCTCGGCCAGATCCTCGAACTCAAGGCGCGCTCGCAGACCTCGGCGGCGATCAGGTCGCTGCTCGGCCTGGCGCCCAAGACCGCGCGACGGATCAATGCCGATGGCAGCGAAGAGGACATTCCCCTCACCCATGTGCACAGCGGCGACAAGCTTCGGGTGCGCCCAGGCGAAAAAGTGCCGGTTGATGGCTTGGTGGTGGAAGGCGAAAGCGCGGTGGACGAGTCGATGTTGACCGGCGAGCCGGTGCCGATCATGAAACGCGCCGGTGACAGCCTGATCGGCGCGACCCTCAACAGCCACGGCAGCCTGGTGATGCAGGCACAAAAAGTCGGCAGCTCGACCATGCTTGCGCAGATCGTCCAGATGGTGGCCCAGGCGCAGCGCTCCAAGGCGCCAATGCAGCGGCTGGCCGACGTCATTGCCGGGCGTTTCGTGCTGGCGGTCATCGCCATTGCTATCCTGACCTTCGTGGTATGGGGCCTGTGGGGTCCGGAGCCGAGCTGGGTGTTCGGTCTGATCAACGCAGTCGCGGTACTGATCATTGCCTGCCCCTGCGCCCTGGGCCTGGCCACGCCGATGTCGGTGATGGTCGCCACCGGCAAAGCGGCCGGCAGCGGCGTGCTGTTCCGCGATGCTGCCGCGATAGAAAACCTGCGCAAGATCGACACTCTGATCGTCGATAAGACCGGCACCCTCACCGAAGGCCGCCCTGCTTTCCACAGCGTCGAGGCGGCGCCCGGCTTCACGCGGGACGAGGTGCTGCGACTGGCCGCCAGCCTGGATCAGGGCAGCGAACATCCCCTGGCACACGCCATCGTCGATCATGCCCGTGCCCAGGGCCTTGCGCTGAGCACGCCTGAAACCTTCGAATCGGCCTCCGGCATCGGCGTGCGTGGCAAGGTTGACGGCCGCGACTTGCAGTTGGGCAACACCGCGCTGATGAATGATGCCGGCGTGGATGCCAGCCCGCTCAAGGGGCATGCCGAACAGCTGCGCGGCGAAGGCGTGAGCATCATGTTCCTGGCCGTGGACAACGTACTGGCCGGTCTGCTGGCGGTTTCCGACCCGATCAAACCGACCTCAAAACTGGCGATCCAGCGCCTGCAGGCAGACGGCATACGGGTGATCATGGCCACCGGCGATGGCCTGACGACTGCCCGTGCCGTAGCCCGCGAACTGGGTATCGAGGAGGTGCACGGCGAGGTCAAGCCGCAGGACAAGGAACGCCTGACCGCCTCGCTGCAACAGCAAGGGCACCGCGTGGCCATGGCCGGCGACGGCATCAACGACGCCCCGGCCCTGGCGCGCGCCGATATCGGCATTGCCATGGGCACCGGCACCGACGTGGCGATGAACAGCGCCCAGGTCACGCTGGTCAAGGGCGACCTGCTCGGCATCCTGCGCGCGCGCAGCCTGTCGGTGGCCACCGTGCGCAACATGCACCAGAACCTGACCTTCGCCTTTCTTTACAACGCCCTGGGGGTCCCTCTGGCAGCCGGCCTGCTCTACCCGCTGACTGGCCTCCTGCTGTCACCAATAATCGCAGCGCTGGCGATGAGCATGAGTTCCGCTTCGGTGGTGTTCAACGCCTTGAGATTGCGCAAAGTATCAATCGATTGAGGTCCTTGACCTTGCCACCTTGGCAAGGTTGAGAATTGCCTCAACCTCAACAGCAACCTCGCAAGGAGATGCCATGAGCACCGTTGAATTGAACGTCAAAGGCATGAGCTGCGGCTCATGCATCCTGCATGTCACCGAGGCGCTCAACGCAGTTGAAGGCGTCACCGAGGTTGATGTCGACCTGCAAGCGGCCCTTGTGCGGGTCAGCGGTGAGTGCGACAGCGATGTGCTTGTCGCCGCTCTGGGTGATGCTGGATACCCCGCTCAACTGAGCAGTCCGGCGGCCTCATCGAGCACTGCGAAGAAAACCGGATGCGGTGGCAGCGGCGGCTGCTGTTGCAAATGAGCAATCCATTGAAAACAGGTTTTTTATGTCCAGAAGACTGACTACCGCGGCGCTCGCCGCTCTACTGCTAAGTGGCGCCGCCCAGGCCGCGCAACCCATGATCATTGATGTGCACCGCGACGCCAACTGTGGATGCTGCAAGGACTGGATTACCTACCTGGAGAACAACGGCTTCGAAGTCCGCGACCACGTCGAACGCAACATGAACACAGTCAAGCAAGACCTCGGCGTGAAACCGCGTCTGGCTTCCTGCCATACAGGCGTGATCGATGGAAAGTTCGTTGAAGGTCACCTGCCCGTGGCGCAGATCCTGGAGCTTCGCAAGCGCCCTGACCTGCTGGGCATCGCCGTGCCAGGCATGCCGGCTGGCTCACCAGGCATGGAGTATGGCGACGTCAAACACCCGTACCAGGTGATCGGGATAACCCGCACTGGCCGAGAAAAGGTCATTGCCAATTATCCGCTGGAACAAGCCCCGCATTAATAGCGACTCGCCGGGCGGGCTGGTACTGGCTGGCATCCTGCGATGCACTGAATCGCAGCGGAGGCCATCCCCCCCAGCCCGCACTTCAAAAATCCCGGCTCCGTTAACAAGCTGAAATAGACCTCCTTTTCGTTATTAGCCCGCGAGATGGTCATGTCCCGCCTCCTGCCGTATCTGCTGCTGCTACTGCTTGCCTTGCCAGCCAACGCCGAGATATTTGATTCTTCGCGTCCTCAGTCGGCTCTGTTCGGCACTCCGCTGAACAACAGCCAGGATTTCCTTCCGGTAGACAAAGCCTTCCGCCTCGACCTGTTGGAAACCGGTAAGGACAGTGTCCGCCTGCGCTTCATAAATGCCGAGGGTTATTACCTCTATAAACATCGCTTCGCATTCACCAGTGACCACCCGCAAGTGTCAATCGGCACGCCGCAATGGCCCGCGGCCGAACCGAAAACCGATGAATTTTTCGGCGATGTCGAGGTGTTCTACGGCGTTACCGACTTGCTGCTACCCGTTAATAACCTCCTGAACACACCGTTCACCTTACAAGTGAGCTATCAGGGCTGCGCTGATCTGGGGCTGTGCTATCCGCCAGAGATTCGCAGCTTCGAGGTAGGTGATCCCTCCCTCATTGCAGCCGTGCAACAAGGGGTCGCCATTGACTGGCGTAGTCTGGCGCTGTTCTTCCTGGCTGGCTTGGGCCTGACTTTCACACCCTGCGTGCTGCCGATGCTGCCAATTCTGTCTGGCGTGGTATTACGCGGACAACTCGGCGGAATGCGTGGATTACGCCTATCGCTTGCCTACGTACTCCCCATGGCTGCCAGCTTCGCCCTGCTTGGTGCGCTAATGGGCATGTTCGGCGCTGGCCTCAACCTACAAGCGCGCCTGCAGTCACCGTGGCTGTTGGTGCCCTTTGCGATGTTCTTCACTGTTTTCGCCCTGGCCATGTTCGGCGTATTCGAGTTGCGCATGCCGCGCTTGATCACCGAACGACTGGATCGCCTGGCCGGCCAAACCCGCGGGGGTTCAATGTTGGGCGCCGCCACGCTCGGCGTACTGTCGAGCCTGCTGGTTTCGCCCTGTGTGACTGCCCCTCTGGTCGGCGCACTGCTCTACATCAGCACCACCGGCGACGCACTGGGTGGCGGCCTTAAGCTGTTTGCCCTCGGGTTGGGCATGGGCGCGCCGCTGGTATTGTTCGCCATCGGCGGCGGAGCATTGCTACCCAAGTCTGGTACCTGGATGGTCGGTGTGCGCAAAGCCTTCGGCGTGATGCTGCTGGCTGTCTCTGTATGGCTGCTGGAACGCGTGCTACCCGCTCCAGTGACTTTGGCCTTGTGGGGCCTTTTGGCAGTTGGCAGCGCGATTTGGCTCGGTGCATTGGAGTTCACCCTCAAGTCCGGCCGGCAAAGGCTCGCCCAACTACTCGGTGTGGCACTACTGGTCTACGGTGTCAGCGCCTGGCTCGGCGCTTTGCAAGGTCAATCCGATCCGCTGCGACCGCTGGGTCAGCTGGACGCCAATGCCGTACTTCCGACCGGCGCTAACGCCGGCTGGCAGACTGTGGATACACCAGCAGCTCTGGATGCCGCTCTGCTGTCAGCGAAAGATGCCGACCAACCACTGCTATTGGACTGGTACGCCGACTGGTGCATCAGTTGCAAGGTAATTGAACGAGAAGTGCTGGCAGCGCCCGCCGTGCGTGAGCAACTGACCGGTTACCGACTGGTGCGCTTCGACATAACGCGTAGCGATGCCGAGCAACGCACCCTGCTTGACCGCTACCAGCTGTTCGGCCCACCGGCACTGCAGTTATTCGCTCCCAATGGCGAAGAATGGCAAGATCTCCGCACTGTTGGCGAAACCGACGCTGAGAGTTTCGTCAAACGCCTGCGCCAAGCCAACGGCCGAAACTAGATTAGCCCCCTCCACTTCTGGAGGGGCGTGTTCTACCCCTGGCTAGCCAGCAAGCTAACGGAAATGCAATCGCCGCTACAGCCTACTGTCATCAGAGCAGCCGGCGGTGCCGGCCCAACATTCCTTTCAGGCCAAGCACATCGCAACAACTGAAATCTAAGCTCTAGCCACCATCGACAGGCGCTCAATAGGCCCACCAACTGACGAGACCAGAACTAGCGACTTACCATCATCAACAGGCTCGACGGACATTTCCGCACCTTGGTCCAGCAGCCGCATACCATCGAAGCGGATAGTAAGGTACGTACTGGCCGCTTCTATCTTGTTCTGCTCCAACAAATCGAGCCGATCGGCCCAGTCTTGCATCATTTTCCGGCGGGGCTCCACATACAAGGCGTGATTGTAAGTGGCGCTGACCTTGTTGGGGTCCGTGTGCGAGAGCTGGGCATCCACCCAGTTCTTGGGGTAACCAAACTCGTTGAGCGCCGTGGAGAGCGTGGCACGGATGCCGTGACCTGTAAGCAAATCCTTATAGCCCATGCGCGTGATCGCACCGTTCAGTGTGTTCTCGCTAATGCGCATTCTCAGCTCGCTTCGATGCGCAAATAGATAGCGCTGGGCTGGCTTGAGCTGCTCCAGCAGATAGCGAACGATCTCGATGGCTTGGACCGATAACGGCACGACATAGGGCGGAATATCCTGCGGCCTCTGTCCACGCTTGCGCATACCATCCTGCAGTTGCTTGACCACCTCAGGGGGAATGATCCATAAGCCGCGCTCAAGATCGAACTGATCCGGAGTCGCCAGGCGGAGCTCCCCAGTACGCACACCCGTCAGCAACAGCAAACGAATACCGAGTTGCGTAGTGATCCTGCCCCTATAACGGCGCAGCTTGTTCAGCAGATTGGGCAGCTCAGGTAGCCGCAGGAATGGATTGTGGGCCACAGGCGGTTTGGGGACGGCCACGACGCTCAGGTCCGATGCCGGGTTGCCATCCAACCCTTCGACTTTCACCATGGCAAAGCGGAACAACTGTCTGAACCAGGTACGCACCTTCTCCGCAGTCGTGAATGCCCTACGCTGCTCGATGAAAGCAAGCACGGCCAGCAGGTCGGGACGACGGACGTCATAGACGGAGACGCTGCCCAAGGCAGGAAGCACATCTTTATCAAAGATACGCTGTATCTGCGAGAGGGTACTCTGCCTGCCCTCCTTTAGTTCCAGCTTGCGGTGGGCAAGCCACTGCAGATACACAACCTTGAAGCTGTTCTCCGTCGCGAAACGGACAGCTCGAAGTTTTTGCTTACGATCAATCTTGGGATTGATGCCTTTCGCTACTAGGGCGCGGGCCTCATCGCGTAATGCACGTGCTTCCCGGAGGCTAACCTCCGGATAGGTGCCCAGCGACATTCGTTTCTGTTTGGTAGCCCAATAATATCTGAAGTGCCAAGACTTTCCGCCAGAGGCAGATACCGCCAGAGACAGGCCATCGAAGTCGGTGAGGGTATAGTCTTTGCCAGCCGCCCGAGCCTGCCGGACAGTGACGTCTGTGAGCGCCATGGTTCAGCTCCTGAACATAGGTCAGGGCTAGATCCTTGCCTCGCAGACCACGCTCCTCCAGCAACAATCCGGAAACCACGCACCCCGTAAAGATGGACTTAAAAGTGGACTTAAACGTCCTGGCTGGGGGTGGTTTACAGTGGATTTCGCTGGAACGAAAAAAGGGCCGTAAGGCCCTTTTTTCAATGACTTATAGACTTCAGTGGACGTCTATAGATCATAATTTGGAGCGGGAAACGAGACTCGAACTCGCGACCCCGACCTTGGCAAGGTCGTGCTCTACCAACTGAGCTATTCCCGCATCGTCTTGGTGACGGGCGCCATTTTATAGTTTCAGGACGCCCCGTCAAGCCCTTGATTAAAAAAGTTTTTATTTCTTTTCCGTAGGGCTGAGATGGGGCCAGGCGACCATCAGGTAATTCACCATCGACCACAGCGTGAGGCCTGCGGCGACTATGAGCAACGCATAGCCCAACCCAACCCAGACGGTCATCAGCGGAGGATTTGCTAGCAGAACGATGAGCGCCACCATTTGTGCTGCCGTCTTCCACTTGCCCAGATTGGACACCGCCACCTGGGCCCGAGCGCCCAGCTCTGCCATCCATTCGCGCAAAGCCGAAACCACGATCTCCCGGCCGATGATGATCGCGGCCGGCAGGGTCAGCCAAAGGTTCGAATGTTCCTCGACCAGCAGAACCAGGGCCACGGCAACCATCAACTTGTCCGCGACCGGATCAAGAAAAGCGCCGAAGGGTGTGCTCTGTTGAAGTTTACGAGCGAGGTATCCGTCTAGCCAGTCAGTGACAGCGGCGATGGCGAAAACGGCGCTTGCCGCCAGATAACTCCACTGAAAAGGCAAATAGAACAGCAGTATGATGATCGGAATCAGCAGTACGCGCAGCACGGTGAGAATGTTTGGGATGTTCATCGATACCACTGGGTCCGCGGATTTAGGAGGGGATTCTACTCACTGTGCAGAGCGGCATAAATCGACTCGGCAAGCTTTTTACTGATACTTGGAGCCTTGGCGATTTCGTCAAGGCTCGCACGGCTGAGTTCTTGAAGACCACCGAAGTGCTTGAGCAGTTCTCGGCGGCGTTTCGGTCCGATGCCAGGTACACCTTCCAAAGTCGAGGTTGTACGCGCTTTCCCCCTTCGCGCTCGGTGACCGGTGATTGCGAAACGGTGGGCTTCGTCGCGCACCTGTTGGATCAGATGGAGCGCAGGTGAATCGCCCGGCAACGTAAATTCATGTGCCGCATCATTCAGGTACAGCGTCTCGAGACCCGGCTTGCGGCTAACGCCCTTTGCCACACCCAACAGGATCAAGTCAGGCACTGCCAGCTCCTGTAGCACTTCGCGAGCCATGTTCAGCTGGCCCTTACCGCCGTCCACCAGCAGGATATCGGGCAGCTTGCCCTCCCCCTCGGCTGCTTTCTTGAAACGGCGCGAGAGCGCCTGGCGCATCGCCGCATAGTCGTCACCAGCAGTGACGCCTTCGATGTTGTAGCGCCGGTAGTCGGACTTCAGTGGCCCTTCCGGGCCGAATACCACACAGGATGCGACGGTGGCTTCGCCACTGGAGTGGCTGATGTCGAAACATTCAAGCCGGCTCGGCTGCTCATCCATCTCCAACGCCTCAGCCAGTGCCTGGAACCGTGCAGCCAGATGCTGACGGCTCGCCAGCCTCGCGCCGAGCGCTTGTTCGGCGTTGGTCAGCGCCAGCTGTTGCCAACGCGCCCGGGTACCGCGAACCCGATGGGTGATGGTCAACTCCAGGTTACGCAGCTCGGCAACCGCGCTGATCAGGGTTTCGAAGTCCTCATGTAGCGCATTGACGATCAGCTCGGAGGGCAGATCGCGCTCCATGGAGCTGAGGTAATACTGCTCCAGGAACGCCTGGAGCACATCGCTGACGCTTTCTTCGATGGCAACCTGAGGAAAGAAATTCTTGCTGCCCAGCACTCGGCCGCTGCGCACGCTGATCAGATGGACGCAGGCGCCACCCGGGCTCACCACGGCGGAGACGATATCGACGTTGCCGCTGCCACCCTCCATGCTCTGCTGGTCCTGGACGCGTCGCAGGATGCCAATCTGGTCCCGTATCTCCGCGGCACGCTCGAAATTAAGCTCCATAGCGGCCTTTTCCATGTTCTTGGAAAGCTCCTCCGTCAGGGCATTGCTGCGCCCTTCCAGAAACATGACCGAATGCCGAACGTCTTCGGCATATTCATCCGCGTCAACCAGGTTTACGCATGGAGCCTTGCACCGCTTGATCTGGTACTGCAGGCATGGGCGGGTGCGATTTCGGTAATAGCTGTCTTCACACTGGCGTACAAAAAAAGCTTTCTGCAACAAGCTCAGGCTTTCACGAATCGCGCCGGCGCTGGGATACGGGCCGAAATAACGGCCGATCTCTTTCTTCGCGCCTCGGTGGATGCTGAGCCGAGGAAAATCGCCACTTGAAAGAAACACATAGGGATACGACTTATCGTCGCGTAGCAGGATGTTGTATGGCGGCCGCCATTGCTTGATGAGCGTCTGCTCGAGCAGCAGCGCTTCTGTTTCGTTGGCCGTGATCGTTGTTTCGACCTGGGCGATCCTGGCCACGAGCGCGGCCGTTTTCGGCGCCTGCCCGACCTTACGGAAATAACTGGCCAGGCGCTTCTTGAGATTCTTCGCTTTCCCTACATAAAGCAGCTTGGCTTCAGCGTCGAACATCCGGTAGACACCGGGACGTCCACTGCAAGAAGCAAGCAACGCTGAGGAATCAAAGCCGCGCATCAATTGACGGTGTCGACCATGCCGTGTCGGACAGCCAGCAACGCCAGCTCGACATCGCTGGTTATCGAAAGCTTTTCGTAAATGCGATAACGATAGGTATTGACGGTCTTGGGCGACAAACAGAGCTTGTCGGAAATAGTCTGGACCTTCTGACAGTTGGCGATCATCAGTGCGATCTGGATCTCCCGTTCGGACAACAGGTCGAAAGGCGAACCGTTAACCTTGGGCTGAAAGGACTTCAGTGCGAGTTGCTGGGCGATCTGGGGGCTAATGTAGCGCTGGCCGGCAAAAACCATCCGGATTGCCTGAATCATTTCATCCAGTGCGGCACCTTTGGTCAGGTAGCCGGCCGCACCGGCCTGGAGCAGTCGTGTAGGAAAAGGATCCTCTTCGCAGATCGTGACCGCAATGACCTTGATGTCCGGGTGGCTACGCAGCAGCTTGCGCGTCGCCTCGAGGCCACCGATGCCTGGCATCTTGACGTCCATCAACACAACGTCCGGCTTGAGGTCGCGGGACTTCTTGATCGCCACCTCACCGGATTCCGCCTGACCTACCACTTGCAGGCCGTCGATATCGGCGAGCATGCGGGAAATGCCTGTGCGTACCAGATCGTGGTCATCGACCACAAGCACCCTAATCAAACAGACACCTCATCCTGTACAAATCTGAAGCTGGCTGACTGCTCGCTTCGTAGGCGGCGACTTTAACAAGAATTTGCCGCCTTACGCAGACCATACATCGCAATGTGTCATAGTGCCACCATCTAACGAGGTGACATTTACGGTGAACGTGTGTCGGTGGGCCGAAGTCTGACGTATTGATCGAAACCTTATCAACAGGCGATATCGCTCTTGCTTAGCAGCTTAGTCGCAGCCTTCGTTTTGGCGTCCGTTCATGTGTTTGCTGGGCGTCTGCGTCAGCTAAACCGTCTTCCTCGCAGCCGCTGGCTCTCCATGGCTGGCGGGGTTTCGGTCGCTTACGTGTTTGTTCACCTGCTGCCGGAGCTGGCTCGTGGCCAGCAAGTGCTGGACGGAAGCGACTGGTGGTTGCTCAGTTATCTTGAGCATCATGTCTGGCTGTTGGCGTTGCTTGGGTTGGCCACCTTCTATGGTGTCGAGCGTCTGATCAAGGTGCATCGCCGTCGTCTCCAAGCGGAGCAGGAGCCCCATGCCGGGGTGTTCTGGCTACACATTGGCGCGTTTGCGGTATACAACGGGCTGGTCGGTTACCTCTTGATTCACGGTGAGAACAGTAGCCTGACGACACTGATGCTCTATTGCGTCGCGATGACTCTGCATTTCTTAGTCAACGACTTCGCCCTTCAGAGTGACCACAAGGGTTTATACAGGCGTCGCGGCCGCTGGCTCCTCGCTGCGATGCCGCTTGCCGGCTGGACGCTGGGCCTTGCTAGCGAGGTTTCGGAGCTGGCGGTTTCGGCAGTGACGGCATTTGTAGGCGGATCGATCATACTGAACGTTCTGAAAGAGGAACTACCCGAAGAGCGCGACAGCCGCTTCAGTGCCTTCCTGCTCGGCTCGGTCGGCTATTCGGTCCTGCTGCTCAGCGTTCAGGGCAGCTAGCTGTGGCGCGACAGGACTCAGACCGGCCCGCAGCGGGATGATCATCACCCAGATCAGCACGCCAACCGGGATGTTCAGGTTGGCCAGCTTCATCGCGCCAACCGTCTGTGAGGCCTCGAGGGCCAACAGACCCATGAGCGTCCCAGTTGTGCGCAGGGTCGCCTCGGTATATCTCATTTCCCGGATACGGCATTTCTTTGCAGAAGCTCGGCCGGCATGCCGCTCTGCTCGGCAGATTGATCTGAGCATATTCGCTTTACAGCATATGCGCTAAACAATATATTTGGCTTTTCCTGGCTGCGGAATGCTCCAGGTCAATCACCTTGCTCAAACCGTGAAATTCATGATCGAAGATCTAACGCCCGACAGGGTTTTCAAATGCCTCTCCGATGAAACCCGAGCGCGCATGACCTTGCTCATCGCTCGCGAGGGTGAATTGTGCGTCTGTGAGCTGACTACTGCGCTCGAGGAAAGCCAGCCGAAGGTTTCGAGGCACCTCGCCCAACTGAGAAGCTGTGCGATTCTTGAGGATCGGCGCCAAGGCCAGTGGGTGTACTACCGCTTGCACCCGCACCTGCCCGATTGGGTACAGGATGTGCTGCAAGTCATTCTGGATGCCAATAACCGATGGTTGAGCCCCGACGCTGAACGCCTTGAACGCATGCGCGATCGGCCGGGCCGAGCGACAGCCTGTGGTTGAGTCAGCGCTCGCGTGCGCGCATCGGACGACACGCTGTCGTTCATCGAAGCAGCAATCGCGGCGTTCCTCGCCCTCCTCCCTCGACCGGCTTGATGCAAGCGCCCTCACCGATCAGCTGGCGCATATCGGCACCTGATACGAGAACACCCATGCACGACAATCTGGCCAATGACAATCTGCCCAATATCGATGCCGAGCGCCTCGACCTGCCCAGCCTGGAAAAGCTCGGCCTGCCGCGTGATCCGGAACACAAGCCGCGCATCCTGTTGCTCTATGGCTCGAACCGTGAACGCTCATTCAGCCGCTTGATGAGTCAGGAGGCCGCGCGCCTGTTGCAGGCAATGGGTTGCGAGACGCGGATCTTCGACCCCTCCGGCCTGCCACTGCCTGACGACGCCCCGGAGTCTCACCCGAAGGTCCAGGCGCTTCGCGACCTGGTTATCTGGTCCGAAGGTCAGGTGTGGTGCTCGCCGGAACGTCACGGGGCGATGAGCGCGGTGTTCAAGGCGCAGATCGATTGGGTGCCGCTTAGCATGGGGGCGGTCCGCCCGACGCAGGGCAAGACGCTCGCGCTGATGCAGGTCTGTGGTGGCTCGCAATCCTTCAACGCGGTGAATCAGATGCGCGTGTTGGGCCGCTGGATGCGCATGGTCACGATCCCCAACCAGTCATCGGTAGCCAAAGCGTTTCTGGAGTTCGACGACGCCGGACGGATGAAACCGTCGGCCTATTACGACCGGGTCGTAGACGTGATGGAGGAACTGGTCAAGTTCACGCTGTTGGTGCGTGGGCGCGGCGGCTACCTTGTCGATCGCTACTCGGAGCGCAAGGAATCGGCCGAAGCTCTGTCAGTGCGTGTCAACCAGCGCTCGATTTGAAGCAAGGAAGGTCAACCATGCCGCATCCCAATGAGGTTCTCGAGTTTCAGGAGCGCACAACTCGCTTGAATTTCGCACCATGCCTCGGGGCTCGTGGCACCAGGCAAAACGAGGTCCGTGTTTGGCTGGCTCGCACAATTTGGCGACTGATCTGATGCTCAAGACCTTTGGCTTGTTCGCCATCACGGCACTCGCCGAGATCGTCGGCTGCTATCTGCCCTACCTGTGGCTTCGTCAAGGCAAAAGCGCCTGGCTGCTGGTACCTGCTGCGGCATCACTGGTGCTGTTCGCCTGGCTGTTATCGCTGCACCCGACAGCCGCAGGACGCGTGTATGCCGCCTATGGCGGCGTCTACATCGGCGCTGCAATCGTCTGGCTGTGGATCGTCGACGGCATCAGGCCTACCGGCTGGGATCTGCTGGGTTCGGCCGTCGCGCTGCTAGGCATGGCCATCATCATGTTCGCGCCTCGCGGCGCCTGACTTAGGGGAATCAACCATGACAATCAAAGTGGGTATCAATGGCTTCGGCCGGATTGGACGTCTGGCACTGCGCGCAGCCTGGGATTGGCCAGAACTGGAGTTCGTCCAGATCAACGATCCCGCCGGCGACGCAGCCAGCCACGCTCACCTGCTGAACTTCGACTCGGTGCACGGCCGCTGGCAGCACGAAGCGAGCAGTGACGGCGACTGCGTTGTCGTCGATGGCAAGCGCGTCCGAGTCACCGCAAACAAGGCCATTGCAGATACCGACTGGTCCGGCTGCGATCTGGTAATCGAAGCCAGCGGCAAGATGAAGACTGTGGCCGTGCTTCAGGGCTATCTGGACCAAGGGGTCAAGCGTGTTGTGGTCAGCGCGCCGGTCAAGGAAGCCGGGGCGCTCAATATCGTCATGGGGGTCAATGACGCGCTGTTCGATCCGGCACAGCACCGGATCGTTACCGCGGCCTCCTGCACCACCAATTGCCTTGCACCGGTGGTCAAGGTCATCCATGAACACCTCGGCATCCGGCATGGTTCGATCACCACCATCCATGACCTGACCAACACCCAGAGCATCCTCGATCAGCCACACAAGGATCTGCGCCGCGCCCGAGCCTCGGGCATGAGCCTGATCCCGACTACTACCGGTTCGGCAACCGCGATCGCGGAGATATTCCCCGAGCTGCGCGGCAAGCTCAACGGCCATGCGGTGCGGGTCCCGCTGGCTAACGCCTCACTGACCGACTGCGTTTTCGAAGTCGAGCGAGCCACCTCTGTCGATGAGGTCAATCAGCTACTGAGCGCCGCGGCCAGTAAAGGTCCGCTCAAGGGCATTCTCGGTTACGAAGAACGCCCTCTGGTTTCAATCGATTACCGCACCGACCCACGTTCGTCGATCATCGATGCCCTGTCGACCATGGTCGTCAACGGCACGCAGGTGAAGCTCTACGCCTGGTATGACAACGAGTGGGGTTACGCCAACCGCACCGTGGAACTGGCACGCAAGGTGGGCCTGGCCGATTGACCCGAACGCAGGGCGCTGGGGTTCCAGCGGCCTTGCGCTCATTCCACAACGCAACGGGACTCCATCATGCACGCCCTTTCCCGCCTCGCACCGGAGGTTCGCCAGTATCTGCTGGTGACCGGTAATTATTGGGCGTTCACCCTGACCGACGGCGCGCTGCGCATGCTGGTCGTGTTGCATTTTCACGTGCTCGGCTACACACCGTTGCAAATCGCGGCCCTGTTTCTCTTCTACGAAGTATTCGGTGTCATCACCAATCTGGTCGGTGGCTACCTGGGGGCACGGCTTGGGCTCAATCGCACCATGAACACCGGCCTGGCCATGCAAATCGTGGCATTGCTGATGCTCACCGTGCCCGCCACATGGCTGACGATGCCGTGGGTGATGGGTGCGCAAGCGCTGTCAGGCATCGCCAAGGACCTGAACAAGATGAGCGCCAAGAGCTCAATCAAACTCTTGGTGCCGGAGGGCCAGCAAGGCACACTGTACCGGTGGGTGGCCGTCCTGACCGGATCGAAGAACGCACTCAAAGGTGTTGGCTTTTTCCTTGGCGGCGCCCTGCTTGCGGCTATCGGCTTCCGCGGGGCTTTGCTGGTCATGGCCGCTGCGCTGTCGCTGATCTGGGTTTCCAGTCTTGTGCTGCTGAAAAAGGACCTGGGCAAGGCCAAGGCGAAACCCAAGTTTCGCGAATTGCTTTCCAAGAGCCGGGCCATAAACGTTCTGTCAGCAGCCCGGCTGTTCCTGTTCGGCGCGCGCGATGTCTGGTTCGTGGTGGCGCTGCCGGTCTATCTGTCTGCCGTATTTGGCTGGGATTTCTGGCAGGTAGGCGGCTTTCTCGCCCTATGGGTGATCGGATACGGCATCGTCCAGTCGCTTGCTCCGGCTATCACGGGCAAGAACCGAGGTGAGGTGCCGGACGGCCGCTCGGCGTTCGTTTGGGCGTTGCTGTTGGCGGGCCTGCCGGCAGCAATAGCGTTAGGGCTGGGTACGGAGTGGTCGCCCCAGACGGTACTGCTTGGGGGCTTACTGTTGTTTAGCGCGATCTTCGCCATAAACTCGTCGCTGCACAGCTATCTCATCGTGTCCTATGCCAAGGCCGACGGCGTGTCGTTGGACGTCGGCTTCTATTACATGTCCAACGCGCTGGGCCGGCTGGTCGGCACCCTGCTGTCCGGTTGGGTCTACCAAGCGTATGGGCTTGAGGCCTGCTTATGGATATCGAGCGCCTTCGTGCTGCTGGCCGCATTGATATCGATGGGCCTGCCGCGTCGTCATCAGGCAGCCTCGCGAGACAGTTGAGCGCAGCCCGTTCCGCTTCCTTCAGCTGATTTCGGAGCATGCGTGGCGATCGCTGAGCAAGTGACTCAGAACTGATCGAAGCTTCCCGGCCTTGACGGGTTTGTTCAGCACCGGGACACCAAACCCTTGCAGTTGGCGACGACATTGGTCACTGCGATCGGCCGTGACCATGACCGCCGGGATCGCCTGCGCAAAGTGTTTCCTCAGCGCAGTGACTACATCCCATCCCGTCACGCCCTGATCGAGGTGGTAGTCGGCGAGAATCACCTCCGGCGGCGATCCGCCGAGCACGGCCAACGCCGCTTCCAGGTCAGTGGCTGTCAATACCTCGCAGCCCCACTGCCCCAGCAACGCGGCCATGCTGTGCAGGATGCTCAGCTCCTTATCCAGGATCAGCAAGCGACGGCACGGTAACGGGTTGTCAGGTACCGGCATCAGCATTGGCGCTTCGGCAGGCGTCTGCTCAGGCAGATCGGCCAGCGGCACATCAATGCTGAACACGGAGCCTCGCCCCAACCGCGAACGCACCTGAATCGGATAAGCCAGCATCGAGGCGATACGATCGACGATGGCCAGGCCGAGCCCAACGCCGGCGCGTTCGGTGGCGCGCTGCACACCCAGCTGATTGAACTCGAGGAAGATCGACTGCAGCTGATCCGTCTCGATGCCTCGCCCCGTGTCCCAGACCTCGATACGCAGGTATTCGCCGCGCTTGCGCGCGCCCAGCAGCACTCGGCCTTGATCGGTGTAGCGGCAGGCATTGCTGAGAAAGTTACGCAAAATGCGCGTCAGCAGCCGGAAATCGCTGCGTAGCGCATACGCTGGGATGTAATGATCGAAGCTGAGGCCTGCGGCTTCGGCTACTGACTGGAATTCGGAGACAAGTGGCAGCAGCAGCTCATCGAGGCGATAAAGCTCGATATCGGGCTTGATCGCCTGTTGATCCAGCTTGGAGATGTCGAGCAAATCAGTCAGCAAGTCTTCGGCGCTCCCGAGCGCCTGATGGGCTCGCTCGACCAGGTTCGCTTCAGCCTCCGCTAAGCCGCGCTCGCGCAATGTCGAGATCAACAGGCGCGCCGCATTGAGCGGCTGCAACAGGTCATGGCTGGCAGCGGCAAGGTACTTGTCCTTGCTGTGGTTGGCTTGCTCGGCCACGTCCCGAGCCTTGCGCAGCTCGCAGGTGCGCTCGGCGACCCGGTACTCCAACTGTTCGTTGAGCTGTAGCAAGCGCATCTGCGCCAGCTTGCGTTCGGTGATGTCGGCAACGAAGCCTTCAACCAGGCCTTCTTCGTCCGGCTTGAGCAGCAGGTTCATCATGACGTCGATGGGACTGCCGTCCTTGCGCCGCAGACGGGTCTCGTATCCGGACAAGCCTTGCTGACTGTTCAGCGTACGCCGAATCTGCCGAAGCTCGTCTTCACCACCGATGAACAGGTGATGTGAAAGGTCGGTCAGGCGCCACAGCGCCTCAGCCGGGCTTTCGTAGCCGAGCATCCTTGCCAGGGCCGGATTGGCTGCGCGAATGCCTTCCTGCAGACTGGCCTGGAAAATGCCATGTACGGCGTGTTCGAACAGCCATTTGTAACGGTTGCGCTCGGTCTCCAGCTCTTCAAGACGAGCCACCAGTTCCGGGTAATGGCTTTTGCGGGCCGAATGAATGCCTAGCCCGAGCAGCTCGGCAAGGGCATCGTCCTGTTCAGAGTGCTTCGGCATAGACCAGTTCGACGTCGCGCCGGGTCGATGAACGGGGATTGGTCAGGATGCAAGGGTCTTGCATTGCATGCTGCGAGAGAAACGGGATGTCAGAGAGATTCACCCCGTGCAAGCCGAGCGTTTCGTTGAAGCCAATGGCCTGCTTGAGGCTGATCAGATGTTGCACGAGTCGTTCACGAATCTGCCGATGGTTCAGCCCGCGGCTGTCTATGCCCAAGGTCTGCGCCACCACCTTGAAGCGATCCGGCGCCGAATCGTAGTTGAACGCCACAACATGTTCGACCAACACCGCATTGCACAGGCCATGCGGCAGATCCAGATAACCGCCAAGGCTGTGAGACATTGCATGCACCGCACCGAGAATCGCGTTGGAGAAGGCCAGGCCGGCCTGCATGCTGCCGAGCATGATCTTTTCGCGCAGTCGAATATCGGCCGGACTGGCGATCATCTCCACCAGATGGCCGCCGATCAGCCGCATCGCTTCCAAGGCATGAGGATCGGTCAGCGGGCCATGGCCAGTCGAAACAAAGGCCTCGATGGCATGCACCAGCGCGTCAATACCGGTACAGGCAGACAGGAACGGATCCATGCTCAGGGTGGTTTCCGGATCGATCAGCGAGACGTCCGGCACGGCGCCCTTGCTGACGATGGAGTACTTCATCCGTTCGGTCTGGTTGGAAATGACCACGAACTGCGACACATCGGCCGATGTGCCGGCAGTCGTGGGGATCAGGATCAGTGGCGGGCTGGGCACCCGCAACGTATCGACCCCTATGAACTCGACGATATCGCGACCGTGGGCCACCGCGATGCCGATGCCCTTGGCGCAATCCATCGGGCTCCCGCCACCGACCGCTACGATGACATTACAACCTGCGCTGCCATACACCTCGGCGCCGAGCATCACTTCCTCGGAGCGAGGATTGGCCGAGACCCGAGTGAACAGGTGAAACTCGATGCCCTGCCGTGCCAGACTCGCCTGCACATCGCTGACCCATCCGGCAGCAACCACACCCGGGTCGGACACCAGCAGCACCTTGCGCGCGCCAAAATTCTTCGCATAGTTGCCGGCGCTATGCCGACAGCCTGCACCAAACACGATCTCGGGCGAGACAAACTTACGTTGCAGGCTCAGATTAGGGCTCATAAGGCGGCCTCTCGTTATTATTTTACTTTGGGCAAGCGTACTGCTTTCCCGCACCAAAGTAATCCTGAAAGAGGCGCATGTCTCGGCCATGCAGCGGGAACGGTCCTTCGATCAGCCAAGCAGCCCCTGATAGAAGCGACATTCGCGCTGCAGCGCATCGGCCAGATTTCCTGCCTGGCGAAAGCCGTGGCGCTCGTCTGGATAGAGGCAATATTCCACTGGCAGGCCCTGTTCGCGCAGCGCTGCAACCATTGACTCGGTCTGCTCGGGAAGCACCACAACGTCCTGACCGCCTTGCAGGAAGATCATCGGAACCTGAATCCGTGCCGCGTTGTTTAGCGGCGTGCGTTCCCGGTAGCGCTGGGCGTCGCGCACGGGATCACCGATCAGCCAATCCAGATAGTCCGCCTCGAACTTGTGGGTCACCCGCCGCAATACCAGCGGATCGCTGACCCCGTACAGGCTGGCGCCGCCAGTAAACCCGGCATTGGCGGCCAACGCGCAGAGTGCGCTGTAGCCGCCGGCGCTGGAGCCGCGAATGAAGGTCCGCGCGGGATCGATCTGGCCGCGCACCGCCAGCGACTGCACCGCCGCGCAGGCATCCTCGACTTCCAGCACACCCCAGTTGCCGCGCAAGCGCTGCCGGTAGGCACGTCCAAATCCACTGCTGCCACGGTAATTGATGTCGGCAACGGCGAAACCGCGTTGGGTCCAGTACTGAATGCGCGGATCGAAGACCGGATAGCTGGCCGAGGTCGGCCCGCCATGCATGAACACAACCAGCGGTGGCTTCTCCCCGGGCAAGCCGCGGCGGTCCGCATTACCAGGCGGATAGAAGAAGGCGTGCGCGACTTCCCCATGCCCGGTGGCAAAACGGAACGGTTGGGCACGAGACAGCTGCTCCGCCGGCAATGGCTGCTCGCCGCCGGCCAGTATCGTGGTCTCGCCGTTGTGACGGTCGATTGCCAGTACGGCGGGCGCCCGGTCCGGCGCTCCGGCAAGGCAATAGTAATGACGGTCATCCACGGCCAACTGGCGACAACGGCTGTACTCGGAGGCGAGCTGTCGCTCGTTGCCCTCAGCGTCATGCTCGAACAGCAAGCCGTAGCCGTCCACCAGCCGGGTCGATAACCAGGCACCCTCGGTCAGTGGCAGGTAGCTGACGGTCGCCAGTTGCCAAGGCGCGGGGGCGTGATCGAAGCGGTGGCGAACAAAGCGATTCACCGGCACCATTGCATCGCCCTGGCTCTGCCAGGGTTGCCACCAACCGGCGCGGTCGGTCAGGCAACACAGCGTGCCGTCATCGGCGAAGCGAGGCTGTTGCAGCGATTCCGTACCCTCAGTGCCAGCCAGGCACAGCGGTTGATCGAGGCGCCCATCAGGCAGGTAGTCGGCCATCCAGAGGCTGGTGGCCGTCCAGGGCTGCTCGGGCCGATGCCACTGAATCCAGGCCAAACGCTCGCCAGCAGCATCCAGGGTCGGCGCAGCATAGAAGTCCGCGCCTTCGGCAAGCAGCTTGTGTTCGCCTGCAAGCGAAACGCTCACCAGTCGGTGCTCGACGCCCTTGTCATGCCGGGTTTCCTCCACCGCGACGATGGCGCCTTGGCGGTGATCGTATTGCAGGTCACCATAACGGCAATGGGGACGCGAGGTGAGCGCCACCGGCTGGCCAGCCCTCGTACCGGCAAGTGGTTGCAGATAGATCTGCTGGTCGCTTTCATTGACGAAAGCCACGCCCTCATCGGTCAGGCAAAGTGCACCACCACCGTATTCGTATACCCGACTGCGCAGGGAAAACTCAGCGGGTGTCAGGCATTGCGCCGTGCCGTCGCGCCAGTACCAGAGGGTGCAACGCGCATCGGCGGGATCGTACTGAATCCAGAACAAGCCCCCATGCCCGGCACGCAGTTCTGCGAAGTCGCGGCTGGCCGAGGCGGCTTTTTCGGCAGTCCAGTCGCTGTTCCAGAAGCCATACGGCGTTTCGGTTTTGCTCATATCGATCGGTTCCGGTCAATCAGGCATGCCCCAAACGGACCTATACCTTGAGAATCAGCTTGGACGCCTTCTCGTTACGGAAAGTCAGCTCATTCAACCCGCGCGGGGCCTGCTCGGCCTCGATGCGAGCAGCGAGAATCTTGTCATGATGGGCGGACTTGCTGCATACCGGATCCGCGTTGGCGGCGTCGCCGGTGAGCATGAAGGCCTGGCAGCGGCAGCCGCCGAAGTCTTTTTCCTTTTCATCGCAGGATTGGCACGGCTCGGGCATCCAGTCGAAGCCGCGAAACCTGTTGAAGCCCATCGAGTGCTTCCAGATCTGCTCGATGCGTTGCTCACGCACGTTGGGAAAGGTGATGGGCAGTTGGCGTGCGCTGTGGCAAGGCAGCGCCGTGCCGTCCGGGGTGATGTCGAGAAACAGATTGCCCCAGCCGTTCATGCAGCCCTTGGGACGCTCTTCATAATAATCGGGCGTGACGAAGATCAGCTTGCAGGGGTGATTCTCGGCGGCGAGCTTGTCACGCCATTCATTGGTGATCCGCTCGGCACGTACCAGTTGTTCCTTGCCAGGTAACAGCCCGGCGCGGTTGAGCTCGGCCCAGCCATAGAACTGACAGGTCGCGAGTTCCACGAAGTCGGCTTCGAGCTCCAGGCAGAGCTGAATGATGCGGTCGATGTTGTCGATGTTGTGCCGATGGGTGACAAAGTTAAGCACCATCGGATAGCCGTGCGCCTTGACCGCCCGCGCCATGGCAAGCTTCTGGGCGAACGCCTTTTTCGACCCGGCGAGCAGGTTGTTCACTTCCTCGTCAGCGGCCTGAAAACTGATTTGAATGTGGTCGAGCCCAGCGTCGGCGAACGAGGCGATCTTCTCCTCGGTGAGGCCGATGCCCGAGGTGATCAGGTTGGTGTAATAGCCCAGGTCCCGTGCCGCCTTGATCAGCTCGGCCAGATCCTGACGGACCAAGGGTTCGCCACCGGAGAAACCCAGCTGCGCCGCGCCCATTTCGCGCGCCTGGCGGAACACCTCGATCCACTCGGCAGTGCTCAGCTCATCATGGCTGCGAGCGAAATCCAGCGGATTGGAGCAATACGGGCACTGCAGGGGGCAGCGATAGGTCAGCTCCGCCAGCAGCCACAGCGGCGGGCCGGGCTCGAAACCCGGCTTAGCGAAGCTCGATCCAGAACCGTTCAACGGCGACCTCCAGAAATGCAACGATGTCTTCCTCGATGCCCTCGGCATCGGGGAAGCGGCTCTGCAGGATGGCGACAATTCCCCCGACACTCCGGGTGCCATCCACTTCGCCCAAAACCTCCGATGCGCTCACGTTCAGCTTGATCATGCCCTCGGGATACAGCAGCACATGGCAGTTTTGCGCCGGTTCCCATTGGTAGCGAAAACCGCGGCGAAAAACCGGGATCTGGGTCAGTTGGATAGCGCTCATGGTCCTCTGTCTCGCCAGTGAAACATCATCGGTGCTGAATCGGTGGGCTCAAGCCCACCAGTTGCTCGGATCGACGGAGCGTTGCCGCCCTCCGCTGGTGGCTCGGTAACGGCTCAGAATGTGATGCCCTTGTGCCAGACACGTTCGCGGGTCACGGTGTGATACGGCGGGCGGTCCAACTCATAGGCCATGCTCATGGCATCGAGCATGCTCCACAAAACGTCGAGTTTGAACTGAAGAATGTTCAGCATGCGCTCCTGAGCGTGGCGCGTCTTGTAGTGCTGCAGCGTGATGCGCAGGCCATGCTCGACGTCGCGGCGGGCTTGCTTCAGGCGTTTGCGGAAGTAGTCGTAACCGGACGCATCTATCCAGCTGTAGTACTGCGGCCAGGCGTCCAGGCGCGACTGATGGATGGTCGGGGCGAACAGTTCGGTGAGCGAACTGCTGGCCGCCTCCTGCCAGACGGCGCGGCGGGCGAAATTGACATAGGCGTCTACCGCGAAGCGCACGCCCGGTAGCACCAACTCCTGCGACAACACCTGCTCGCGGTCCAGGCCCACGGCTTCAGCCAGGCGCAGCCAGGCTTCGATACCACCCTCCTCGCCTGGGCTGCCATCGTGGTCAATGATCCGCTGGACCCATTCGCGGCGGGCATCGCGATCCGGGCAGTTAGCCATGATCGCTGCATCCTTCAGCGGAATGCAGACCTGGTAGTAGAAGCGGTTCGCGACCCAGCCCTGAATCTGCTCACGGGTCGAGCGGCCTTCATACATGGCGCGGTGGAAGGGATGATGGATGTGGTAGTAGTCGCCCTTGGCGCGTAGCGCTGTTTCGAACTCGGACGGAGTCATGGCTGGCAGGGTCATAAGAACTTCCTTACGGGTTGTACGGGCTGTTCCTCCAGGCACAGGCGAGCGCCTTCAGCCACTGCTTTCGGTGAGTTGGGGGTCGTTCTACCCTACAGTTCGATACTCATGCCATCGAACGAGACTTCAATCCCGTGCTCGTCGAGCACCGCCCGTTCGGCGGAGTCCTCGTCGAGGATCGGATTGGTGTTGTTGATATGGATGAGAACCTTGCGCGCAGCCGGCATGCCGTCGAGCACCTCGATCATGCCGCCTGGGCCGCTCTGATGAAGGTGGCCCATTTCGCTGCCCAGTTTGGTGCCGACTTCGCGCACGCGCATTTCGTCATCGCGCCACAGGGTGCCGTCGACGAGCAGGCAATCGCCACTGCGCATCAGTTCCAGCAGTTCAGGGCTGACCTGGCCCAGACCCGGCGCGTAAAACAGCGTGCCGCCGGTTTTACGGTCTTCGATCAACAGACCGATGTTGTCGCCGGGATGCGGGTCGTTGCGGTGCGGCGAATACGGCGGCGCTGAACTGCGCAGCGGAATCGGGGTGATGTTCAGGTTTGGGCAGGTCGCGATGGTGAAACTGCCTTCCAACGCGATCGGATTCCAGCGCAGACCGCCGTTCCAATGTTCAAGCATGTTAAACAGCGGGAAGCCGGTGCTCAGATCCTGATGAACCATCTCGGTGCACCAAACTTCGTGTGGGCAGCCCTCACGCAGCGTCAGCAGGCCGGTGGTGTGATCGATCTGGCTGTCGAGCAGGATGATCGCGCCAATCGCGGTGTCTCGGGGGCCGCGAGCCGGTTGTAGCTTAGGGAAGGACTCAAGCTGAGCACGAATGTCCGGCGAGGCGTTGCAGAGAATCCAGTTCTCGCCGTCATCACTGATTGCAATCGACGATTGAGTGCGGGCTTTGCCACGCAAGCTACCGTTGCGCAGCCCGGCACAGTTGACGCAATTACAGTTCCACTGAGGAAAGCCGCCGCCAGCAGCCGAACCTAAAATCTGGATGAACATGGGCAGCTCCCAAAAAACGGAGCCCCGACCGGGGCCGGGGCAGATCAATCAGCGATTGGCGAAGTACATGGTGACTTCGAAACCAATGCGCAGGTCGGTAAAAGCAGGTTTAGTCCACATGGCTGATTCCTCTCTTTTGTGATGACGGAAGTATTCCGACAACTCATTAAGCACCCTACTCCGTCAAAAGCGGAATGGTACTTTGGAAGCAGACAGCGCTCTGCATTGGTAGTGCCTTGGCTGTCGCCGGTTTTCAAGCAACACGAGATGACAGGCGCATTTAGCGGCGCACGGCGGAACGACCATGGGTGCCCCGCCAAGCCAGTTCATTGGTGATGGTCGCCATTGGCGCGAACATCTCGTAGTCGAATGCGCTCAGGGGCGCCTTTTCCTGTACGCGCAACGGCCAATCATGGTTTGCCAGCGCCGCCTTGCCGATCGCCAGGAAATCCAGCACGCCGGCGTCGAGCAATTGCTGCGCCTGTTCGCCCGTGCCGATGGCGCCATTGCCGATGATCGGGATCTCAACGGCGCCTTTGGCGATTGCCGCCAGGCTTTCGCCTTCCTCGAACGCCGGTGCACTTATGTCGCCTTCGGTCACGTGGATGTAATCGAGCCCTGAGGAGGCTAGCGTGGCGAAACGATAGCGCGCCGCTTCAACCCCACCGTCCCATTTAAGCTGGCTGTCCGTGACCATGCTTTGCGACAGCCGCATACCGACGACGAACCCCGCCCCGACCGCCTCACGTACCGCACGGATGACGTCCAGCGGCAGGGCCAGTCTGGCCTTGTAGTCACCGCCCCAGCGGTCGGTGCGCTGATTGAACTCGGCGGTCATGAATTCGTGCAGCAGGTAGCCGTTGGCGCCATGCAGCTCCACCCCATCGAAACCGGCCTCACGCGCATGTTTCGCAGCCTGGACGAAGCCGGCAATCGCTTCATGGATTTCCGCTTCGGTCATCTCTGCGGGTGTCGCATAGGGGCCTTCGCCGCCGTAGAAGCTCAACTGTCGCCCGCCCGGCTGAACGGCCGACGGCGCGACGTGGCGGGCGTGGTGGATATTGCCCTGGGTCTGCGCACCACCGTGCATCAGCTGAGCGATGATCGCCGCTCCCGCCTGGTGTACCGCGCTGACAATCGGCACCCAGCTGTCACGCTGAACCTCGGTGGCCAGGCCCGGCTGGTTCAGATATCCCTGGCTGTAGGCTGTGTCCGTATAGGTGCCTTCGGTAATCAACATGCCGAAGCCGCCCTCTGCGAATGCCTGGTAATAGTCGCGCATCAGTTCGTTGGGTTGCCCTTCCGGCTCGGCGCTGACGCGAGTCATCGGAGCCAGCACGGCGCGGTTGCGCAGGCGCAGCTGATTCAGCTGGGCGGGTTCGAGCAATTGGGGCATCGGCAAGTCCTCATGAAACATGGATCGTGCTGAATCTGAGGTGCAACGGGCGTTGGAGTTCGCTGCGTGCGATCGCTGGGCTTTAGCCACG
>NZ_JAMOIE010000056.1 GCF_024448935.1 Stutzerimonas stutzeri
CATAGACTACGCTGGCGTTACTACGTTAGACAGCAGTCGGCGTCTGTACAGGTGCTACATCAGAACGTAGCAGCCCGCAGAGTCATCGGTGCGGGCCCACAGCTGACTTGCGGAGGCCGCAATGAACATATTGCTCACCGGTGGGACCGGCCTGATCGGTCGTGCACTCTGTAAACACTGGTTGTCTCAGGGCCATCAGCTGTGGGTCTGGAGTCGGTCACCCGAGCAGGTGGCGGACCGTTGCGGCGAGTTGGTAACGGGCATCGGCGATCTGGGCGAGCTCGATCAGGTCCGGCTTGACGCGGTTATCAACCTCGCAGGTGCGCCGATTGCAGATCGTCCCTGGACCAAATCCCGCCGTCTGTTGCTTTGGAACAGCCGTATCAAGTTAACCGAGCAATTGATCGAATGGCTTGCGACCAGGCAGCAAAAGCCGGCGCTGCTGATTTCCGGCTCGGCCGTCGGTTGGTATGGCGATGGCGGTGAACGGGAACTGAGCGAGGATGACAGCCCGGTTACCAACGATTTCGCCAGCCAGCTCTGTGCCGCCTGGGAGGAAAGCGCCACGCGAGCTGAGCCGTTGGGCATTCGTGTGGTGGTGGTCCGAACGGGGCTGGTGTTGGCAGCTCATGGCGGGTTCCTGCAACGGCTCAGACCCTTGTTCGCGCTCGGGCTGGGAGGCAGGCAGGGTAGTGGTCGTCAGTGGATGTCGTGGATCCACATCAACGATCAGATCGGCCTGATAGATTTTCTGTTGCACCAGCCCGATGCTGCGGGGCCCTACAATGCCTGCGCACCTCAGCCGGTGCGTAATGCCGACTTTGCCAAGGCGTTCGCGGCGAGTTTGGGACGACCAGCAGTTCTGCCGGTACCGGCGCTGGCGTTGAAGGTTGGCCTGGGTGAGCTGTCGGGGTTGATTCTAGGCGGTCAGAAAGCCCAGCCGTTGCGATTGCAGGCTGCGGGGTTGCAGTTTCGCTTCGTGACGCTGGATGCGGCATTGGCGGACCTGCGCAAGGCGTAGTCGCTATGCGAAAATGGCGCCGCGACCAACGGGTTGCGGCGCGCTCCATTAATCAGTAGTTGGAAATGTGCATGTCCGAGCAGGCGTTGTTGTTGGTCAATCTGGGTTCGCCGGCATCCACTGAAGTGGCTGATGTACGCCGCTATCTCAACCAGTTTCTGATGGATCCCTATGTCATCGACCTGCCTTGGCCAATTCGCCGGTTGCTGGTCTCGCTGATCCTGATCAAGCGCCCGGAACAGTCCGCACATGCCTACGCTTCCATCTGGTGGCCGGAAGGATCGCCACTGGTGGTGCTCAGTCAACGCCTTACCGACGCCGCCCGCCCGTACTGGAAAGAGGGCCCGGTGGAACTGGCGATGCGCTATGGCGAACTGTCCATTGAGCGCTCGCTGCTGAAATTGGCCGGGCAGGGCATCCGGCAGGTCACCTTGGCGCCGTTGTATCCACAGTTCGCCGACAGCACCACGACCACCGTCATCGAAGAGGCGCGGCGGGTGATTCGTGAGCGAAACCTCGACATTCAGCTGTCGATCCTGCAGCCGTTTTTCGACCAGCCGGAGTACCTCGATGCGCTGGTTGCGAGTGCCCAACTGCACCTGGAACAACCCTTCGACCACCTGCTGCTGAGCTTTCACGGCTTGCCTGAGCGGCACCTGCGCAAGACCGATCCAACCGGCGCACATTGTCTGAAAACCGTTGATTGCTGCCAGCGTGCCGAAGGTGCCGTCCTCGCCAGTTGCTACCGCGCGCAGTGCATCCAGAGCGCCGCTGCGTTCGCCGAGCGCGCCGGCTTGCAGCCCGAACAGTGGTCGGTGTCGTTTCAGTCGCGACTGGGGCGTGCCAAGTGGATCGAGCCCTATACCGAGGCGCACCTGGAAGCGCTGGCTGCCAGGGGGGTGAAGAAGTTGTTGGTGATGTGCCCGGCGTTCGTGGCCGACTGCATCGAAACGCTGGAGGAAATCGGTGATCGAGGCCGCGAACAGTTCCAGGCGGCCGGTGGCACGGATCTGCAGCTGGTCCCTTGCCTGAACACTCATGAACAGTGGCTGCAGGCTTTGATTACTCTGTGCCGCCGGGCGCCGCTGGCGTTGTAAGCGGCCCATCTCGGCGTGTGGGCGCGGCGCGACCCTCAGGTCACGGGTTCCAGCTCGAACGCTTCGAATGCTTCCAGCGGAACCGGCCGGCTGAACAGGTAACCCTGAAACATGTCGCAGCCATTGGCGATCAGCAATGACCGCTGTTCCTCCGTCTCGACACCTTCGGCAATCACTTCCAGCTTGAGCCCGGACGCGAGCGCACAGGTGGCGCGGATGATGGTCTGGCTGCTGGCATCTTCGACCAGCTGACGGACGAACGATTGGTCGATCTTCAGTTGATCGAGTGATAGTCGCTGCAGGTAGGCCATTGATGAGTAACCTGTGCCGAAGTCGTCAATCGGGAACCGAATGCCGTGCTGCTTCAGGGCTTTAACATCCGAACCACCGCTTCTTCCATGTCACCGAGTAACAGGGATTCGGTGATTTCAGGCTTCAGCAGTCGCGGATTGGCCCCGGTGCGCTTCAGCAAGGCCAGCACCCGGTCGACGAAGTCGACTTGGTAGAGCAGGCTCGCACTGAGGTTGACCGCGAGCGTCAGTGCCGCCCGGGATGGCTGTCTGGTCCACGTGGCGAGCTGCTCGCAGGCCTGGGTAAGGACTACGAAATCCAGTGCTTCGATCAGCCCTGCACGTTCTGCCGGGCCGCTGAAGTGGAACGGGGTGAGCAAGCCGCGTTGCGGATGTTGCCAGCGCACCAGCACTTCAGCGCCGCACAAGGCCGCCATGCTCGCATCGACTGCCTTGTAGAACACCGTCAGGTTGATCAGCACGTCCTGCTTGTTTGAACGGCAGTTTCGGAGACCTTGCACAATCCTGTACGTGTATAAGCTCTGTAGAGCCTATGTCTGCCGACCCTGAGTTACAATGCGCCCATTCCCTTGCATGAGCTGTCCGCCTCATGACTGAATTTGCCCGTGCTTCTTCGCTGCTTTCGTCTTCATCGCTCAAGCAGGAAGAGTTGTTCCCGATCCGAGAGGTATCACGCCTGACCGGGGTCAATCCGGTCACCCTGCGTGCCTGGGAGCGCCGCTATGGCTTGATCCAACCGACCCGCACCGAGAGCGGTCATCGTCTCTATTCGATGGCCGATGTCGAAGCGGTGCGCAGTATCGTGGCCTGGACGGAGCGTGGCGTGGCGGTGAGCAAGGTGGGCAGCATTCTGTCGCGCAGTGCCGCAACCCGAGCGGCGGAGGCCGTGGCTGGCGAATGGGGCGAATGGCAGGCTCAGGTGCAGCGGGCAATAAGCAGTTTCGACGAGAGCCGCCTCGATCAGGTCTATGGCCAGGTCTTCTCGACCTATCCATTGCCGGTCGTGTTTCAGGATGTGCTGTTGCCGGTGTGGCAGCAGTTACTGGTGCGCCAGGATGAGTTCGGTCAGACCAGCGAGTGGCTCTTTCTTGACAATTTCCTGCGTGCCCGCGTGCTGCAGCGACTGCAACTTGCGCGAGCCCAGGCGGAAGATCGCGTGCTGCTGGCGGCTGTGCCAGGGCAATGCCGCGAGCTGGAGTTATTGATTGCCGGCCTGCTGCTTTCCAGCGACGAGGTTGCCGTCAGCGTGCTGGCCATCGGCCAACCGCTGGACGAGCTGACCCTGATCTGCGAAAAGGTTCGCCCGCGCGCATTGGTGCTGTATTCCAATGTTCCGCCCAACGCAGCCTTGCTCAAGCAGTTTGCCAAGCTTGCGCTGAGCCTCGACTGTCCCCTGGCCATGACGGGTGAGGCCGCCGAATTTTCCCGGGAAGGGTTGCGCGGATCGCCCATTGCCTGCCTGGGCAATGCCGGCAAGCTGATGCAGCGCCGTCTGCTGCAGTTCCTCGATGGGCATCTGGACACCTGACGACGGCCGGCCTTGCCGAGCTGGCCCCAGGGTTTGATGCTTAAGCATCATTGTGCCAAGCGAACCTCGGCGCGATCCTCCCAGACCCACAGCCGGAACACGTTGCCCAATGCACTCGTCAGCCGATCCTGTCCAGCAACCGTCGCAAACTGTTCCTCCCAATGGGCTGCGCGTGCGCCTGATGCCGTTGCTTGGCAGCTCGCAGGCCGCAGCACTGGTGCGAGTCCATGCCGGTTCGCATGACGCGCCGAGTGCCTATCCTGGGCTGGCGCATTTTCTTGAGCATCTGCTGTTTCTCGGCAGCCGGAATTACTCTGCCGCCGAAGGTCTGATGCCCCTCGTTCAAGGATGTGGAGGGCAGCTGAACGCATCGACCCGTGAACGGCATACCGACTTCTTCTTTCAGTTGCCGGCCGACCAGCTCGAAGAGGGCCTGCGTCGTCTCGTAGACATGCTCGCCAATCCGTTGCTGGACCCAGCTGCGCAGCTGCGTGAACGCGAGGTGCTGCAGGCCGAATACCAAGCGCGTGCGCAGGATGCCGAAACGCTATGCGACGCGGCGCTCGGACACGCGCTCGACCCAACCCATCCGTTCGCGGGCTTTCATGCAGGCAACCGCGACACGCTCCCGGTGGAGGACGCAGCCTTTCAGCAGGCTCTGCTTGGCTATCATCGGCGGTTTTACCATGCCGGCCAGATCGAGCTGCTATTGGCCGGGCCTCAGCACGAAGAGGTCTTGCAGTGTCTCGCCGAGCAAATGGATGCGGGGCTCGCCAGCCATCCCTTGGTGCGGCGCGAAGTCCCGCCTTGGCGCTGTAAGGCTAACGGCTGGTTTCGCTTGCAGCTCAGTGCTCAGCCACGCCTGTTGCTGGCGTTCGCGCTTGACGGATTGCCGGAGCACGCCGTACCGGCGCTGGATTACCTGTCCGTCTGGCTCGCGTCTGAAGCGCCAGGCGGGCTCGCCCAACGCCTGCGTGATGCCGGATTGTGCCAGTCGGTGAAGCCGCGCATTCCTTATTGGTATGCGGGGCAGGGCATTGTGGTCGTGGAACTGTTGCCGACGGAACGAGGAATGTCGGCACCGGCCGAGCTGGTCGAAGCCGTGCTCGACTGGTTGCGGTTCTTTGCCGACGATGCACGTTGGCAGCCATGTCATGCGGAATATCAGCGCATCCGCCATCGAAGCCTGCAGAACGCCGAACCGCTGGCACGGCTACGGTACTGGGTGGATCCGCTGGCCTGGAGCCTCGACAGCGATGACACTGCAGTCAAACAGGCGCTTTCATTGCTCACGGCGCAGATGCTCGGTGGCGCGCCGCTGGTCCTCATCACCGACAAGACCAGCTGCGCGGCCATCGAAACCAGCGGTTTTCCGCTGCGCCTGCGGCCCGAACCGCCGCAGCGGACAGTGCCTATCGACTGGGACTGGCAACAGCCGGCTGCGAATCCCTGGTTGAGACCCGGAATACTGCGCCATGAAGCGGCTGATATCCCGCCCGCACTGCGTTGGCAGGGTCCGGAAGACATGAGCGGACAGGGCGCTTTGTTTTTACGCTGGCAGTTCATGCGAGGCGAGTCTTTCCCCGCCTTGTCACACACCCTGACCCATGCGCTGCAATCAGCTGCGTGGGCTGCCCAACAAGCTGGTGTAGCGCTGCTTTTCGAGGATTTCGGGGATGCCTGGTGCCTCAGGCTGGCAGGCTTTGCCGAGGCCATACCGGTAATTCTGAGCGACATCACGCCCGTGCTTAGCGCGCCGCCAGCCGCGGCGTTTACCGAGGGCCACGCACTGGCTGAACGCGCCGCGGCACTCAGCAGCGATGTCATGCTGGTCCGTCAGTTGCTCAACCGCCTGCCTCGACTGCTGGCAGATTCGACTGCGGTCGCTGGCCAGACCGCAGCCTCATCCTCACTGGCTCGGCTGTGGCAAACGGCACAGTGGCAAGGCCTGGCCATCGGCTTCGCGTCGTCCATGAGCGGACCGCTGACCGATGCGATCCACACGCTGCCAGGCACACCCGCGCTATCTCCGGTCGCGCGCAGCGTGCCAGCAACGGTGAAACGCTGGCATGACGTCAGTGGCGCCGCCGCGATGCCCGAAACAGCATTTCTGCTGTTCTGCCCGTTGCCGGACCGTACCGCCAAATGCGAGGCCTCCTGGCGTGTGTTGGGGCGGCTGATCGAAGCGGACTTCTTCCGACGGTTACGCAGCGAGTTGCAACTGGGGTACGCCGTGTTCAGTCGCTTCTGTCAGTTCGGCGAGCAGGCCGGGATGCTGTTCGCCGTGCAGTCACCGACCGCCTCGGCCAACGCGATTCTCGATCACGTCGAGCAATTCCTCAACGACAGCACAGTGAAACTGGCCGCACAAGATGAAGTTGTGATCGAGCGAGCCGCACGCCAAGCCAGCGACCGGCACGTAGCCAGCGGAGCGGACTTGCGCGCCCAGGCCGAACAGGCATGGCAGAGCCTGCAGGCAGGACATGAAATTGATCGACCCATCGAGGTCGCCGCCGCGATGCGCACCCTTCGGCGACAGGATCTGACGGCGGCCCTGGAAGCACTGCGCTTGGCCCGCGCTGGCTGGGTGGCTGTCGCCAATGCGCCGGCACCCGACGCGGGCTGGGCCTGACGCCTGAGCCCTAGCCCTCCGCGACCTTACTCGCCAATTTCGCTTCTGGACCGGCCCACAGCGGCTTTGGGGCAGTTGTCTTGCGACTGACTCGACTTCTTCCTCGACCAGATGCTGACCGGATACGGCCAGGTCAGCGACACCCTGGGTCTGGTTGATGTCGGCAGCGTGTCCTTGGGCAACATCGGCACGGGCGTTCCATGGTGCCACGCAGCGCTTCTAACCCAGCCTGCGACAACCAGGCGGATGCCTTTCGAGGCATCCGTTTTTGTTTTCGTTCGATGCGCCGGGAGCAGCTGCAGCAATCAGCCCCGTGCTGTTTCGTCGCTTTGCTACCTTGGCAGGCCGCAGGCGGTACAGAAGTAGCATGTTCGTGCCCTATGCCCTGGCCAAGAATGGGGTCATACGATAACGGTGTATGGGGTGGGTGCGTGGTCGAGCAAGAATCCTTAGCGGTGCGCACAGCGATGTCTGAAGCGAGGGACGCCGAAACGGTGGCCCAGGACCTGGCACGCCAGCTGATTCACCCGTATCTCGGCTTCGTCCTGTTTTTCTGCTCTGCCGAGTACGATTTGCCAGCGCTGGGTAATGCGCTGCACCAATACTTCGGTGGTGTACGCATGGTGGGTTGTACATCAGCTGGAGAGATCACCCCCCAGGGCTACGGCCGCAGCTGCGTAACGGCGGTCGGCTTCGATCACCGCAACTTTTCCATCGCCTGCGAGCTGATCGACGAGATGGACCGCTTCAGCCTCACCGATGCGCAGCAGCTGGTCGAGCGGCTGGGCAGCGATTGCCGCAGCAACTCGCTGGCGCCGATCAAGGACCACAGTTTTGCCCTGACTCTGCTGGATGGGCTGTCCAGCCGCGAGGAGATCGTGCTGTCGGCGCTCAGTGCCGCCTTTGGCAGCATTCCGCATTTCGGCGGCTCGGCCGGCGATGACAATCACCTGACCGACACTCACGTCTACTATGACGGCACGTTTCACAGCGGGGCGGCGGCGGTCGTGCTGATCAACACCTGGATGGATTTCGAGGTGTTCACCACCCATCACATGCTGCCGCGCACCGAGAAGCTGGTGGTGACGCGCGTGGACAGTCACGCCCGTCGCGTCTACGAACTGAACGCAGAACCCGCTGCCGAGGAATACGCACGGCTGATCGGCGTCGAGGTCAGCGATCTCGATCACCGACTGTTCGCTGCGCATCCGCTGGCAGTGCGCATCAACGAGCACTACTACGTCCGCTCGATCCAAAAGGTCAACGATGACCTCAGTCTGACGTTTTATTGCGCCGTGGAGAACGGCATCGTGATGACCGCGATGCGTCCTGGCCCGCTGATGCCCAACCTCGAAGCCGTATTCGAACGCCTCGAACAGCGTCTCGGCGCGCCCTTGCTGACCATCGGCTGCGACTGCTTTCTGCGGCGACTGGAGACCGACGGTAACGGCTCCAGCGACGACGTCTCGGCCTTCCTACGACGCCAGCAGGTGATTGGCTTCAACACCTATGGAGAGCAGTTCAATGGCATGCATATCAACCAGACCTTCACCGGCGTCGCCATCGGACGGCCAGGTGGACGCGCTGGAGAAAAAGGTGCTCGTTGAGCGACTCGATCGGCAGGCCGAACTCGAGCGCGAAAACCGCAAACTGCGGCGGATCAATGCGGCGCTGATCGAGCGCATCGAGTCCAGCAGTACCGGGCGCGACGCGTCATACGCCGCCTTCCAGCATTCAGTCGAACTGGCTGAACAAGTCCGCGAACGCACCGATGCGTTGAACCAGGCAATGGCCGAACTGAAGGCCAGCAACCGTTTGCTCAGCGACGCCTGCCTGCGGGCGGAAACTGCACATCAGCATCTGGTCGACGCGATCGAGAGCATTTCCGATGCCTTCGTGCTGTTCGACAAGGACCAGCGCATTGTTTTGTTCAATAAGCGCTTCAAGTCGATCTGGAGCCGAACGCGCGTGCGCATCAACAGCGGTACGCGGCTGTCGGAGCTCAAGCGGTTGGCCGAGAGCAGCGGGCTGATCGCCGAGGAACATCGTGGTAAGGCCAACGAGCCCACCGTCTACCGGCTGCAGAACGGCCGTTGGGTGCAGGTCAGCGAGCGGCCCACGCGCGAAGGTGGCCTGGTGATGCTCTACACCGATATCACCGAGGTGAAGATCAGCGAGACGATGCGGCGCGAGCAGGCCTTGGCGCAGAAGTCCCGCTTGTTGCAGCGTGCCATAGATAACCTCTCGCAGGGCGTGGCGATGGTCAGCGCCGATGGGGGTCTGGAGCTGTGGAACGGACGCTTTCTGGAACTCTGCGGCTTGGCACCCATCGAGGCGCACCGGCCGTTCGATGAAGTGATGGCAGACAGCGAGCTGAAGCTGCTGACACCCACCACTCGGGACGCCGAGGGTCTGCCTCTGACTGAGCTCGAACAGCACCTGTTCGATGGCCGTACGCTTGAGGTCCGCACCCATCCGCTGCCCACCGGCGGCTTCGTCAACACCTTCACCGACATCACTGAGCGTTACCGCCACGCCGAGGCGCTGCGCGAGAGCGAGCGCTGGATCCGCCTGATTACCGACCACGTGCCGGCGCTGATCGCCTATGTCTCGGCTGACCTGACTTATGAATTCACCAACAAGGTCTACCAGGAATGGTATCGCTGGCCCAGCGAAGGCATGCTCGGCCAGTCCCTGCGGGACATCCACAGCGGCGAGCACTGGCAGCAGCTCGAACCCTATATCGACCGTGCCTTGTGCGGTGAAAGCGTCAGCTTCGAGATGGCCGAGCGCAACCATGCCGGCCTGCAGCGCTACATGCTGCGCTCGTATGTACCGAACCGGCAGGCCAGCGGCGAGGTGGTCGGCATCTTCGTGCTGATCCAGGACATCACCGACCGCCGGCGCACCGCGGAGGCGCTGCACCAGGCCTATCAGAACCTCGAACAACGTGTCCGTGAGCGCACGGCGGAGCTCACCAGTCTGAACGACCAGCTGCTATGCGAAATCGACGAGCGCGCCCATGCCGAGGCGCGGCTGCGCGAAGCCAAGCGGGAGGCGGAGCTGGCCAACCTGTCGAAAACCAAGTTTCTTGCCGCAGTGAGTCACGACCTGCTGCAGCCATTGAACGCCGCTCGGCTGTTCACCAGCGCATTGCTGGAGCAACCCGCCGCACCCAGTGGCGGGCTGATCCGTAACATCAGCAATTCCCTGGAGGACGTCGAAAACCTGCTTGGCACGCTGGTCGATATATCAAAGCTCGATGCCGGCGTGATCAAGCCGGATATCGCCCCGTTTGCCGTCAGCCAGTTGCTGGAAAACCTGGCGGCGGAGTTTCACCAGATCGCTGGCAGCGAGCAGCTACAGCTGGACTTCATTCCCTGTTCAGCACTGGTGCGCAGCGATATCCAGTTGTTGGCGCGCATCCTGCGCAACCTGCTGACCAATGCCATTCGCTACACCCCGCATGGCCGCGTGATGCTGGGTTGCCGCCGCCGCAGGCAGAGCCTGTCGATCGAGGTATGGGACACCGGCATCGGCATTCCCGAGGACAAGCTCGAAGAGATCTTTCACGAATTCAAACGCGGCGAGGGCGTGCGTCCTCAGCAGGATCGCGGGCTTGGTCTGGGGCTGGCGATTGTGGAGAAGATCGCGCGCATGCTCGGTCACCGGATTCAGGTGAGGTCGGTGCCGGGGAAGGGGTCCAAATTCGCTATCGAAGTGCCGCTGGCCAAGCGGGCACCGAAAGCGAGCGTGGAGCCGTCTGCTACGGATCTGCTACTCGAACGGCTCAAAGGCGCGCGGGTCTGGGTGCTGGATAACGACACCGCAATCTGTGCCGGCATGCGCACACTATTGGAGGGCTGGGGGTGTCATGTTGTGACGGCACTGTCGGAGCAGGATTTGGCCGGGCAGGTCGATAACTTCCATGCCGATGCCGACCTGATCATCGCCGACTACCACTTGGACAACGGCTGCAACGGCGTCGATGTGGTCGAGACGGTCAACGCGCGGCGTGCCAGTCCACTGCCGGCGCTGATGATTACGGCCAACTACAGCAACGAACTCAAGCAACAGGTGCGGGAGTTGGGCCACATGCTGATGCACAAGCCGGTGCGGCCGATGAAGCTGAAGACTGCCATGTGCCACATGATGGAACACGGGCATTTATAGAACATAGCCAGGCTAGATCTACAAGTGCTCGGCGTCGCTGACGTCTATGGGGTCGCTGACGTCTATGGGCAAGGAGCGAGCGTGCTCGCGATCATGGGCACCGAGCGTTTGCGGATCGCCAGCAAGCTGACTCCTGCGGTCGAGGCATGGCGGTGCTTCGAGAGGCTTCGCCGACACGCGGGTCTCGTTTTTCGTAGGAGGGCCGCGCCTGTTTTCGAAAACGCTCCCGGCGTTTTTCCTACCTCCCCCATCCATGGGGTCGCCGACGGGCTTGCGGCATTTCCCACATCCATGTGGGTTACACGCCCCCACTCCACATCACACAAGCCCTGCGCCTACATCCTGAAGCGCGGAGTTTGCTGGTCATTCTGGTCATTCGAGAGAAAATCACGGGCCTGCTGGCACTGCTCCGCGATCAGCGTCGTGAGGTAACTCCAGAACGCCGGCTGCTCGACCGTTTCGACAACCACTGCCGTCGGCAGGAAGCGACGCATTTCCTCGCGGAAATCGTCATACAGTTGCGGCTCAGTCAGCAACGCCTGTCGACGCTCGGTCAACAGTTCGAGGAATCGCGGCGTATCGCAATGGTGATCACGCAGCTTCAGCGGCACCAGTGCCAGAGGCAGCGCAACACCCTGTTGGTGCAACCAGGCCATATCCCAGAGATCGCGATTCTTCAACCGATTGGGCCGCAAAGCCAAGGCCACCAGCTTGTCAGCCAGGATTTCCTCGCGACTTTCTGCCTGCAATATCAAGCCGCCGGTGCCCATGTCGACCCCGTAGTGGTTACTCAGCATCATCGGTCGCTGATCGTGGCTGGGAATGGCGCAGATATCGATATTGATACGCTGCGCCGGTAGGTCACGTTGTCCCGGACGGGTCTGCACCTTCAATTTCCAGGTATCGACATTGCCCGCCTCCCGGGTGGGCTCGCTGACTTCGACAGTCAAACCATACTTGCCTTGCAAACGCCCTACCAGAACCTGCCCCAAAGTCATCAGGCGCTCTTTGCTGAAGTCCACGCCACCAGTGAAATCCAGATCCTCGCTCAAGCGGCTGGAGCCATAGCAGGCACGCAAACAGGTACCGCCCATGAAGGTCAAGCTGGCCAACAGACCAGCGTGGCTCATCTCGCGCAGGATGTCGTGATGCAGCAGCTCCTTCTCCACCACCACCCGCAGCGGCGCAAACTCGCTCTTATTGCGCAGGGCTTCGTCCACCAGTTGGTCAAACAAGCTCATTCACGACACTCCAGTCGACCAGCTCCATATTCCGCCGTGTGGCGCGCATGTCCTGCAACGCCAGGGTGACCGAGGAACGCCACAGGTGGCAGCGCCGGTCATAGCTCAATTGCCCGGCGACCTCATCCGGGCGCTTGCGGGTATGCACAAACTCGATGGTGCCCCAGGCACCACAGCGAATGATATTGCTGCGACCTGCCGACATCAGAGTGATCCAGTTGATCGGAATCTGCGAAATCACCCCGGCATCGCTGAGTGCCGTTTCCAGGCTGATGTAATTGAAGGTGTCGGCACGCAAGCGCGCCGCAGCATGAAACAACAGCAGGCCGCGTGGATAGTCCACCCGTTCATACAGGTACAGCCCACGACACACCCGAGCGAGATGCCCCACACTGACAGCCCGGCTGAGCAGCGTCTTGAATGCCGTCTCGGACAGGGCTGGGAGCAAGGCGCGCAAGTCCGTCAGGGTAAACAGGTAGTGTTCGACACTAGCCAGCTCAGCCAAAGTGCGGGTCAGTTGCTTGATTGGCTGCATAAGGGGCAACTCAACATAAGGTTTCACTTAATGTAACTTAGTGTCGAGTCAAACATCAAAAAATTTGGCTGCCGCCCTGAGTCGCTTCGGTGGGTTCCTCGGCTTTGGCATCCTGCGTCGCCCTACCTGCTGCATCCATGCAGTCGTACTGCTGGCGGTATTACCGCACCGCTCACTTCACCGGCGATCCGGGCCAAGTCCGGCCCTTTGAGCAGGTTTAACCCTCGCTCACGGATGCTCCTGGCAGCAACTCGGTCGACGTTGTCGGAGTGGCCGCAAACCAAGCAGAGAACAGGGCAGCGCCTGAGTCTGTCGATTGTTCGCCTGAATATGCCCGCACTCGGGGCACTGCTGGCTGGTTTGCTAGACGGCGGACGCACTCCGCCCAAAACTCAAAAGCACCACGCCAAGCCCGACCCACCCACAAAAGCAACAACCACCACAATCCCCTGTAGCGAGCTTGCTCGCGATCCCGTCGTCAAACGCAACTCGACTGCTGTGCCCACCCCCGATTCGCCAGCCAGCTGGCTCTACAGGGGATTTTCAGCTTGTTGCTGGGGCACGCGTGGCCGCGTTGGTAATGGCAAATCACCTGCGCAGATACGCGGTGAAGTCGATATCGCCCGCCGAGAGGATGGCTTGTACACGGTTGTGCACGTTGAGCTTGCGCAGGATGGCCGAAACATGAGCCTTGACCGTGGTTTCGGCGATATCGAGGTTATAGGCAATCTGCTTGTTGGATTCACCCTTGGTCATGCGTTCGAGCACCAGTAGCTGCTTGCGGGTCAGTGCCTGCAACAGTTCGGGTGGAATGCTCTGTTCGTTGTGCTGGGAGCGCCGCGTGTTGGCTTTCTGGCTGCGGATAATGTCCGAAGGCAGGTAGACATTGCCGTTGAGGATCTGCTCGATGGCTTCGGTCATCTGCGCGCGCGGCGATGACTTGGTGATGAAGCCGCACGCGCCGTAGGTGATGGCCTGCAGCACCACTTGCTTGTCCTGCTCGGCGGACACGATCACCACTGGAATGGTCGGCGCCTCGTTGCGCATGTTGATCAGGCCGTTCAGGCCGTGCATGCCGGGCATGTTCAGGTCGAGCAGCACCAGGTCGAGATCGTCATTTTCCAGCGCCATCGCCAGCGCACTGTCCAGATCGGCGGTTTCGAGGATCTGGCTGCCTGGAAAGCCGTCCTGGATGACGTTATGGATGGCTTCTCGAAAAAGCGGGTGGTCGTCAGCGATCAGTATCTTGTACATGGCCGGTCACCTCGTTGTTTTGATTATGGTGGGGTAGATCGGAAAGAAGACCTTCGGTGTGCGCGGCTTCGATCGACAATGGCAGCCATTGCGCGGCACCTGTTCGATCCGAACCTGTCCGCCCATAAGCTTGCCCAGTCCTGCGAGAGAAAACCATCGGTGCGAACAGCCGTGGCGTCTTCTGCGCTGCAAGGCCCTGTGCTCTGCGGCGAACCCGGTTGGCTTTGGCATGCCCAGCTTTTCAGTACTTCGGTCGGCGAGACTACAGTGCAAAGTACAGCGGCCTGAATCCTACAATGGACAGGGAAACCAGCACCAAAGTAGCAGAGAATGGCTCAGGTCGCCCGGCGTAGCGCGGCGTGCTGCGGATTGAAACTGAGCACCGCAAGCAGACTGAACAGTAGCGTCAGGCCCAGGCACACCGCCAGCGCGAGCGGATTGAGACGTTCATACAGTGCAAAGCGAACCAACTCCACGGCGTAGGTAAAGGGGTTAAACGAGCAGATCCAGAACAACCATTCACTGGCTTCGCGCATTTTCCAGAGTGGATAGAGCGCCGACGACAAGAAAAACATCGGAAAGATGACGAAATTCATCACCCCGGCGAAGTTTTCCAGCTGCCGAATGCCGTTGGATAACAACAGCCCCAGCGCACTCAGCAGCAACGCTACCAGCAACAAGGCTGGTAGCGCGGTAAGCAGGCCAGCCGCAGGCGGTTGCACGCCGTAGAACCAGGCGACAAGCAGGAACGCGTAGACCTGCAGCAGCGAGATCAGCGCAGTCGCCAATAGCTTGCTCGCCAGCAGAAAACTGCGCGGCAGCGGACTGGTCAGCAGCACGCGCATGCTGCCCATCTCGCGGTCGTACACCATCGAGAGGGAGCCCTGCATGCCGTTGAACAGCAGAATCATGCATGCCAGCCCCGGTACGATCCAGGTCTCGTAGGTGATATAGGTCTCGTAGGGCTCGATAATCGCGATGCCCAGCGCGGCACGGAATCCGGCTGCGAACACCACCAACCAGAGCAGGGGCCGCACCAAGGCACTGAAGAACCGTGAGCGCTGCTGAACGAAGCGCAGCCACTCGCGAAACACGATGGCCCGCAGGCATTCCCAATAGGGGTTCATGGCCGGGATTCCTGAATTGAGGCGGGGCATACGGTTTGAGCGGGACACATCACGCCGGCACAGCGTTGCGAGTGAGACGGGCAAAGGTCTGCTGCAGGCTGCCATCGGCAGCAGCCAGCTCATCAGCGCGACCCTGCGCTACGAGGTTGCCGCGATCGAGAATGATCAGTTCGTCACTTGCCTGTACCTCGTCGAGCAGGTGGGTCGTCCAGAGCACGCTCATGCCTTGCTCGTTGCAAAGCGATCTCACATGATCGTTGAGGTTCTGGCGGCTGGCTGGATCGAGTCCCGCGCTGGCTTCATCGAGCAGCAGCAGGCTCGGCTTGTGGAGCAGGGCACGGGCGATTTCCACCCTTCGGCGATGGCCGCCGTTGAGTTCGCGCACCTTGCTTTTGCGGCGCTCGCTCAGTTGTTGGCGATCCAGTTCCACTTCGATCCGGTCACGGGCAACATTGCGCGGCATGCCATGCAAGGCGGCGTGATAGCGCAGGTTCTGCTCGACGCTGAGATCCAGATCCAGCGTGCTTTGCTGAAAAACCACCCCAAGTCGCCGCAAGGCTTCGCGCGGCTGGCTGCGCAGACTGAAGCCGGCCACCTGAATGTCGCCCTGCTGCAAGTCGTACAGGCGCGTCAACAACGCGATCAGCGTCGACTTCCCAGCACCGTTGGGGCCGAGCAGGGCGGTGAAACCTCCGGCCGCCGTGTTGAAACTCACGTCGTGCAGCGCCTGACGTTCCCCGTAGGCGAAGCTGATGCGCTCAACCCGCAGCGCGCTCATGGCGCGACCACCACGCCCCAGGGGTAGCGGCCGACCTTGATCGATTTGATCACCTTGAGCGAGTCCACATCGATCACCGAAACATCGCCGCTGACGCCATTGGTGGTCAGCAATTGACTCTCATCGAGGTTGAACGCCATGTGCCAGACCCGGCGACCCACCAGCAGGTAGTCGACTACCTCATAGGTCTTCGCATCGACCACGGCGATATGGTTGGCCGGGCCGAGCGCGACGAACGCATAGTTGCCGTCCGAGCTGAGCTTGATGCCGACCGGCTGGACCTTGTCCGGGTGCACGCCTTTGATCTTGAAGTTCAGCGTCCTGATGATTTCGCGCTTTTCGACGTCAACGACGCTTACCGTTCCGCCGATCTCCGACGAGGCCCAGAGCAGCGTGCTTTCCTTGTTGAACTCGACATGGCGCGGTCGCTGGTCGACCAGGGTGTTGTCCACCAACTGGTTGGTACTGGTGTCGATCCAGTGCAGCATGTTGGTGGTTTCGCTGGTATTCACCGCCCATTTGCCATCCGGGCTGACGCCCATGCCCTCTGGCTCGACGCCGACATCGATCTGCGCCAGTACCTCCTCGCTGTCGACGTCGACCACCGTTACCAGCGCATCGTCCTCGTTGGAGATGTACAGCCATTTGTTGTTCGGGTGCAGGGCGAACTGTTCGGGGTCCGCGCCGGATGGCAACTGCTTGATGATCTTGCGGGTCGCCAGGTCCATGACCTGCACCGTGTCCGAGTCGCTGGCGCAGATGTAGAGCAGCTTGTTGTCGCCTGACAACGTCAGCCCGCGCGGACGCTGGCCAACCTCGAGCGTCTCGACCGTTTCCAGCGTATCCAGATCGATCACACTGATGGTGTCGTCCTTTTCGTTCGACACATAGGCAGTGGCCGCCAGGGCCGATGCGCTGGCGCCAGCGAGCGTGCAGGAAATGGCAGCAGCAAGGAGTGTTCGGGGCATGGATAGATTCTCTTGTTGTTGTGTGAACCGCTCAGCGGGCAATTTGATTCGGTGACTGATCCATACGCAGCAAGTATTCGTCCGCTTCGCTCTGACCGCCTTCGGATGCACGTTCCAGCCACATTCGCGCGGCCTTCGGGTCTTTTTTCACACCGCGCCCTTCGGCTAGCGCCGTACCCCAGTGGTATCGGGCCAAGCTCACGTAGCTGGCATCATCAGGCTGGTTGGCGCCGCGCTCCATGAGCGCAGCGGCTTTGTCCAGATCTACCGGCACGCCCGAGCCAGACTCGTACATCTGCGCCAGCCAGATCATCGAATACACGTCGTTCCAGCGCGCGATGCAGTCCTCGAATATCTGCCTGGCGACGCCGAAATTTCCGGTTTTGGCAGTGACGTAGCCGTACATGCATTTGATTCGCTTCGGGCTGTCGATGTAGGCGTCATAGCCCAGCTCGCTCGCGCTCGCGGCTTGCGCCAAACCGCTAAGAATCAGACCGCAAATGCAACGGGACATGATGCTCATCGGCTCGCCTCGCTCAACCGACACTGGCTCTCTGCACGATCGAAGCCCAGGGTGTCCAGTTCGCTGGTGGGGTGCAGGAAGCCCTCCTGGGGCGAGTTGGCTACCAGGCCGCGTGGATGCACGAGCGGGATCGGCTGGCGCAGTTGGCCGTTCCAGGGCCGGAACGTCAGCTTGCGGCCTTTGAATCCATCGACCGGCAGCGTCTCGCTCAGCAATATCTGGCGTATTGCGTCGGGGTCGGCGATGCCGAGCCTGGTGACTGCCGTGGCCAGGCTGCGCACGCCGATCCAGGCGGCGAAATCGCGGTCGTTCATCCAGCGATTGGCATGCGCTTCGAAGCGCTTCTGCAGCTGCGCAGCGCCATAGGTTTCGACCGTTTTGTGCCAGCCGGTCGGGATCAGGCCCTGCGTGCCCACTACCGGCCGCGGCAGCCAGGTGTGGTAGGGCACGTACTCGCCGAAGTCGCCGCGCTCATCGGCCACCACGACGACGTCGTACTCGCCAGCTTGAGTGAACAGGGGCATGTCGGCTTGAGCTGTGCGCCGCTGGTCGTTATCGAAGGACCATGGCTTCTCTTCGATGATCTTGTGGCCGAACCGCTTGGCGGCACGCTTGAGCGCCTCGGCATAGGCCAGATCCTCCTCGGTCGGCCCGCTGATCAACAGCCAGCGGTTCCAACGGCGCACGGCAAGGAACTGCCCCAGCGCGTCGGCCAACGTGCTGCGGCTTGGGAGGGTATGCAGCACGTTACCCAGGCAGCGGGACGTGCGAAGTGCGTCCGCTGGGCTGCCGGCATTGATCAGCAGGCTGTCCGGCAGGGCGGCGGCTAGCGCTTCCAGGCTCGTCGCGGGCGCATTCACGACGAACAATCGCACCCCCAGATCATGCAGTTGCCGGGCCTCGTTCTGGAGTTGCTCTGGTGTTTCGGCCGTGACGCTATGCAAGGCATAGCCGTGCTTGAGGAAACGTCCGGTGCTGTTGCTGTCGGCAATGGCCAGTTCGGCACCGCTCAAGCCGGCATCAACCGGCTCGGGGATCACGTTGGATAGTAGAGGGCCCGGGGCCGGGCGGTAGCCGAGGTAACCGATGCGCACCGAAAGTTCTGGCTCCGCTGCGCCTGCGTCACTGACGAAAGCGGCGCAACAGGCGAGGGCGATCAAGCAACGGCTGCGGAAAGAAAGAGGGCACATGGACGACTCCTATGGCGTTGCGGTCAGCATAGGAACCCTGTCGGGGCGGGGGAATATGCAGAAAGTACCAGCGGCTGTGTACCAAGGTAGTAAACCGGCGCCTGGCGGCCACCTCTAGCATAGGACCGTGCATAACAATAACGAGAAGACTCCATGCCTTCATTCAAAGCGCTGACTCTTCAGCTCCTGTTGATCGCCAGCCTGATCGGCTTCGACCAGGTGCTTGCCGCCGGTGACCTTACCCGTCGCACGCAATCGCTGCCGGATCTGACCTTCGGTTCCGAAGAAAGTGATTACGCGGTCTCGCAGAAGGAGTACCAACTCGAGACCGGCGTCGCTTATCAACTCAAGATTATCGCCGAAGGCCAGAAAGAATGCGCTTTTCAGGCCCCGGAGTTTTTTCAGGCACTCTTCCTGCGAAAGATCGAAGCCGGTGGCGTGGAAATCAAGGCCGTGACCCTGGTCGAGCTTGAATTCGAAGAAGCCGGTGAGGCGGAAATCTTCTTCCTGCCGATCAAGCCCGGCCGTTTCCCCTTCTACTGCAAAGGGCTGCAGAACAAGGGCATGGAGGGCAGCTTCGTGGTCAAGTAGCGCCTCAACCTGCGGCCCTTGGAAACGGACATTGAACCTGTCAGCACGCTGGCGCAACAGCCTGCTGGTCTCGCGGTTTAATAGCCTCGGGTAGATCAGTCTTCCATCGCGCCCATCGCAGTGGTATTGAAACCACCGTCGACATAGAGGATCTCGCCACTGATACCGGAAGCCAGATCTGAACAGAGGAAGGCACCCGCATTGCCGACCTCGTCAATGGTGACATTGCGGCGTAGCGGCGTCTGCTTTTCGTTGGCCGCCAGCATTTTGCGGAAGCTCTTGATCCCAGAGGCGGCCAGCGTACGGATCGGGCCAGCGGATACGGCGTTGACACGAGTGCCCTCTGGGCCCAGGCTGCCGGCGAGGTAGCGAACGCCTGCCTCGAGACTGGCCTTGGCCATGCCCATTACGTTGTAGTTGGGCATGGTGCGCTCAGCACCGAGGTAGGAGAGCGTGAGGATGCTGCCGTTGCGGCCCTTCATCATCGGACGCCCGGCCTTGGCCAGCGCGACCAGGCTGTAGGCACTGATGTCGTGGGCGATGCGGAAACCTTCGCGGGTGGTGACGTCGGTGAAGTCGCCGTCGAGCTGATCGCCCGGAGCAAAGCCGACTGAGTGAACGATACCGTCCAGACCGTCCCACTTCTTGCCGAGCTCTTCGAATACCTTGACGATCTCGTCGTCGCTGGCGACATCACACGGAAAGCACAACTCCGGGCCCGAGCCCCAGCCAGCAGCGAACGCCTCGACGCGGCCCTTGAGCTTCTCATTTTGATAGGTGAAGGCCAGTTCGGCGCCCTCACGGTGCATGGCCGCGGCGATGCCGGAGGCAATCGACAGCTTGCTGGCGACACCGACGATCAATACGCGCTTACCGGTTAGAAAACCCATGTGCTAGTCCCTCTTCTGGTTGTTCATCAGTGGCTGGGACCATGAAGGCTGATTCCAGTAACTGTTGTGTATATGGATGTTGGGGAGCGGCGAAGATAGCCTCTGCCATTCCCTGTTCAACGACCTTACCTTGCTTGACCACCATCATCTGATGGCTCAACGCCCGAACCACTGCCAGGTCATGGCTGATGAACAGGTAGGTCAGGTTGTACTTGGCCTGAAGTGAGCGCAGTAGCTCGACTACTTGCCGCTGTACGGTTCGATCCAATGCCGAGGTGGGTTCATCCAGCAGGATCAGATCAGGCTTGAGCACCAGGGCCCTGGCGATGGCGATTCGCTGTCGTTGGCCTCCCGAAAACTCATGAGGGTAACGGTGCCGACTTTCCGGGTCGAGTCCAACCTCGACCAAGGCATCGATGATTGCCTGCGCTTGCTCCTCGGCCGAACCCAAGCCATGGATACTGAGCCCCTCTCCGACGATCTGCCCCACCGACATGCGGGGGCTGAGACTGCCGAAAGGATCCTGAAACACCACCTGCATCTGCCGCCGCAATGGGCGCACTGCCCGTTGCGACATCGTCTCAAGCGCCTGGCCCTGAAAGCGGATCTCGCCGCTGCTCGAAAGCAGACGCAGAATAGCCAAACCCAGCGTGGATTTCCCCGAGCCACTTTCGCCGACAATGCCCAGCGTCTGACCTTTCGGCAGGTTGAACGTGACGCCGTCGACTGCCTTGATATGGTCCACGGTGTGCCTGAAAAGCCCCTTCTTGATAGGGAACCAGACCCGCAGATCATTCACCTCCAGCAGTGTTGGCGACGAGGGTTCAACCGGCACCGGTCCGCCGCTAGGCTCTGCCCCGAGCAGTTCCCGTGTATAGGGATGCTGCGGCGAGCGGAACAGTTCCTCGCAAGGTGCCTGTTCGACGACACAACCACTCTTCATGACACATACATGGTGAGCGATTCGGCGAACCAGGTTCAGGTCGTGACTGATCAGTAGCAGCGCCATGCCTAGACGGGCCTGTAGCTCTTTGAGCAGCTCGAGTATTTTCAGCTGCACGGTGACGTCCAGTGCAGTGGTGGGTTCGTCGGCGATCAGCAACTCGGGTTCGTTTGCCAGCGCCATGGCAATCACCACGCGCTGGCGCTGGCCGCCCGAAAGTTCATGCGGATAGGCCCGAATTCGCTTGGCAGGTTCCGGTATCCCGACCAGCTCGAGAAGCTCGAGGGTGCGCGCCGTGGCTGCTCTGCCATTGAGCCCTTTGTGAATCTCTAGCACCTCGTTGATCTGCTTGCCAATGGTGTGCAACGGGTTGAGCGAGGTCATCGGCTCCTGAAAGACCATGGCGATACGGTCGCCACGGATGCCGCGCATGCGTTTCTCGCTTGCCTTGAGCAGATCTTCCCCAGCGTAGCGAATGACGCCTGCCGGATGCTGCGCGAGGGGGTAGGGCAGCAGCCGCAGGATCGAGTGCGCCGTGACGGATTTGCCGGATCCGCTTTCACCCACCAGCGCCAGCGTCTCGCCTTTGCGGATATCGAAGCTCACGCCCGTCACCACGCGCTGGGCCTGACCATTGGTGACGAACTCGACGGCCAGATCGCGGACCTCGATAAGGTTCTCGGTCATGCTATTTCCTTGGGTCGAAGGCATCGCGAGCAGCCTCGCCGATGAATACCAGCAAGGTCAGCATGATCGCGAGGACCATGAATGCACTGATGCCCAGCCACGGCGCCTGCAGATTTGCCTTGCCTTGTGCGACCAGCTCACCCAGCGAGGGGGCGCCAGGCGGCAAGCCGAAGCCGAGGAAATCCAAGGCGGTCAGGGTGCCGATCGCACCGGTGAGGATGAATGGCATGAAAGTCATCGTCGAAACCATCGCATTGGGCAGAATGTGGCGGAACATGATTGCGCCGTTGCGCATGCCCAATGCGCGTGCAGCCCGTACGTATTCGAGATTGCGGCCGCGCAGGAACTCAGCCCGAACCACATCGACCAGGCTCATCCAGGAGAACAGCAACATGATGCCGAGCAGCCACCAGAAGTTCGGCTGCACAAAGCTTGCAAGGATGATCAGCAGATAGAGCACCGGCAGGCCGGACCATATTTCCAGGACCCGCTGACCAACGAGGTCGACCCAGCCGCCGTAGAAACCCTGCAGCGCGCCGGCAATTACGCCGATTACCGAGCTGATAACCGTCAGGGTCAATGCAAACAAAACCGAAATACGAAATCCGTAAATGACCCTTGCGAGCACGTCACGCCCCTGGTCATCGGTCCCCAGCCAGTTATCCCGGGATGGCGGTGCGGGGGCAGGTACTTGCAGGTCGTAGTTGATGCTCGAATGGTGAAAAGGAATCGGTGGCCAGAGCATCCAGCCGTCCTTCTTTTCGATCAGTTCCTGAATGTAAGGGCCTTTGTAGTTGGCCTGCAGCGGAAACTCGCCACCGAAGACGGTCTCTGGATAGCGCTTGAACACGGGCACATACCAGTCGCCATCGAAACGAACCACGATCGGCTTGTCGTTGGCAATCAGCTCGGCACCCAGGCTCAGGACGAACAATGTCAGGAATATCCAAAGCGACCACCAGCCGCGCTTGTGGGCCTTGAACAGGGCGAACCGGCGCTGGTTCAGCGGCGACAGCTTCATCTCAAGCCTCCCTGCTTTCGAAGTCGATTCGGGGATCGACGAGCGTATAGGTCAGGTCGCCGATGAGCTTGACTACCAGGCCGAGCAAGGTGAAGAGAAAAAGCGTGCCGAACACGACCGGATAATCACGATTGATGGCCGCCTCGAAACTGAGCAGGCCAAGGCCGTCCAGCGAGAAAATGACCTCGATCAGCAGTGAGCCGGTAAAAAACATGCCGATGAATGCCGAGGGGAAGCCAGCAATGATGATCAGCATGGCGTTACGGAACACGTGGCCATACAGCACGCGATTTTTGCTCAGGCCTTTGGCACGTGCCGTGATCACGTACTGCTTGTTTATTTCATCGAGGAAGCTGTTTTTCGTCAGCAAGGTGAGCGTCGCGAAATTTCCGATCACCAATGCCGTAACGGGAAGCGCAAGATGCCAGAAGTAATCGATGATCTTGCCGGTGAGCGAAAGCTCGTCGAAGTTTCCAGAGGTCAGCCCCCGCAGCGGGAACCAGTTCCAGTAGCTGCCTCCGGCGAACAGCACGATCAACAGGATGGCGAACAGGAACGCAGGTATTGCATAGCCGATGATGATGGCCGAACTGGTCCAGACGTCGAATGCGCTGCCATGTCGAGTTGCCTTGGCGATCCCCAGTGGGATCGATGCCAGGTACATGATGAGCGTGCTCCATAGCCCCAGCGAGATCGACACCGGCAGTTTTTCGATAATCAGATCGGTCACGCTGGCATCGCGGAAAAAGCTTTCACCGAAATCCAGCCGCAGGTAGTTGCTGAGCATGATCCAGAAGCGTTCCGGTGCCGGTTTGTCGAAGCCGTACAAACGCTCGATCTCGGCGATCAGATCCGGATCCAGGCCTTGCGCGCCGCGGTAGCTGTTGCTTCCGGTGGCGACCTCGGAGCCGCCCCCCGCGATGCGGCTGGTTGCTCCTTCGAAGCCCTCCAGCTTGGCGATCGCTTGTTCGACAGGGCCGCCGGGTGCGGCCTGAATGATGATGAAATTGATCACCAAGATGCCGAACAGAGTTGGGATGATCAGCAACAGGCGCCGGAAAATGTATGCGAGCATGCCTATTGTTCCGTCGTTCGGGTGACGCGGGTATCGGTTTCGGTCGCTGGCTTGTCTTCAAGCGGTTCCGGGTCGGGCGTGTCTACGTCTGGCTTGTTCCACCAGGTCATCAGGCCAATATCGTAACGTGGCGTAATCTTCGGGTGAGCCAGATGGTTCCAGTACGCGACACGCCAGGTCTTGATGTGCCAGTTAGGAATTACGTAGTGGCCTGCGAGCAATACACGGTCCAGCGCGCGAGTGCGTGTGATCAACTCGTCCCGCGAGTCAGCGGCAATCAGCTTCTCGACCAGCACATCGATGGCGGGGTCTTTCAGCCCGATGTAATTGCGGCTGCCTGGATTATCGGCACTCGAGGAGTGCCAGTACTCACGTTGCTCATTGCCTGGCGAGCTCGACTGGCCGAAGCCGCTGACAATCATGTCGTAGTCCCGTGAACGCAGCCGGTTGATGTATTGCGATACGTCGACGCGGCGGAGCTCAAGGTCGATGCCCAGACTGGCAAGGTTACGCTTGTAGGGCAGCAGCACGCGCTCGAAGTCTGCCTGCACCAACAGAAACTCGAGTTTGACCGGCTTGCCCTTGGCGTCCACCATCTGGTCGTTTTCAATCTTCCAGCCGGCTGCCGTAAGCAGCTCGTAGGCCCGGCGCTGCTGTGCGCGGATGATGCCATCGGCGTTGGTTTGTGGCAGTTCGAAGGGTTTTTCGAACACCTGATCCGGAATTTGGCCGCGTAGTGGTTCGAGGATGCTCAATTCCTGCTCGCTGGGCAGGCCCGAGGACGCCAGCTCGGAGTTGTCGAAATAGCTGGTGGTGCGTGTGTAGGCACCGTTGAATAATTGGCGATTTGTCCATTCGAAATCGAAGAGCAGCGCCAGGGCTTCTCGAACCCTGGAATCCTGCAATCGGTCCCTGCGGATGTTGAATATGAATCCCTGCATGCCTTGAGGATTGTGATTGGCGATTTCCTCCTTGAGGATCCGCCCGTCCTTGACGGCCTCGATATCATAGGCAGTGGCCCAGTTCTTCGCGCTCGTCTCCAGCCAATAATCGAAGTGTCCTGCCTTGAAGGCCTGAAGCGCTACGGTGTTGTCGCGGTAGTAATCAATGTTGACGTGATCAAAGTTATAGAAACCTCGGTTCACCGCGAGGTTCTTGCCCCAGTAATCTTCGACGCGGGCATAACGGACTGAGCGACCCGCTTCTGCTCGCTCGATGCGATAGGGCCCGCTGCCCAACGGGGCTTCCATACTGCCAACGGCGAAGTCCTTGTCTGCCCACCGATGCTTCGGCAGGACCGGCAGCTGGCCAAGGATCAGCGGCAGCTCTCGATTCCCGGCGTGCTTGAAATCGAAGCGGACGCGACGCGGGCCTTCTATCACGGCTTTTTCGACGTCCGCGTAGTAGCCACGGTAATGCGGCGCGCCCTTGCTGATCAGCGTTTCGAAAGTGAACACGACATCCTCGGCCTTGACCGGCTCGCCGTCATGAAACTTCGCCTCGGGCCGCAGATAGAAACGCACCCACTCATTGTTAGGCCCTTTCTCGATCTTTTCTGCGAGCAGGCCATAAACCGTGAAGGGCTCGTCAAGGCTGTTAGTCGTCAGCGTGTCATAGACGAGGCCTATGTCATCCGCAGCTACGCCTTTGTTGATGAACGGGTTGAGCGAATCAAAACTGCCGAAACCTGCCTGGCGCAGCGTTCCGCCTTTGGGGGCGTCCGGATTGACGTACTCGAAATGAGAAAAGTCAGACGGATATTTGGGCTGCTCACCATACAGGGTCAGCGCATGTTGCGGCGCCGCTTCGGCCAGGCCCGTGAGCGAGAGCAGGGCGACGGTGCCCACTCGTAGAAACAGCCGACGTATGTTGTTTGTCATTTAGCCTTCTCCTCCAGGTCCTTCAACCACCACGCGCGCAATCCCAGCGTGTAAGGCGGTGTGGTGACGTGGGCAAACCGATTACGGTATGCCAGACGGTGGTAACTGATGTACCAATTGGGGATGGTGTAGTGATTCCAGAGCAGAACGCGGTCGATAGCGCGTGTGGCGGCTATCTGCTCGTCCCGGGTCTTCGCCGCAAGCAGTTTCTCGAGCATTGTGTCGACGATGGGGTTGGCGACACCGGCATAGTTGCGACCGCCCTTTATGTTCACCTGGCTTGAATGGAAATACAGCCACTGTTCCAGCCCAGGGCTGAGACTCTGTCCCAGCGTGGCCAGGATCATGTCGTAGTCGTACTGATCAAGCCGCTGCTTGTACTGCGCGCCATCGACAGTTCGCAGGCGGGCGGATATGCCGATCCGCGACAGGTTCTCCACATAGGGCTGGAGTATCCGCTCGAGACCTGGATTGACCAGCAGAATCTCGAACCTGAATGGACGCCCCGCCTTGTCGCGAAGGCCGTCGGGGGTCAGCTTCCAGCCGGCATCCGCGAGCAAAGCCAGCGCCTTGCGCAACGTGTCGCGTGGAATTCCGCGCCCGTCCGTTTTCGGTAATTTGAATGGCTCGGTGAAGAGCTGCGCCGGCAGTTGCTCCCTGAATGGCGAGAGCAGGAGCCATTCCCCACCTTCTGGTGTCCCGGTCGCGGAGAACACGCTGTTCGGATAGTAGCTTTCGCTGCGCTGGTAGGCCCCATAGAACAGGGCGCGGTTAGTCCACTCGAAGTCGAACAGCATGCCCAAAGCCTGCCGCACCCTGATGTCGGCAAAGGTCGAACGACGCGCGTTCATGAACATTGCCTGGGTCTGGGTAGGGATTTCGTGTGGAATCTCTGCGCGAATTACGTCACCGCGCAGAACCGCAGGGAATTGATAGCCATTGGCCCAGTTTTTTGCCTGGTGCTCGATGTAGTAGTCGAACTCACCGACCTTGAAGGCTTCGAAGGCGACAGTCGTGTCGCGATAGAACTCCACGTCGACCCGATTGAAGTTGTACTTGCCGCGGTTGGCGGGGAGCTCGCTACCCCACCAGTTCTTCACTTTCTCGAAGGTAACGCGTCGTCCTGGCTGAACATCGCTGATTCTGTAAGGGCCACTGCCCAATGGTGGCTCGAACGTGGTTGCGCGGAAATCCCGGGCCTTCCAATAGTGTTGCGGCAGCACCGGCAACTCGCCCAGGCGCATAATCAGCAACGGCTGGCCCGGTTTGTCGAACACGAAACGAATGCGATGGCGATTGAGTATGTCGACGCGATCAACGCCCTGCAGATCGGTGCGGTAGCGCGGGTGACCATCTTTGATCAACAGCCGATAAGAAAAGGCGACGTCGTAAGCCGTGATCGGGCGGCCATCGTGAAAGCGCGCCGAGTCGCGCAGGTTGAAAACCACCCAGCTATGGTTGTCGCTGTATTCGATGGTCTCGGCGATCAGGCCGTACGCTGAAGCGGGTTCGTCGCCTGATGGATCATAGACGCCTGTCCCAACCATCAGCGGCTCGTTCAGTTCAGAGACGCCGTATTGGAAGAAGCCGGGTGTTGCGGTCGGGCTGGTTCCCTTGAAGGTGTAGGGATTCAGCGTGTCAAACGTGCCGGAAGCCATTAGCCGCACGTTGCCACCCTTAGGCGCATCGGGGTTCACCCACTCGAAATGAGTAAAGTCTTGCGCATATTTAAGGGTGCCGAACTGCGCATATCCGTGGCTTTCGCTGATGGTGGCGAACGACGGAAAGCTCAGTCCCAGACAGCTCAACAGTAATAGGATGGGTCGCATCAAACGGTGAATCCGATCCATGGCGCTTTCGGTCTTTTCGGCCGGCTACAGTAACAGCTTGTATCCGCTGGAAAAAGGCCGGCCATCTGGGCAAACTGCCTTTCCCTTCAGCCACCCGATCCCTGGGTGAAGTCCCGAATTTTGAGTGAAACCCAAGCAGTCGAGCAGGTGCTTGGTATCAGTTTTCGCCCGCTTGACCTGGGGCTGATCAAAAGCTGGAATATCGGTGAGTTGGCCAGCTTCGCTCATGGGGCGGGCACCCTGCGGGATCGCGCAGTGCACGCCGTAAGCCTGGGGTTCGAGATTGGCGTGCCCTATGCGGACAATCGCGTATCCGATAGAGCGCTGAAACCCGATCAGTTTGTCGCCTTTCAGCGGTTTACCCAACTGGCCGGGCACTGTCTCGATGCACTGGGCAAGCGCAATCGAGCCGGGCCGCCTAAGCTTTTGCGCGCCGCAGCTCAGCGAGGAATGTACAGCGTAAGGGTCTGGCCCGGTTTGAGCATCGCGCTGTCTCTGGGGTTCCAGGTCTTCAAGTTGTTGATTTGAACATTGAAGCGCTTGGCGATCACATAAAGCGAATCACCTTTCCTGACCTTGTAATAGGTCGGCGCGGGTTTGGTCTGCCGGTTATTGCCGGCAGCCTGGAGAAAGAGTGCCTGGCCAGCCTTGAGGTTGCTGCCTGACAGGTTGTTCCAGCGCTGCAGATCACGGACCGAAACCTTCTGTGCTTTGGCGATATCCCAGAGACTGTCACCTTGGCGCACGCGGTAGCTGCGCGGTGCCGGCTGGCTTCTCGCAACCGCGTGGAGCAATTGCTGAGACTGTGCCGCGTCGGCTGGTTGCGGAATGCTCAGCACCTGCCCGATCTGCAGGTGATCGCTGCGCAGGCGATTGATATCGCTAATGATGCTGACGGATAGGCGATGCCGGTTGGCGATTGCGCCCAACGTGTCACCAGGACGTACCTTGTATTGCTGCCAGTCAACCAAATCCTGCGGTTTCATCAGCGCAAGGTTGGCCGCAAACATCTCGGCCTTGTCGCTTGGGACCAGCAGGTGCTGCGGGCCGTCCAGCGTAACGCGCCGAGTAAACGCGGGGTTCAGCTGGTAGATCTCGTCTTCGTCCAGGTCCACCATCTCGGCGACCCTGGCGAGATCCATGCGCTGTTTCAACGCGACTACTTCAAAATAGGGCTCGTTGGCGATCGGGTTCAGATTCAGTCCATATGCCTCAGGGCTTTGCACCATCTGCGAAAGTGCCAGCAGTTTTGGTACGTAATCGCGCGTCTCTCGAGGAAGGGGCAAATTCCAGTAGTCCGTCGGCAGGCCGAGCTTCTGGTTTCGCTCGATGGCCCGGCTGACGGTTCCTTCGCCGGCATTATAGGCAGCCAGCGCAAGCAACCAGTCGTCGCTGAACAGGCCATGGAGATAGGTCAGGTAGCGCAGCGCTGCGGTGGTGGACGCGGTGATGTCGCGCCTGCCGTCATACCAGCTGGTCTGTTGCAAATTAAAATGGCGGCCTGTCGAAGGGATGAACTGCCAAAGGCCGACTGCCTGAGCTGGAGAATAAGCAAATGGGTTGTACGCGCTCTCGATAATGGGCAGCAGTGCCAGCTCGAGGGGCATGTCGCGTTCTTCGAGCTGTTCGATGATGTAATGGATGTAAGGGCTGCCTCGCTCGCTTGCCATCTCGATGGATTTCGGGCGGCTGGAAAAAAGCAGGCGCTGTTGCTCGATGCGCGGATTGCTGTCCAGATGGTCCTGTAGCTTGAATCCGTGCCTGATGCGATCCCATATATCCACATGGGTCGGCTCTGCCGGCGCTTTCGTCGTGAGCCACAGGGCGTCCTGCACCATCGGCACTGCCCTGGTATGGGCATCGCCTTCTGTCGGGGCTCGGGAGTCTGTCGGGGCTCGGGAGGCGGTGCTCTGGCAGCCGGCTATAGCGAGACAGATCGCTAGCGCCAGGGCCCGGCCGGAGGCTGCCAAGGCGTCCGGCTGTGGGCTGTTCGTAGAGTCGGACGGCATTGGCTGATGGGCTCCCTAGGCGCAAATTCGAGGGAGTGTAGGAATGCCGCTCCGGTGGGTCAACCCGATGCCTGGGTTTTCGGCGACTGGTCGATCTTCATCAAAAACTGTCTTTCCATCCTCGAAGTACCGAGAACACGGCTTCTGCCGTTTCCAGTGGCCGACCGGCATGTCGACTTGCTGCGGCTGCCACTTCGGGTTCCCTGCAGCGCAGGAAGGGGTTGGTGGTGTGTTCGGTAGCCAGATCGGAAGGCAGCGTGATGCGGTTTGTCTCACGCAGGTGGACGACCTGTTCGAGGCGTTCAGCGATATCAGGGTTTTCCGGTTCGACTGCCTGAGCAAACCGCAGATTGCTCAGCGTGTACTCATGGGTGCAATAGATCCTGGTCGTTGCAGGCAGTGCGGCAAGCCGTTGCAGTGAGGTGAACATCTGGATGGCGGTGCCCTCGAACAGGCGGCCACAACCTGCAGCAAACAGGGTGTCGCCGCTCAATAACCAGGGCGCTTGGGCGTCATCATGAAAATAGGCAATGTGACCACTGGTATGGCCCGGAACCTCAAAAACGTCTAATTCCTGGCCGAGAATGCGGATGCGCTGCCCGTCGACCAGCGCATCATCTCTGGCCGGTATGGTTTCGCTCGCCGGGCCATGGACCGTTGCGCCATATTGGGCCTTGAGCTGCTCGACGCCGCCTACATGGTCGTAGTGGTGATGGGTGATCAGAATGTCAGTCAATTGCCAGCCGGGGCGCGTGTCCAGCCATTGCTGAACAGGGGTAGCCTCACCCGGGTCTACCGCTGCGCAGAGACGCCTTTGAGGATCCTGCAGCAACCAGATGTAGTTGTCGGTGAAGGCGGGCAGAGCGTCTATTTTCAACATATGTACGGGTCGCCAAGTGATTAGCAAAAGCGCATCCTAACAGCCGCACCAATACTAATAGCGTTGAACCGATCGGGCGTATTGATCGGGTCGGCCAAACCGACGAATGGAGGCTAGCCATGAGTGAGTCTTGTGCCAAGTCGGATGAACGCTGGCTGTCGCTGATGAACAATGCCAGTGCCTGGTTCGATGGTCCATCAGGGCGACAACTGCTTGAGCATGAGCAGTTGGCGATCAATCAGCAGCTGTCGCGGTGTTTCGGCAGCTACCTGGTGCATTACGGGCCATTTGCCAATACAGCGATCGAGCCGCAGAAGATCAAGCGCAGCGTTCGCTTGGGGCCGCCACTTGCAGGTGTCGAAATCGTCTGCGAGGAGCAATCCTGGCCGATCGGCGAACATGCTGCTGACGTTGTTGTGCTTCAGCATGGTCTGGATTTCAGCTTGTCGCCGCACGCCCTGCTGCGTGAAGCCGCCCGCAGCGTTCGCCCGGGAGGGCATTTGCTGATCGTTGGGGTCAACCCTTGGAGTGCCTGGGGGGCGACACGCTTGCTGTCACGCAAGGCGTTTCGCCACGCTCGTTGCATTCGTCCGACGCGAGTAGGTGACTGGTTGAACCTGCTTGGATTCGCGCTGGAGAAACGGCAGTTCGGATGCTATTGTCCGCCGCTTTCGTCGAGCCAATGGCGGGCACGGTTATCCGGCATGGAGACTGCGGGACAAAGGTCGCAATTGCCTACGGGAGGTTTCTACCTGCTTGTGGCGCGAAAGCTTATGGTAGGCCTGCGACCCGTGCGGCAAAGCCGTCGTGAACGCATGGGCCAGCTGCTACCGATGCCTGTGGCGAAGGTCAGTCGCCGGGATGCCGAACAGTAATAGGCAAATAATTTTCTCATGAGTGACGAAACGGTCGAGATCTATACGGACGGTGCCTGCAAGGGCAATCCTGGTCCGGGTGGCTGGGGTGCGCTGCTGCTCTACAAGGGCGTGGAGCGTGAACTCTGGGGTGGCGAGGCGGAAACCACCAACAACCGCATGGAGTTGACGGCTGCCATCCGTGCACTGGAAGAGCTGAAGCGGCCTTGCCAGGTAAAGCTGGTAACCGACTCCCAATATGTTATGCAGGGCATCAATGACTGGATGCCCAACTGGAAGAAGCGCGGCTGGAAGACCGCCGCCAGACAACCTGTCAAAAATGCTGATCTTTGGCGGCTGTTGGATGAGCAGGTCAACCGCCATCAGGTGAGTTGGCAGTGGGTCCGCGGACATACGGGGCACCCGGGAAACGAGCGCGCCGATCTCCTGGCCAATCGCGGCGTAGTACAAGCCAAACGACAACCTGCCTGAGTAATGTGATATGCGTAGTGTAGTACTCGATACCGAAACCACTGGTATGCCAGTAACCGATGGTCACCGGATCGTCGAGATAGGCTGTGTCGAGGTCATCGGCCGGCGCCTTACCGGCCGGCATTATCACGTTTACCTGCAGCCGGATCGTGAGGTGGACGAGGGCGCCATCGCTGTTCACGGGATCACCAATGAGTTCCTCACCGATAAGCCTCGGTTCAGGGAGGTTGCCGATGAGTTCTTCGAATTCATAAAGGGCGCCCAGCTGATCATCCATAACGCTGCGTTCGATGTTGGATTCATCAATAACGAGTTTGCGCTGCTTGGTCAGCAGGAGCGTGCCGAGCTAAGCGATCACTGCAGCATCCTCGATACTCTGCTGATGGCCCGTGAACGGCATCCGGGCCAGCGCAACAGCCTTGATGCGTTGTGTAAACGCTATGGGGTCGACAACTCGGGGCGCGATCTTCACGGTGCGCTGCTCGACGCGGAGATCCTCGCCGACGTCTACCTGACAATGACGGGCGGACAAACCAACTTGTCCCTGGCGGGTGACGGTGCCGATTCTGGAAGTGGCGGCCGTCAGCAGGCTACGCCTGTCCGCCGGTTGCCAGCCGACCGCCCCAGCACCTTGGTGATTCGCGCCAATGCCGAAGAAGTCGCTGCGCATGCGGCACGCATGCAGGCCATCGAGAAGGCAGCGGGTGCCGTGCCCCTCTGGGTTCAGTTGGAGCAGTCCGTCCACAACGAGGCGCAAGCGTTACCGGTCTGAGACGTTGGCGTCGCCGCGACCACAGCCGCTTCGGCGCGGCGCAATAAATTCTTGCCTGGTGCTTGCGGGTAGAGCCTCTACGCTGGAGCGGACTCCCTTCAGGACGCAGTCATGTATCAGGACCTTAAATTCCCCATTGAACGAGCCCCATGAAAGACAGGGCAGCATTTCCCCCTTACGATAAGGGATAGGCAAACGGCTATGTTTATGACCCGGTGCGCGACAAGCCCCGCCGTTCAGGGCGGGGAAGGATAG
>NZ_JAMOIE010000057.1 GCF_024448935.1 Stutzerimonas stutzeri
TGCATTCGAAATCAAAAATATATGAAGGCGATATTGTCGCTGTGCGGTCGGGCCAGCCGGGGACAGCGGCTATCGTTCCTCCGGAGTTTGATGGTGCGAACTGCTGCAGGTCGCGCTGGAGCACGACACGCTTTGGCTGAGCCAGGCGCAAATGGGCGAGCTGTTCGACACCACGCCTGAAAACGTGATGATGCACCTGAAAAATATCTTCAACGATGGGGAATTGGCCGAGCAGGTAACTACTAAGGATTTCTTAGTGGTTCGTCAGGAAGGTGCCCGCCAGGTGCGTCGGCGCATCAAGCACTACAGCCTGAATGCCATCATTTCCGTGGGTTATCGCGTGAGTTCCAGGCGGGCTACCCAGTTCCGCCAGTGGGCTACACGGGTGTTGCAGGCGCATCTGGTCGAAGGCTACACCCTCAACGAGCGCCGTCTGGCGGAGCGGGGTATCGAGTTTGAGCAGGCGGTGAGCCTGTTGTCGCGGACCCTGGCCAACCAGCAACTGGTCGATGACCAAGGCCGGGCCGTGCTGCAGGTGATCGGCGATTGCGCCCGCAGCTGGAGCCTGCTGCAGGGCTACGACGAGCAAAGCCTGCAGGAGCAAAGCGCACGTCAGACCGACATGTGCGCCCTGGAGCTGGATGATGTGTTGGCAGCCATCACGCAGTTGAAGGCCACGCTGATGGCCAAGGGCGAGGCGACCGAGCTGTTCGGCCAACTGCGCGGCGATGGCCTGGCCTCGGCCATTGCCACCATCGAGCAGGCTTTGGCGATGAGTGGTTCTACCGCAACGTGGCCAGCCGCGCGGCGCATCAGCCGCCAGGACGACGTAATGGCCCAGGTGAACAACCATTCGGTGAACCAGGTGATGCACGGCCTGTTCCCCAAGCGCGTGCTGGACACCGTGTTGGATGCCATGACCGCCACGAGAAACTGTCGCTGGAAGTGCTGGATAACGAGACGAAGAGCCGGGCATTTGCGCTGGTGATCTACAAAATGCTCGTTGCGAGTTTCAGAGGGCAAGGCAAGGCGGTCTAGGCGGCTGGTAGAGTTTGGCTGGATCACTGTCGATACACAGGCGACATGGAGTCGCGACACGATAACGAGCGCCCCCTGCTGGCTTGGGGGCGGAAAACAACGAAGAGAACCGCCGGCATTGCTGGCACGGAGAGAGTTCATGTCTGCGATCATCAGCCCATGCGGCAAGTTTCGGTATCGCCTCGAGCGGGACGTTCAGCCAGAAGGAAAAGTATTTGCGTTCTTTGGGGTCAATCCATCGACCGCCGATGCGAGTCTGGATGATGCGACTGTCCGCAAATGGATTGGTTTTTCAAAAATTAATGGTGCTCGCCGTTTCTTGGTGGGTAACGTCTTTGCCTACCGCTCGACCGACGTGACAGCGCTTCGCACCGTTGTTGATCCAATAGGGGCGGAGAATGCCTCGCATCTGCTATCGATTGCGGCCGATGCAGACGTGCTCATCCCCTGTTGGGGCGCGCGAGGAAAAATACCCAAAGAACTCCATGCGCACCTAGAAAACACCCTCGCTCTGCTCCACGGATCAGGGAAGCCGGTTCTCGCATTCGGGCTGTCCAAGTCCGGCGACCCGCTGCATCCGTTGACGCTCGCGTATGCTACCCCTCTCGTTCCGCTATCTATGTAGACCGAGTCGCTGGCTATTGCCATTTGTGGACTCGTTAACCCGCATGGAGATAATGGGCTGCACCACCTGCCCTGCTCACTGCACTCGAACTGCGCCATCTGAAGGATGGCTTGTTCCAGCGGTACTCCAAAAGATTGAAATCCAGGTAGGATCTTTTCAGAAAATTGGAGTTTTTCTAATGTCAAGGCTCTGGCATCGAGATTTGCAATCCAGATGCCGTCGCTCAGTTTGCCGGCACGCAAGGGCAACAGACCCACATGTAACCAGGCCTTTCCGATGCAGATCACCAGCGCTAGCCGGTCTGCATGAGCACCTTTCGTGACCTTCCAGAATCGTCCCTTGTTGGGGTGCCATCGTGTTTTTGGGGAGAAAAATGCGGTGGCATGAGGCGATTTGAACTCCTCAACCGTCGTTCTGCGCCGGGCTGGGCGCGGGCGTTGGCGCAGGCGGGGCAGAGGCAGACGCGGTTGCGGCCGGTCTGCTTGGCGCGGTAGGGCGCCTGGTCGGCGCGGCTGATCAGCTTGGGCAGCGAGTCGTCCTGGTGTCCTGCTGTACCTGGCTGATGCCGATGCTCACCGTCATGTGGAGGGTCTCATCATCCACCGAGAAGCCATGGCTCTCGACCGGATAGCGGCTGGCCGTGCTGCGCGCCGAGTGGTCCACCGTTGCTGCCGGTCAGGGCGAAGGATCAGGCGGGCGCCGTTGGCCGGGTCCCGGCGGATCTCGATGCGGGACGGCTGGCGCCTGCTGCGCCGACGGAAGTGCCAGGCATCCTCCGGCTCGGTCTCGCTCACCCTTTTGAGAACGCCCTTGGCAGGCCGGTCCTGTCCGAGACGAAGCACGCGGCGCCGGCGTGGTGATGATCCAGGACATTGCGCAGGCGGCGGGCCAGTTGCTGCGGATCCTGCGCGCTGGTGACGCGCAGCAGGAGCAGCATCACCAGCAGCGGGCGCGAGGAGGTGCCGGAACTTCGCAGGGGCATGGCGGGCAGCCGGGAGGAGATGCGCACATGCGAGCCTGACACCGAACGGCCGTCACCGCGGGCGCGTCGGCACCCACCGGAGCTTTCAGGGCGCTGCGGGGGTCGGTGCGTCCGGCTCCACCAGTCGCTCGTCGCGCAGCGCCTGCCAGAACTCGCCCGGAATGCGCGCCCGCAACTGCTGCATGTACTGCGCCGGGCGCTGCGGATTGGCAGTACCCGGGATCACCGCCAGCACCGCCGGGTGGGCCAGGCAGAACTGCAGCGCCGCCGCGCGCATGTCGACGCCAAAGCGCGCGCAGACGGCCTGGATCCGCGCGGTTTTTTCCGTGATCGGCGCCTGGGCCGGGGCGTAGTCGTAGTGCTGGCCGCCGGCCAGTACGCCCGAATTGAACGGGCCGCCGACGACGATCCCGACGCCGCGCTCCAGGCACTGCGGGAACAGCTTGTCCAACGGCTCGCGCTGTTCCAGCAACGAATAGCGGCCGGCCAGCAGGAACACGTCCGGGTCCGACTGTTGCAGCGCCAGCCGGCACGGCTCGACCAGGTTGACGCCCAGGCCCCAGCCGCGGATGACCCCTTCCTCGCGCAACCGGGTGAGCGCCTTGGCCGCGCCCTGCATGGCCTGAGCAAAATATTCGTGCCACTGCGGCCCGTACTGGTCCTCGGACACGTCATGGATGTAGACGATGTCCAGGCGTTCCACCCCCAGGCGTTTCAGGCTGTCCTCCAGCGAGCGCCGGGCGCCGTCGGCGGAATAGTCGATCACCCGCCTGTAGGGCGGTTCGTCGACGAAGGGCCCGGCGTTTTCCGGGCGGTCGGCCGGTTGCAGCAGGCGGCCCACCTTGGTGCTGAGCACGAACTCGTCCCGCGGCTTGCCGGACAGCAGCCGCCCGAAGCGCTGCTCCGACAGCCCGGCGCCATAGTGCGGCGAGGTGTCGTAAAGGCGGATGCCGGCCTCCCACGCGGCCTGCAGCGTGGCGTCGGCGACGGCTTCGTCGACCGGGTGGAACATGTTGCCCAGCGGAGCGCCGCCGAGGCCGATGTTCGGGATGGAAATGCGCATGGGCTCCTCCTTTGGTTAGTGGCTTGGCCGCCACGGGCCGGGTGATCTCATGCTAGCTCCGAGCCCGCCGCGCCGGGTTCGTTCCCCGTCGGGCCGGCGCTGAGCAAGCGGTTGGTCGCGGCGCGGACTTTCCCCTGCGCGGCTGACCCGGCCAGGCGGCGCCGGCTGCAACTCGGGGCCGGCTGGAACTCGGGAAGGGGCCTTCGCTTCTATATTTTCCAGCCGCGCAGGCGCCGTGCCGAAAAGCCGCTTTTGTGCAGGCCGGCAGGGGTCGCGCAAGGGGCAGGGCGCTGCACTCTTCCGCGCAGCCGGCAGGCCCGGAAAAGCTCAAGCCGACGCCGGCGCGGTACACTGCAAGCGAACCGCATGACCAACGCCCACAGGCTGCAAGGCCTGGGGCCCTACGCGAGGAGAAAGTCTGATGAAAGCTGTCATCGTCACTGCGCCGGGCGGCCTGGACCGCCTGGAAGTCCGTGAACTGCCCGACCCCGGGCAGCCGGGGCGCGGGGAGATCCGCGTCGCCTTGCACGCAACCTCGCTGAATTACCACGACCTGATGGTCGCCAATGGCACCAGCCCGGCCGGCGACGGCCGGGTGTTGATGGCCGACGGCGCCGGGGTGGTGGAGGCGGTAGGTGAGGGGGTCAGCGAATTCCGTGTCGGTGACCAGGTGGTGTCCTGCTTCTTCCCGCAATGGCCGGATGGCCCGGCATTCGGTGCGGTGGGCGGCTTTCAGGGCACGCCCGGGGACGGCATCGACGGTTACGCCGCGCAGTATGCGGTGCGTCCGGCCACCGCGTTCACCCATGCGCCGAAAGGCTGGAGCCATGCCGAGGCGGCGACCATCACCACGGCCGGCCTGACCGCGTGGCGCGCGCTGATCGGTGACGGCCTGCTCAAGGCCGGCGACAGCGTGCTGGCGCTGGGCACCGGAGGCGTGTCGATCCTCGGCCTGCAGATCGCCAAGGCAATGGGCGCGCGGGTCATCGTCACTTCCTCCTCGGACGAGAAGCTCGCCCGGGCGAAGGCCCTCGGCGCGGATGCCGGCATCAATTACCGCCGCCAGCCCGAATGGGGCCACGCAGTGCGCGAGCTGACCGGCGGGCACGGCGTCGACCACGTCCTGGAACTGGGCGGCCCCGGTACCCTGACGCAATCCATCCAGGCGGTGCGGGTCGGCGGGCACATCTCACTGATCGGCGTGCTCACCGGGCGCCAGGGCGAGGTGCCGACCGCGCTGCTGATGGTCAAGCAGGCACGTCTGCAGGGGCTGATCGTCGGCAGCCGCCGCCAGCAGCAGGATTACGTCGCGGCACTGGAGCAGACCGGCATCCGCCCGGTCATCGACCGCAGCTTCCCGCTGGAGCAGCTCGCCGAGGCGTTTCGCTACCAGCAAAGCGGCAGTCATTTCGGCAAGATCGTGGTCGAGTGGTAAGCGCCGCCCCGCTTCGCGCATGGCGGCCGGCCGCCAGCGGGGGGCCGCAGCCCCCGCGGCCTCGGTCAGGCTGGCGGCCACTCCAGGCGCGAATCACGGCAGTAGCTCGCGCAGCGTCGCCAGGCTGTCCGCTTTCTCCACCGGCTTGTCGCGACGCCAGCGCAGCATGCGTGGAAAACGCACGGCGAGGCCGCTCTTGTGGCGGCTGCTGGCGGCGATGCCTTCGAAGCGGAGTTCGAACACCAGGCTCGGCGTCACGCTGCGCGCCGGGCCGAACTTCTCCTCCGTGGTGCTGCGGATGATGGCGTCGACCTGGCGCGTTTCCTCGTCGGTCAGGCCCGAATAGGCCTTGGCGAAGGGCACCAGGGTGCGGTTCGGATCGCCCGGTTCGGCCGTCCCAGACGGCGAAGGTGAAGTCGGTATAGAGGCTGGCGCGGCGGCCGTGACCGCGCTGGGCGCAGATCAGCACGGCGTCCACAAGAACGGATCGATCTTCCATTTCCACCAGACGCCGACGTCGTTGGTCCGGCCGACGCCGTACCGCGCATCGCGCATCTTGAGCAGCATGCCCTCAGCACCCCATCGCCGGGCGCCGCCGCCAGGTACTGGCGTATGCCGGCGCTCGACCTGTTCGCCGGCTGCCGCCGCTCACCGTCTGGGGCGATGATGGCCGGCGGCGGGCCGCTCGCGCCGGCGCACCAACCGTCTGGGAGCTAGTCGGCTGTCAGCACCAGGCGCGCGGTGCTGTCGCGGAAGCAGCGGGCGATGTTCGTCTCGTTCTCCGGGTTGTAGACCAGCGCCAGGCCGATCTCGCGCGTTTGCGGCGGGTCGTTCAGTTCCAGAAAGCGCACCCGCTCGCCGGACCGGCGGCCGTGCAGTGCCGGCACCAGCGCCACACCGAGGCCGGCGGTGACCAGGCTAATGGTGGCCTGAATCTGCGCCGTCTCGTGCACCACCCGGGGCAGGAAGCCGGCGGCCTGGCAGGCGGCGGTGACGGCGAAGTGCAGGCCGCTGGACTCCGCTTGCGCATAGGATACGAAGGGCATGCCGGCCAACTCGGCCAGGTCGACGCGGGTGCGATCCGCCAGCGGGTGATCGGCCGGCACCACGGCGATCAGCCAGTCGCGCTCTACGGTCATGATGCTCACCTCATAGCGGCCGACGATCGGCGAGCGCACCAGGCCGATATCCAGCCCGCCCTTTTCCACTTCGGCGACGATGCGGTTGGTCGTGTATTCCCGCAGCACCAGTTCCACGCCGGGAAATTGCTGGCGGAACGGCGGCACCAGCCGCGGGATCAGCGACAGGGTGGCCGAAGCCACCGAGCCGATGGTCAGCACGCCGCGCATGCCTTCCACCGTCTGCAGGGCGCGGCGCTGCGCCTGGTCGAGATGGAACAGCGCCGTGCGGATGTCCAGCAGCGCGGCCTCGCCGGCCGGCGTCAGGCGCACCTGGCGTGTCGAACGTTCGAACAGCGGCGCGCCGAAGCTCGCCTCGAGCTTGCGGATGGCCACCGAGAGCGGTGGCTGGGAGATGTTCAGCAGCTCGGCGGCCTTGCGGAAGTTGAGCGTTTCGGCGAGCACGACGAACTGGCGAAGCTTACGGACATCCATGGCATTGATACCTGATCGACTATCAATCGAAGTCAAAACAATATTGGAAATCCCGCGGGCCTGTCACTAGTCTCAATGAAAATAACAACGATCCGGAGCCATGCGATGTCTGCGTCCATCACCTTGGTCGGCCAGGGCCGCTACTGGCAGGAACTCGAAGTCGGCCAGCGCTTCCGCACCTTCCGCCGCACCGTTACCGAGAGCGACCTGGTCGGCTTCATCGGCGTGACCGGGCAAACCGAGGTGATTTTCATCGACGCCACCTTCGAGGGCGCCATCAAGGGCGGCCGGCCGGTGCCCTCGGCGCTCACCTACAGCCTGATCGAAGGCATCCTCATGCAGACCCTGTTGCAGAACGCCGGCCTGGCGCTGCTGGAGATGCAGCAGCGCATCACCGCGCCGGTGCTGGTGGGCGACAGCATCCATGCCACGGTGGAGATCACCGAGGTGCGGCCGACCTCCAAGTCCGGACGCGCCGTGGTCGCTTCGCGGGTCACGGTGATGAACCAGGCCGACCAAGTGGTGATGGAGTACGACATCAAGCGCCTGGTCGCCGGTCGTCCAGACTGAGGAGGCACCATGTTGCAGAGCCTCGATTTCATGCCCATCCCGTCGCGCTACGACGCCTTGCGCGAGGACGTGCGGCGCTTCCTCGGCGATCGCCTGACTGGCTTGCCGGCGGACCTGCGCGCGCACAGCTGGCAAGGCTTCGACGCCGACTTCAGCCGGGCGTTGGCCGCCCGCGGCTGGGTGGGGCTGACCCTGCCGAAAGCTTATGGCGGCGCCGAACTGGATGCCTTCGCCCGTTTCGTGGTGGTGGAGGAGCTGCTGTGCGCCGGCGCGCCGGTGGCCGCCCACTGGATCGCCGACCGGCAGAGCGGCCCGCTCATCCTGCGCTTCGGCAGCGAGGCGCAGAAGGCCTTCTACCTGCCGCGCATCTGTCGCGCGCAGGCGTTCTTCTGCATCGGCATGAGCGAGCCGAATTCAGGCTCGGACCTGGCCAGCGTGCGCACCCGCGCCGAACGCACCGCGGACGGCTGGCGGCTCAACGGGCAGAAGATCTGGACCACCTATGCCCAGCACAGCCACTACATGATCGCCCTGGTGCGCACTTCCGGCACGCCGGGCGACCGCCATGCCGGGCTGTCGCAGCTGATCGTCGACCTCAAGGCGCCGGGAGTAGAGGTCCGCCCGATCCGCGATCTCACCGGTGCCGAGCATTTCTGCGAAGTGTTCTTCCACGACGTGATGCTGCCGGCCGAGGCGCTGGTCGGCGAGGAAGGGCAGGGCTGGAAGCAGGTGACGGCGGAGCTGGCCTTCGAGCGCTCCGGGCCGGAGCGGCTGTATTCCTCGATGGTGCTGCTGGACGCCTGGCTCGACTGGCTGCGCGAGCGCGACGACCACAGCGACGCGGTGCTGGTCGGCCGGCTGGTCGGCCAGCTCAGCGTGCTGCGCGCGCTGTCGGTGGCGGTGACGGCGAAACTTGCCGCCGGGCAGAGCCCGGTGATCGAGGCGGCGCTGGTCAAGGATCTCGGCACCTCGTTCGAGCAGGCGCTGCCGCTGCTGATCGCCGACGCGATCGGTGCCGGAGACACGACGCCGCCGCCGGTGCTGCGCCGCACCCTGGCCTATCTGTGCCAGATCGCCCCGGCCTTCTCGCTGCGCGGCGGCACCCGCGAAATCCTCCGCGGCATGATCGCCCGCGGCCTCGACCTGCGCTGAGGAGCCTGCCATGCGCATCGATACCTTTGTTGCCCGAGGCGCAGGGCGGCGCCGGTGCCAACCTGGAAACCGCCGGCGAGCTGCTGTTCGCCTGCGGCGCCCGGGCCTGGCCGCTGGCGCTGCCGACCACGCTGTGGGTGCGCGCGGCGCTGGCGGTCGAGGGCCGCGCCGCGCCGGAGGGTGCCATCGCCTTGGCGCTGGGCGAGCGCGACGGCGAAGCGGTGGTCTGCCAGGACGTCGCTTACGCGGCGGTCGTCGACTGGGTGCTGGTGGCGCTGGATGACGGCGCCTGGCTGTTGCCGATGGACGCAGCCGAGCAGGAGGCGCCGGGCATCCACGGCAGCCTGCTGGCGGACCTGCGCTGGCCGGACTTGCCGGCGGGCAGCGTGTGCCTGGAGATCGCTCGCGACTGGCGCGCCATCGGCGCCGCGCTGTTCGCCACGCTGATCGCCGGTGCGGCCAGCCGGGTGCTCGAGCTGTCGCTGGGCTATGCCGGCGAGCGCAACCAGTTCGGCAAGCCGATCGGCAAGTTCCAGGCGGTGCAGCAGCAACTGTCGGTGCTAGCCGAAGAGGTGTTCGCCGTGCGCATGGCGGCGCGCCTCGCCCTGCGTGGCGACGATCTGCAACCGCCGCCGCTGCTGGCGGCCGTCGCCAAGGCCCGCGCCAGCGAGGCAGTGGGCACAGTGAGCGCCATCGGCCACATGGTGCACGGCGCCATCGGCATCACCGAGGAACACGACCTGCAGTTATTCACCCGGCGCCTGCACGAATGGCGGCTGCAGTTCGGCAGCGAGGCGTACTGGCAGCAGCGGCTGGGCCAGGCCGTGCTGGAACGCCCTGGACGGACGCTGGATTTCATCCGCCAGGTTCCAACGCAGGCTGAGCGGTTCGAATAATCACAATCAAGGCTGCCCGCGGTATTGCGCCAACGGACGGATCAACAGGGCGGCTACAGGAGACTCACTATGGTGCATGGCATTTTCCACACCTTCATTTACCGAAAACCCGTGGCAAAGACGTTATGAGTTGTCGTTGTTCTGTTGGCAATGAGTAAGAACCCCAAACCGGGGCCGACCATCACTAAAAACAAAAAGGAAATATCGACATGCCAAGTAAAGAATCTGCAGCGCTTGCTGATTTATACCGGTCATGGGTCGCCGCCATGACGGCCCAGCCTGACATGGACCTTGAAGAGATCCGTCGTCTGTTCAGTCATTGGGGTGACGTGACCGCCGATCCGACGCGCGTCGACTACCTGGAAATCGAGTTCAAAGGGATTTCGGCGATGTGGGCGATCCCCCACGGTGCTGTCCATGATCGCGTTCTGCTTTGTTCCCATGGCGGCGGTTATGTCGTCGGCTCGATGTACTCACACCGCAAGCTCTTTGGCCATATTGCCAAGGCGGTGGGCTGTCGGGCGCTGATCGTCGATTACCATCGCGCCCCAGAGAACCCGCATCCCGGTCCTGTCAATGACATGGTCACTGCCTATCGCTGGTTGCTGGAGTGTGAAGGGCTGAAGCCGCAACATATCGCGTTGACGGGCGACTCCGCCGGCGGTGCGCTTGCGCTCACGACAATCGCCGCCGCGCGGGAGGGTGGGTTGCCGCTTCCGGTGGCAACCATGCCGATGTCCCCTTGGTCCGGAATGGACCTCTCGGGCGAGACTTACGAGACAAACAAGGACAGGGACGCGCTGGTTTCGCGGGATACTACCCAAAACCTTGGCAGTCTTTTCATCGGCGAGAAAGGCGATCCAAAGGATCCTCTGGCAAATCCGCTCTATACCGATTACTCGAATTTCCCGCCGATATACCTCACGGTCGGAGACGCTGAGACGCTTCTCGACGACAGCCGGCGCATAGCGGAGCGGGCAAAGAAAGCGGATGTGGATGTCAGGCTCGAGGTTTTTCCCGACATGCAGCATGTTTTCCAGTTTCTCGCGGGAACTGCACCTGAAGCCGACAATGCAATTAAGGGTATGGCCGAATGGGTTCGCCCGAAACTTGGCCTGAGCTGACTTTTGCAGCGGAAATGTGCCCAGGCGCAAGAAGCGAGAAAGAACTGCGTCTACACCTGCGGTAAGCGATTCGTCTGGGTCCACAAGTTAAGAGGCATAATAAAATGAGTCTTGGTGAAAAAACACAACAGACCACTAATGCCGACATTAGCGAAGGCGAGCTGGACGTTGTCGTGGTAGGCGCTGGCTTTGCTGGCTTGTATCAACTTCACAAGCTTCGCGAGAAGGGCTTCAAGGTGAAGCTCCTCGAGGCTGGTTCGGATATCGGCGGCATCTGGCACTGGAACCGCTATCCCGGCGCGCGCGTGGATAGCCACGGCGCGCTTTATCAGTACTCGGATCCCGCTTTGTGGAAAGACTGGGCATTCAAGGAACTCTATCCGGATTGGCAGGAACTCCGCGAGTATTTCGACCATGTCGATTCAAGGTGGGATCTGCGCAAGGACGTCATGCTCGACACGCGCGTGACCGGCGCCGAGTTCGACGAGACCAGCCGCAAGTGGACAATCCACACCGAGGGCGGTCGGGATTTCGTGGCGCGCTTCTTTGTCTTTTGCACCGGATTCGCGGCCAAACCCTATATCCCGAATTTCAAGGGACTCGATAGCTTCAGGGGTGAGATCCATCATACCGGGCTCTGGCCTCAGGAAGGCCTCGATATGACCGGCAAGCGCATCGCCGTAATCGGCAGCAAGCGGGGTTCAGGTTGTCCAGGAGGCGGCCACCGAAGCCAGCCACCTGACGCATTTCGTTCGCACACCCTGCCTGGCCATTCCGATGTGGCAGCGAACGATGAGCGAAGCCGACAACGAGGAGATGTGGCGCGACATGCCTGCCGACATGGCAATGCGACTCAAGACGTTCGGCGGCTTCAACTACGATTTTGCCCCCTGGGGTGTCTTCGATGTCGCGGACGAGGACCGTGAAGAAGTATTCGAGCGCCTCTGGCAACGCGGTGGCTTCTGGTGGTGGCTGAACAACTTCAAGGACGTTATCTTCGATGAGAAGTCCAACCGCGCACAGTATGACTTCTGGCGCAAGAAGGTTCTGGCGCGGATCAAGGATCCCAGGCTTGCCGAGATCTACGCACCGGAAGAGCCGCCGCATCCCTACGGCGTCAAGCGTCCGTCGCTGGAGCAGAACTTCTATGAAGTCATACAAAGGGATAATGTCGATGTGGTCGACCTGAAGCGCGAGGCAATCGAATGCTTCACCGAGAAAGGAATCAAGACCAGCGAACATGAGTATGAATTCGACATAGTTGTCATGGCGACAGGTTTCGATGCGGTGTCCGGCGGACTGACCTCGCTGGACGTAAAGGGAGTTGACGGCCGCACGATTGGCGAGAAGTGGAGCGATGGCGTGCGAACCCAGTTGGGAATGGCCACGAATGGGTTCCCGAATTTGTTCTTCCTCTATGGCCCGCAAAGCCCGAGCGGCTTTTGTAATGGTCCCACCTGCGCCGAGGCACAAGGAGACGTGATGGTCAAGATCCTTGAAAAGCTGCGTGGTGAAAATATAACCCGGATCGAGGCTCAATCCGACGCTGAGAACGCATGGCGCAAGACCTGTCTGGAGGTAGCCGACATGACGCTCTTCCCCAAGGCCGATTCCTGGTATATGGGCGCAAACATCCCGGGCAAGCCGCGTGAGCTTCTCATGTATCCGGCAGGGCTGCCCTCGTATCTCGCGGCATGCGAGAAGTCAATTGCAGAAGGGCTCTCAGGTTTTCAGAAGTTTGATAGCTGAATGAATCTGCGCGACATATTGGCCTATGTTATCTGAATTTAACTCGAGTAAGGGTTTTACAAGATCTCAGTATAAAAACAAAGAAAAGGAGAAGGCGTCATGCGTCTAAAGAATAAACTTGCAGTCATCACTGCCGCCGCATCCGGGATGGGCAGGGCTGGCGTGGAAATCTTTTCGAATGAGGGCGCGCGCGTTGCAGCGATCGATCTCAATGAGGAAGGACTGGCTTCGCTTAAGGAGGAGATGAAAGGAAAAGGTATTGATATAGTCACCATCACTGCAGATCTTTCCACAGAAAGCGGGGCACGCGACAGCCTTAACGCTGCCGCGAAAGCATTGGGCGGTCTTGATGTGCTCTGGGCTCATGCGGGGATACCTGGGCCGGCTGGCATCGAGCAAGTAGACATGGCGGCATTTCGCAAGTCAATCGCAGTAAATGTCGAAGCGGCAGTCATTGGTGCCGGCGAGGCGGTGGGCTACATGCGCAAACGTGGGGGTGGTTCAATTATTTTCACCAGCTCGATATCCGGACTTGTAGGGTCAATGTGGAGTCCGCTCTATTCCGCAGCCAAATTTGGTGTTGTCGGCTTGGCCAAATCGCTATGCCAAACCTATGCATCCGACAATGTGCGCGTAAATGTAATCTGCCCCGGTCTGACTGATACGCCAATGGCCTTGGAGTTCACGAGCCGTAAGGGTGATCCGGAAGAGGCTGCCAGAAACAAGGAAATGATGATTGGGTCAGTACCACTGAAACGGCTCGGGCGTCCTCAGGACATGGCACAGGCCGCCTTATGGTTGGCATCGGATGAGTCGGCCTATGTTACAGGCGTGGCTCTTCCGGTGGATGGAGGGTTCACCGCAAAATAACATAAAGGCTCACGGAAGCCATCCCAGACACAATGGCATTCCTATGCGCGAGGGCTTTATCTGTTCATCATGTCGAAACTGGCGGTCTACCGTGGGTATATCGCGGACTGATTTTACGGATAGATGAAGTGCTGTAAGAAAAATAAAAATAATATAGGAATAAGAATGATGAAAAATAATCAATATTTTGTGCAGTTCACAATTGCTGTTCAGTGCTTTATGTTGTGCACTGCCGTATATGCGCAAGGCTTACAGCCGCACGATTTCGTGCCCGCTCCTGCGGGAACTCACCTTGGCCTGTTATATTATTTTGGCAGTACTTCGGATACTTTGGTTGACGGCGATGGTCACGAAGTGAAGGACTCGAGCCTCGATAGTAATGTAGGCCTTCTTCGCTATGTCTACTATTTCGACATCGGGGATATGCGTGCCGACGTGAACGTGCTGCAGCCCTTTGGAAGTTTGAATAACATGAGGGTAGGCGGTAGCGACATTGATACCGATGACTTCTCCATGGGAGATCTTACGCTTGTCGGTACGATCTGGCCTTTGAACGACCCTGAAAACGAACGCTACTTTGCTATTGCCACCTATCTCACCCTGCCAAGTGGCAATTATTCTTCTAGTGAGCCTGGTTTGGGTTCCAACCGATGGTCTACCTCCATTCAGCCAGCTTTCCTAACCAGGATTGCTCCCCAGTGGACGGTTGATCTTGCGGGGGACATTACTTTCTATGGTGACAACGATGATGGCCCTGACGGAGCGAATGTCGACAAGGATCCGAGCTTTACCGCGCTCGGTTGGCTTAATTACCAGGCGACAGCCACGACGATGCTCTCGCTGGGAGGCACGACAACCTGGGGAGGGGAGGAGAAGATCAAAGGTGATGTCCGTGGCTCGGACGTGAAAACAACCACAATACGGGCGGCCTGGACGCAGATGCTCAATCCGAAAACTCAGTTCCTGCTAGAGGTCGGACACGATGTGGACGCTCAGAGTGCGTACGAGCGCGATGTAGAGGTGATTCTACGGCTCGCAAAGTTTTTCTGAGTTTTTATGAGCGGTGCTGAAACGGTGGATCACATATATTTTTATAAAAAAATACCACTGACCGTTCTGCATAAATAGCAAGAGCTAACCTAGCTGCTGGCGCCATATCTAGTGGAGCCGTTAAGGATTGGGAGGAAATTATGACGTATATCACAGAAGCGCCTGGCACCATGGTCGATGCCGTTGTGATTGGCGCAGGTTTCGGTGGTCTCTACCAAGTTAAGAAATTGCGAGATGATCTGAAGTTGAATGTTCAGGCCTATGACAACGCCTCCGATGTGGGCGGCACATGGTACTGGAATCGCTACCCCGGCGCGCTATCTGACACCCCCAGCCACGTCTACCGCTACTCTTTCGACAAGGAGTTGCTGCAGGAAAGCACCTGGGAGAATACTTACCTCACCCAACCGGAAATACTAAATTACCTTGGAAGGTTTGCCGACAAACACGATCTGCGCCGCAGTTATAAATTCGAAACGAGGGTTACTGCGGCGCAATATGATGAGAGCACGTGTCTGTGGACGATCTCAACCGACAAGGGCGAGAAAGTCACAGCTAAGTACATCGTGTGTGCGCTTGGGCTTCTTTCGGCTGTCAATATTCCTGACATCAAGGGGATCAATGACTTCAAAGGTCAGATCATCCACACTGGACAATGGCCTGTAGGGATCGAGCTACAGGGCAAGCGTGTGGGCGTGATCGGCACCGGCTCGACTGGCCAGCAGGTGATCACCGCTGTTGCCCCTATAGCCAAACATTTGACAGTATTCCAGCGCACGCCGCAGTACAACGTTCCTGTCGGAAAGCGCCCGCAATCAGCCGAAGAGATCGCCGAAATCAAGAAAAGCTACGATGCCATCTGGGATCGAGTGTTCAACTCAGCGGTAGGCTTCGGTTTCGTGGAATCGACGATACCCGCTATGTCGGTGTCTGAAGAAGAGCGTGATCGCATCTTCCAGGAGGCTTGGGACGAAGGCGGCGGCTTTCGTTTCATGTTCGGCACCTTTGGCGACATTGCGACGAACGAAGCCGCCAACAAAGCTGCCCAGGAATTTATAATTAAGAAAATCAGGCAGTTAGTAAAGGATCCCAAAACCGCCGAACTGCTGGTACCGAAGGATCTTTATGCGAAGCGGCCGTTATGTGCACATCACTATTATGAGGTTTATAACAGTGACAATGTCTCTTTGCTCAATGTTAAGCAGAATCCGATCGTGGAAATTACCGAAGGCAGCGTGCATCTTGCGGATGGCACGGTATGCGACCTCGATGTTTTGATCCTGGCGACTGGCTTTGATGCTGTCGAAGGCCACTACATGAAAATGGACATTCGCGGCCGCAGCGGCGAAACGCTGGCGGAACGCTGGAAAGATGGACCTGGCGGCTATTTGGGGCTTTCTGAAAGTGGATTTCCGAATTTCTTCATGATCCTGGGTCCGAATGGTCCCTTTACCAACCTGCCACCATCAATCGAGACACAGGTCGAGTGGATATCGGACATCATCAAATACGCCGTCGAGAATGACATCGTGGCCCTTTATCCCAAGGCAGATGCCGAGGAGGAATGGCTGCATACATGCCGGTCCATCGCCGACATGACACTCTTTCCGAAAGCGGATTCGTGGATTTTCGGAGCAAACATCCCAGGCAAGAAAAACGCTGTTCGCTTCTATTTAGGCGGTCTGGAGAACTACCGGAATGCCCTAAAGGAGGTTGCAGACTCCGGTTATTCGACGTTCTATTCAGAACGAGCCCAGTCAATTTCGAGAGAATGATTAAATATATTCCGGCAAAGCCGGGGGATTACCCTATTTATTAAAGTAACAATAGGGTGCGTACGGGTCTAACATTCAAATACTGAGGGAGGCGTAAGAATGAATAGGATATCGGGAAAAGCGGCCATTATCACCGGAGGTGCGTTGGGAATGGGCAAGGCCCACAGCGAATTATTGGCAGCTGAAGGCGCCATCGTATTTGTTACCGACATCGACGAAGCCGGTGGCAATGCAACAGTCGAAGGCATTCGGAGCAGCGGAGGGCAAGCCAAATTCATCAAACATGATGCAGCGAGCGAAGCAGACTGGAATGCGGTCGTCGCAACCGTTAGGAAAGAGGTGGGCCGGCTCGATATTCTTGTCAACAACGCCGGCATCCTGATCATGAAGCCGGCACATGAGACCGAGCCTGCTGAATGGGACAAAGTTTTCAATGTCAATGTCAAGGGTGTCTACCTGGGTATCCGCGCCTGCGTGCCTTTGATGAAGGAAAGTGGGGGTGGGTCCATCGTCAATATTTCATCGATCTACGGGATCGTCGGTGCACCGTCGGCCGGCGCCTACATAGCCAGCAAGGGCGCGGTGCGTCTTATGACGAAATCCTGCGCCGTCGATCTGGTTCAATATGGCATTCGCGTTAATTCAATCCATCCCGGTGTTATCGATACGCCAATGACCCAGGATCTGCTGCGCGGCGATGCCGAAACGCGGGGTGCGCTGATGGGCCCTACCCTGTTCAGCCGACCGGGTCGGCCTGAGGAGGTATCAAAGGCTGTACTGTTCCTGGCATCCGATGAATCGTCCTTTATACATGGCTCGGAGGTCGTGGTAGACGGCGGTTACACTTGCAATTGAGCTGTCTGGCGCCGAACGGAGCAGCCCAGAAACCCGTTTAATCGTGACCGCCAGCGAAAATCCGAGTCGGTGCGCACTTTAGGCGTTCTACCAGAACCGTACCGACCTGGATTTATTGGGGATGATTCTTGCAAAAAAAGTATTTAAGGGAGCGTGAAAATGATCACGTGTCACCCGGATTACGCGCTCGGCGGGCGTCGACAGTCGGGTTTCGGGCATGAAGGCGGGATGAGGGGCTGGAAGCCTATCTAATCCATAAGTTCGTTGCGGAAACTGAAATCTGAGGAGACGACAATGAAGTGCTTATCCCTAATCGAGTTCGGCAAACCGCTGGTATCGGAAGCTCGTTCCGATCCAATAGTTACTGGCTCCGAAATTTTGTTGCGCGTAACTGCCAATGGTGGTTTGTCACAGCGATCACCATATCCGGGAGGGATGCTTATAAGCTGGGCCATGGTCAGACGATGAAGTTTGCTGACCGTGGCTTAAAGCTGCCTGTTGTGATGGGCCACGAACCCATGGGACGCATCATCGCGGCGGGGCTCGAAGCCGGCGACCCGGAGCGGGACAAAGATTTCATTGTTTATCCATAATATATCAACGCGGGGCCTATATTCCGCATCGCCATTCGACCGTCCGGCCACTGCATTCTCTCGGGTGTTGACGAGCTGGCTTGTCGTCGGTCTGATGCTGCGCTGGGTGAGGAAAGTACATTCCAACTAATACAATGGCTTATCAGGGACCGAGCAATTCGCTTGTCACAACTAAACAAGTGAGGAAAAGATAATGACTCGACCTACTTTTATTCTGAACGGAGAGTCTCGGGACATGGGAACCCTGGGCACCTTGCCATTAATGGATCCGGCGACCGAAACCGTTATTGCCCAAATTCCAAAAGCGGGCCGGGCTGAGGCGATTGATGCCGCGCAACTTGCTGCGGAAGGCTTTATTGAATGGTCCGCGGTTTCGCCTTTTGAACGAAGCAGGATCCTTCGCGCCGCCGCCGCGATCATGCGGGAAGAAGCGGATGCCGCCGCCGCTGATATGACTCGCGAGCAGGGTAAGCCCTTGAGGCAGGCGCGGGGTGAATGGATGATTTCTGCCGAGAGTCTCGAATGGTTTGCCGAAGAGGGGCGTCGTACCTACGGTCGCCTTATTCCGGCGCGGTCGGCCAATATGACATGTGCCGTGCATCAGCGACCCATCGGGCCGGTAGCGGCCTTTACTCCATGGAATTTCCCCGCTTTTACGCCGATGCAGAAGCTCGCTCCGGCGTTGGCGGCTGGCTGCTCCGTGGTTTTGAAACCTGCTGAAGAAACGCCCATGACAGCGTGGCGCATCTGTCGAGCGCTGCTTGCCGCGGGATTGCCGCCCAAGGCTATTGGATTAATTTGGGGCGACCCAGCTGAAATTTCCGATGCGCTAATTGAAGCTCCTGAAATCCGCAAGGTTTCCCTGACCGGCTCCATCCGCGTTGGCCGCTTGATCGCTAGCGCCGCCGGCAGAGAGCTCAAGAAAGTCACTATGGAGTTGGGCGGTCATGCGCCGGTGATCATTGCTCGCGATGCCGATCTATCCCGACTGATTCCATTGGCGGCAGAATGGAAATTCCGGAACGCGGGGCAGGTATGCGTTTCGCCGACTCGCTTTTTGGTCGAGGCACCACTTTATGACGACTTTGTTGCTGGTATGGCGGAGGCGGCTGAGAAAATTGTCGTAGGTAATGGGGCGAATCCGAACACCGTCATGGGGCCATTGGCAACCGCGGCACAGCTGACGAAGGTGTGTGCACTTTACGACGACGCTGTCGGCAAGGGCGGTCGTGTCGTTGCTGGCGGGAAGCGAATCGGCAATCACGGCTGGTTCTTTTCTCCTACCGTCCTTGCGGATATGACTGTAGAGATGCGTGCCATGAACGAAGAGCCCTTCGGCCCGCTGGCGCTGGTGATGAAGGTCGACAATATTGACGCAGCCCTGGCTGAGGCGAACCGGCTGCCAGTCGGGCTCGCTTCATATGCCTTTACGGAGTGTTCCCGGACGCGGCATCGCATTATTTCGGGCATTAAGGCTGGGATGCTGGGCGTCAATCATTTTGCCTTGGCGATGCCCGAGACGCCTTTCGGCGGTGTGCTTGAAAGCGGAATGGGGTCGGAAGGGGGAATGGAAGGCATAAATGCCTATCTAACTCCATTTCTGGTCACCGCACAGGAATCATGATGAAAACACCGAGCGGTTCGGAAAGTCTGCAGAAACCAACATCAATGCTGTTCGCCCTTGTCTAGTGAGGATGAACAAGTACAGTAAAAATTAGGTTCCAGATGTCTCCTTCGCACATGTACCGGACGAATGCATTAAAAATTATGCCACACCCTCCCCACTTCCCTAGTTGTCTTAGAGACCATGACCTGGTCGTTCCGCCCGGATGGAGGCGATTGAGGTGTATAGAAATCCCAGTCCTGCAGTCTAGGAAACTCAGTTTCAGACGGTTTGATTTTCGCCGTCACCTCGCGCTCGCGTCATTATGCTTGGCATCGAGTGTGTTTTACATCCTGTCTTCGGCTGGCGCCTTTTCGGCAGATTCCGTTTTCAGCGGCGCGGCGGTGATCAGTCTGATCGCTTTCATCCGCTACCGGGGACCGGTGGCCAGTCATTGTGAATTGAAAGGAAGGCTGCATGAACGCCCATCTCACCACGCTGGACGGACTGCGCGTGCTTGACCTGTAGCGGGTGCCCGTCGGCCCCTGGGCGCCGCCGCCGGGTGTGCACGTACTTTTTGATGTATTGCTTTGCGAATACGCCCTCCGTGGGCATGCTTTTGCGAATTATTGAATCGATGAAGGAAGGCTGCATGAACGTTCATCCCACCGCGCTGGACGGCCTGCGCGTGCTCGACCTGTCGCGGGTGCTCGCCGGTCCCTGGGCGACGCAGATGCTCGGCGACCTGGGCGCCCAGGTGATCAAGGTGGAAAGCCCCTCGGGAGGCGACGACACCCGCCGCTGGGGTCCGCCGTTCCTCGAGCGGGGCGAAGGTCCCTGGGACGCCGCCTACTACTTCTGCACCAACCGCAACAAGCGGGCGATCGCGGTGGATTTCGCCCAGCCGGAAGGCGCCAACATCCTCCTCCGGCTGGCGGCCCAGGCGGACGTGCTGGTGGAGAACTTCAAGGTCGGCACCCTGGCCCGCTACGGGCTGGACTACGCCAGCCTGCAGGCGCTCAACCCGCGGCTGGTGTATTGCTCGATCACCGGCTTCGGCCAGACCGGCCCCTACGCCGGGCGCGGCGGCTACGACTTCCTGGTGCAGGGCATGAGCGGCCTGATGAGCGTTACCGGGCGGCCGGACGAGGAGTCCGGCGGCGGGCCGATGAAGGTCGGCATTCCGGCCAGCGACCTGTTCTGCGGGCTGTACGCCGCGGTGTCGATCCTCGCCGCGCTGCACCACCGGCACGCCAGCGGGGAAGGGCAGCACATCGACTGCGCGCTGCTCGACAGCCAGGTCGCCCTACTGGCCAATCAAGCAATGAACTACCTGATCGGCGGCCAGGTGCCCCGCCGGCTGGGCAACGCCCACCCGAACGTGGTGCCGTACCGCGACTTCGCCGCCGCCGACGACTACATCCTGGTGGCCTGCGGCAGCGACGGGCAGTTCCGCGCGTTGTGTCGCCTGCTCGATCGCCAGGAGCTGGCCGCAGACCCGCGTTATGCCAGCAATGCCGGGCGCAGCGCGAACCGTCGCAAGCTGGAGCTGGAGCTGGCCCACGCCATCGCCCGCTGGCCAGCCGCCGAGCTGCTGGCGGCCATGGCTCGCGAAGGCGTGCCGGGCGGGCCGATCAACCGTCTCGATCAGACGTTGGCGGATCCGCAGGTGCAGGCCCGGGAGCTGTTGCAGACGCTGCAGCGCGACGACGGCACGCCGGTGACGGTGATCGGCTACCCGGCGCGGCTGTCGCGAACGCCGGCGAGTTACCGGCAGGCGCCGCCGCGCTTTGCACAGGACACCCTCGAAGTGCTGAGGGAAACACTCGGACTGGACGCGGACGAGTTGGCGGCACTAGTGGCGCGCGGCGTGCTGGCGGCCGCCACAGCCCCGCGCAGCGGTTGAGGCGCGCGGCGCCTGCGGGCCGCGCAGCGGCGCAGCGCTCGTCCCCCGGTAGGGGCCTGGCCATTGCCCGTGCACCGGCCGCCGCGCCGGCGCCATCCAGAGCCTGCTGGCCACCACCAGACTGAACGGCATCGAGCCTGCCGCCTGGCTCAGGACACCCTGGAAAACTGCCTACCTGGCCCAACAGCCGGCTCGATGAGCTGCTGCCCCTCGGCGCCTCAACTGAGTAAAGGTGGGACGGCTGAACGTTCGAACGACTGAGCTGTTCAATCTTTCACGCAACAGATCAGGACCAATGACATGCCCGACCCAAAGACGAGCCGAATGCTGGAGAAAGCCCCCTCGAGTAACCGGCGGCACCTGTTCCATTGGTTGCAGAGGGCCCTTCGCCAGGCAGCGTACTGGACAATTCGATCGGCCCAGCCTAAAAAGACGCACCTCGAACTCGGTAGCGCATAGTGCTAGTCAGCAGTCGTATTTTTAAAAGCAGGTAGATCGTGAAAGAGAAAAAGCCAATAGACCCTGTTCGGCAAGCCGAAAAAAACCGTGCGCATCGGATCGGCTGGGCAATCGCCGTGGCCGGCATCGTCGCCGGTTTCATTCTGGTAATGATGAAGCCGACGTGACTTGGCTCGGCTTATCCTTGAGGCCTGCCGGTTCACCCACCGGTTACTGCGTCTATGGCTCGCCCAGACAGGCCACTAGCATTCGATTAGGTGGTTTGTTGTACTTGACGTCCAAACCCGGGGCCCGAGCGGGTGTTATTGCCCTTGGCCAGGCGGTCGTAGAGCACCACGTTGACCGTTGCCGCCAAATTCATGCAACCGCTGGTGGGGATGTAGACCACGTCTTCGCACCAGTCCCGGATCTCCTGGCTCAGCGAGCCATCTTCTGCCCCGAAGATGTACAACGCGCGATCTGGATGTGTGTACTCGGGAAGAGGGCGCGCACCTTCGACCAGTTCCACCGCGACCGGCACGCAACCGAGTGGCAGGATCTTGCGCAGGTCATCGATGTTGATCAGCGGGATGTCCTGATGGACTTTCTTGGTGTCGGTGACGAAATCCCTGGCGCGGTCATAGCGGGTCCCGGTGTAGAACACTGAAGCGGCGCCATAGCAGCCCGCCGCACGCATGACCGCCCCCACGTTGGTGGGTGATTTCGGATTGCTCAGGCCGATGCAGGCATATCGTTTGTTGCTCACAGGGGAAGCCTCGCGCCGGAAACGCGCAAGTATACGGGACAGCTCGTTGGAGGTCGGCTCGAGTCGCCTGCTGCGATCAAGGGATGAGTTTGTTTGCGCGCAGCTTGGCGCAAACCGCAAAAAAAAATGCAGGATTTACGCTTACCCGCAATGACACAGAGTGCGAACCTATCGCGATGATAGGCAAATTTGCTGTTCAGCGCTCTGCATGCTTCGAAGCACCATGAGGTCGCTTGATAGCAGCATTTTTAAATCTTTTAGAAGATTATAGTGACAAATAATCCGTCAAATATGTCGTTCAGGCTGCCTGGGACTGTTTGCTAGGTTCTATTCAGGGGCGCGTCAACGCGCCAACGACAACCCTAAGGAGCAGAACATGAACGCTGAGTCTGGAGAAAACACTGATGGCGGCTGCCCGTTCGGTCACGGTGCAGGTGCGCCTCGCAAACGCCCAACCAATCGAGACTGGTGGCCTGAGGCGCTGAGTCTCACTTCACTCAATCAGCACTCGCCACGCTCCAATCCATACGGTGGCGATTTCGACTATGCGGCCGCGTTCAGTTCACTCGATCTCGCTGCGGTGATCGCCGACCTGCACGCCCTGATGACTGATTCTCAGGATTGGTGGCCGGCGGACTTCGGCCACTACGGCGGCCTGTTCATCCGGCTCGCCTGGCACAGCGCCGGCACCTACCGCATCACCGATGGCCGCGGCGGCGCCGGCGGCGGCCAGCAGCGCTTCGCCCCGCTCAACAGTTGGCCCGACAACGCTTCGCTGGACAAGGCCCGGCGCCTGCTGTGGCCGATCAAGCAGAAGTACGGGCGCAACCTCTCATGGGCCGACCTCTACGTGCTCACCGGCAACGTGGCGCTGGAGTCCATGGGCTTCAAAACCTTTGGCTTCGCCGGCGGCCGTGCCGACACCTGGGAGCCGGAAGAGCTCTTCTGGGGGCCTGAAGGCACCTGGCTGGGCGACGAGCGCTACAGCGGCGAGCGCCAGTTGCACCCGGGTCTCGGCGCCGTACAGATGGGCCTGATCTACGTGAACCCGGAAGGCCCGAATGGCAACCCGGACCCGAAAGCCTCAGCGATCGACATTCGTGAAACCTTCGCCCGCATGGCGATGAACGATTACGAAACCGTCGCGCTGATCGCCGGTGGTCACACCTTCGGCAAGACCCACGGTGCGGGCGACCCCTCGCTGCTGGGGCCGGACCCGGAAGGCGCCGTGATCGAAGATCAGGGCCTGGGCTGGCGTAGTCGGTTCCAGACCGGAGCGGGCGCAGACGCCATCACCTCCGGCCTCGAAGTCATCTGGAGCCAGACGCCGACCCAGTGGTCCAACTACTTCTTCGAAAACCTGTTCAACTTCGAATGGGAGCTGACCAAGAGCCCGGCCGGCGCGCACCAGTGGGTCGCGAAGGATGCTCCGGAGGTCATGCCGGACCCGTTCGACCCGAACAAGAAGCGCAAGCCGACCATGCTCACCTCCGACCTGGCACTGCGCTTCGATCCAATCTACGAACCGATCTCGCGGCACTTCTTGGAGAACCCGGAGGAATTCGCCGATGCGTTCGCCAAGGCCTGGTTCAAGCTGACCCACCGCGACATGGGGCCTATTGGCCGCTACCTCGGCCCGCTGGTGCCGCGGGAAACGCAAATCTGGCAGGACCCGATTCCCGAGTGTGACGATCCGCTGATCGATGAAGCCGATATCGCTGCGCTTAAGCAGAGGATTCTGGGATTGGGCTTTTCCGTGTCTGAGCTGGTGTCGGTGGCCTGGGCTTCGGCATCGACCTATCGCGGCTCGGACAAGCGCGGCGGCGCCAATGGCGCGCGTATCCGCTTCGCACCGCAGAAGGATTGGGAAACCAACAACCCGGCCCTGCTGGCTCGTGTGCTGGAAAAACTGGCCGAGGTCCAGGCCGAGTTCAACGCGTCGGCAACCGGTGGCAAGAAGGTCTCCATGGCCGACCTGATCGTGCTGGCCGGCTGCGCCGCGATCGAAAAAGCGGCTCAGGATGGCGGTGTGAACGTCACCGTGCCGTTTACACCGGGTCGGATGGATGCCTCGGAAGAGTGGACCGATGCGCAATCCTTCGAAGCGCTACGCCCGGTCGCCGATGGCTTCCGCAACTACTACCACGAGTCGCACTTCATGGCGCCCGAGGAAGCGCTGGTCGACAAGGCGCACCTGCTTCGTCTCAGCGCGCCGGAAATGACCGTGCTGGTGGGCGGCATGCGGGTACTGGGCACCAATGCGGACGGCGGCCAGGAGGGCGTGTTCACCAACCGCGTGGGCACACTGTCCAATGACTTCTTCGTCAACCTGCTGGGCATGCAGAACGAGTGGGTCGCGACCGAGCACAAGAACCGCTACCAGGGGCTCGACCGCAAGACCCGCCAGCCTACCTGGACCGCCACCCGCGTGGACCTGATCTTCGGCGCGCAATCGGAGCTGCGTGCACAGGCCGAGGTTTACGGCATGGCAGACGGCAACGAGAAGTTCGTGCAGGACTTCGTCAAAGCCTGGGACAAGGTGATGAACGCGGACCGGCTCGACATTGGCAAACCTGCCGATAACTTCAGCCAGAAGCTCTCAGCCTAAGCCTTTCGACGGCGCCTTCACGGGCGCCGTCTGAAGCGCTACTCGGTACGCAAGCGACCCACCAACTGCTTGGCTTGGGTGCGCTGCTGAGTTCGCGCTGCTCTCGACTTCCGTTGCCTGTCCCGACACATGACGGACCGCGTCGTTGATGACGACTACGTGTCGGTTGATCTCTTCCGTCACCAGGTGCTCCTCGATGGCGGTAGCGATCTGCGCGGTCATGTCGCGAATCATCTGCACGGCACCCCTCGATATTCCCGAAAGCTCCCTCGACCTCTCCGGCCCGCTCGATCGCCTTGGTTGACTCGGACAGACTGCTATCCATGCTCACCGTCACTTCGGAGGTGCGGCTGACCGGCAGGTTGGCCGGCGCAGATTTCGAGCGGCACCAGGCGACACAACCTGTCGCAGCGTCCGAACTTGTTGACCACTGCATTTCACTCAGTCAGCTAGGCACTCTGGCCTATGGCTATTTCCGGCGCAAATAAATGAAAGGGGCCGCTGAATTGTCTACTGGAGGCAGGGCCCTGTGCTGATGAATTCAACCGTTCGGTTTATGGTTGGTGGACAAACCGCCGGCTATCTTACCGGTGCCGTGCCGCAACCGGTCCGTATTCCCCGATCCTCGGCGGATTGGTCGTGGGGACAGGATGTGAACCACTATTTCCTCGAATGGAGCTACAACATGTTTAACAAAAAGACCCTGCTCGCCCTCCTTATCTCTGCCGCTTCTGCCAGTGCCATGGCCGCAGATAGCCGAGCCTACATCAACCAGGATGGTAACAACCAAGAGGTTACCGTGACTCAGGAGGGCAGCACCCAGTTCGCTCTGGTTTTCCAGGATGGCGAAGGGAACATCGGCACGACCGGCCAATCTGGCTCCGAAAACAATTCCGCTGTCTATCAGTCGGGCGATATGAACCAGGCTATTGTCACTCAAAACAGCGTTAACTCTGCTTCCGTGGTCGTTCAAGCTGGCGTTGAGAACCAGGCCGAGATTCTGCAGGTTGCCACTGGAAACACATCCTTGGTCTACCAAGCCGGCGAAGAAAACAACGCCCAGGTCACCCATGGCGGTGGCGGTAACCACCTCTCGGCGGTGAATCAGGAGGGCATGCGCAACGATGCCACCCTGAGCCAGGGCGGCAATGCAAACTGGTCCTTCATCGCCCAAGTCGGTAACGGCAACAGCGCTAACGTTGGCCAATATGGCGATGGCAACTCGTCTGAAGTATTTCAGAACGGCGACGAAAACATTGCCACTGTCAGCCAGAAAGACACCGGCATTGTCCTTGCGGAGCAGTTCGGAACAGGCAACGAGCTCCTTGTTACCCAAGGCGATCTGGCAACTGCGGACATCCTCCAGACTGGTGAGGATAACTACGTCCGTGCCGACCAAACGGGAAGCGACAACTATGCAGAAGTTGAGCAGGACGGCCAACTGAACGAAGCCTACATTACCCAATCTGGCCTTGCCAACGATGCCTATATCGCTCAAAGCGGAATGGGCAACATGGCTGTCGCCAATCAGTCCGGTATGAACGATTACGCTTCGATCATTCAGACTGGCTCGGCCAACATGGCCACCGTCACTCAGCAGTAAGCCTCACGGCAAGCAGGTGCAGTGACACAAAGCCCGGCAAATGCCGGGCTTTGTGCTTTGGCGCCCGAAAGGTTGTGGCTACCGTCGGCGCGGTTTGGTGTGCCAGTGTGGAGCTTCTGTGCCGACAGCGTCAGCGCATGGTCCTCGTAGAGGATGCAGCGATACTGCGGGTCCGGATTGCAATCGCGCCACTTCGGCTCTAAGCAGCCGGTTAGCGCTGAACTATCCAAGCGTCCAAAGCAAAAATATCTGTTGTCCGCCAGTCTGGGTCGCTTCGACAAAGTTGTCGGCACCGGACCGATTCTGTTCTGCGCGGTTGGCTTGGGCATGAGCCTGAGTGGCCAGAATCGCGATGATGGCGGCTGCGAAGGGCTTGCACTGGCACTTTTCATCTCTGCATGGATGTTGGATCCGTGTTGCTCCTGGCTGGGCGGCTACTGTGCATCAGTCCTGAAACGGAATCGATCCTGTCTGCCGCTGAGGCAGACAAATATCGAGTCGATTGTTTGTCGACATTTTTATGACGAATGACAGGGGCGGCGATATACGATTTCCGGCAGCCCGCTCTACGCCCCCCGCTCAGGCCGCCTCTACGCCCGAGCCATACGCCTCGGTATTGCGCTGCCGGGAGGATGTTGCGGCGGGACGACGCACCTAGAGTGGCGGCGTGTTCCCCAAACATCGAAGGTTGATTGTATGAATCGCAATGACTGGTGGCGCGGCGGCGTCATATATCAGGTTTACCCGCGCAGCTTTTTCGACAGCAACGGCGACGGAGTCGGCGATTTGCTCGGTGTAGTCGAGAAGATCGACTACATCGCCAGTCTCAATGTCGATGCCATCTGGCTGTCGCCGTTCTTCACCTCACCCATGAAGGACTTCGGCTATGACGTGTCCGATTACCGCGGCGTAGATCCGCTGTTCGGCACGCTGGAAGACTTCAAGCAGGTCATCGACGTTGCTCATGCGCGTGGCATTCGCATCCTGATCGATCAGGTACTCAATCACTCGTCCGATCAGCACGCCTGGTTCAAGGAAAGCCGCTCGAGCCGCGACAACGACAAAGCCGACTGGTACGTCTGGGCCGATCCGAAAGACGACGGCACCGTGCCCAACAATTGGCTGTCTGTCTTCGGCGGCGCCGCCTGGACCTGGGACAGCCGCCGCAAGCAGTACTACCTGCACAACTTCCTCTCCAGCCAGCCGGACCTCAACTTCCATTGCGAAGCGGTGCAGCAACAACTGCTTGATGACATGGAGTTCTGGTTGAAATTCGGCGTCGACGGCTTCCGTCTGGATGCCGCGAACTTCTATTTCCATGACCACGAACTGCGCGACAACCCGCCGAACCATGACATCCGCGAAGGCAGCATCGGCGTCCGTGCCGACAACCCTTACGCCTTCCAGAAGCACGTGTACGACAAGACCCAGCCGGAAAACCTCGACTTCCTGCGGCGTATTCGCCAGTTGCTGGAACGCTATCCGGGCAGCGCCACGGTGGCCGAAATCGGCTGCGACCATTCGTTGAGCACCATGGCTGCTTACACGGCAGGCAGCGACACGCTGCACATGGCGTACTCCTTCGATCTGCTGACCGAACAGTGCAGCCCGGGTTTTCTGCGGCACACCATCGACTGCACGGAGCGCGAGTTGGTAGACGGCTGGCCGTGTTGGTCCATCGGCAACCATGATGTCGTGCGGGTCATGAGCCGCTGGGCGCTCGCCAATCAGCCCGATCTGGCGCGCGGCCGCATGTTCATGGCGATGCTACTGAGCATGCGCGGCAGCGTGTGCCTTTATCAGGGCGAGGAGCTGGGGCTGGATGAGGCCGAGCTGCAGTTCGAGCAGCTGGTCGATCCGTACGGCATTCGCTTCTGGCCGGAATTCAAAGGGCGCGACGGTTGCCGCACGCCGATGCCCTGGCATGATCAGGACCTGCATGGCGGCTTCAGTGGGGAGCAGCCCTGGCTGCCGCTGGCCGATCGTCACTTGCCGATGTCAGTGGCCGCCCAGGAGCAGGGCCCGAGTTCAATGCTCAACATCTATCGCCGGTTTCTTGCATGGCGTCAGGACCAGCGCTTGTTGATCGAAGGCAGCATGCGCACCGTTTACCATGACGATGCGCTGCTGGTGTACGAGCGCCGCCTGGACGATGAGGTTTGGGTATGTCTGTTCAATATGGGCGATAGCGCACGGCACTTTGATCTGTCGGCTCCGGTCGAAGGGCTCGATGTGCCCTCGGCATCAGTCGTTTTCGAGGGGCACGGCGTACACTTGCCGGCGCATGGATTCGGATTTGCGCGCCGGCTTGGCTGAGCGAGCCGGTTGAGACGGGCGTCTGGTCCGTTTTGACCGGGTTGCTGCCGCCCGTTTTGCTTGCCGCGATGCGTCGTGGCGGCTGTTTGAAGGAGAACAACAATAATGGCCAGCGTAACCCTGCGGAATATCTGCAAGAGCTTCGATGACGTCCCTATCATCCGCGGTATCGATCTGGATATTGCTGACGGCGAATTTGTGGTGTTCGTGGGCCCGTCCGGTTGTGGCAAGTCGACACTGTTGCGACTGATTGCCGGGTTGGAAGACATCACGGACGGGGAGCTGCGCATCGACGGCGAGCGGGTCAATGAACTGCCACCCCTGGATCGTTCAGTGGGCATGGTGTTCCAGTCCTATGCGCTCTACCCGCATATGAATGTTGCGGAAAACATGGCGTTCGGTTTGAAGCTGGCCAAGGTCGAAAAGGGCGAGATTGGTCGCCGCGTCGATTCGGTGGCGAAGATTCTCCAGCTCGATCAGATGCTCGACCGCAAGCCCAAGGATCTTTCCGGTGGCCAGCGACAGCGTGTGGCGATCGGGCGAACCATGGTGCGTGAGCCCAAAGTCTTCCTGTTCGACGAGCCGTTGTCGAACCTCGACGCCTTCCTGCGCGTGCAGATGCGTATCGAGATTTCGCGGCTGCATCAGCGACTGCAGTCCACGATGATCTACGTCACCCACGATCAGGTCGAAGCCATGACGCTGGCGGACAAGATCGTCGTGCTCAACGCCGGCCGCATCGCTCAGGTCGGGCCGCCGCTGGAGCTGTATCACTACCCGAAGAACCAGTTCGTGGCGGGCTTCATCGGTTCACCGCAGATGAATTTCCTGCCGGTAAAGCTGATATGCGCCGATGCGGAGTCGGTGGAGGTCTCGATGCCAGGGGGCAACGCGTTGCGGCTACCCGTCGATGGCAGTCAGGCTGCCCCAGGCGATGCCCTGACCCTGGGCGTTCGGCCAGAGCATTTCGTCGACCCCGAGCAGGCTGATTTCGTCTTCCATGGCGAAATTGCAGTGGCCGAGCGCCTCGGCGATCACAATCTGCTGCACCTGAACTTCGAAGGCGTGGACGAAATGGTGGCGGTTGCCAGTGACGGTAACCGCCGCGTGGCGGTGGGCCAGGTCTACGCAACGGGGCTGTTGGCCAACAAATGCCACCTGTTCCGCGCCGATGGTCAGGCTTGCTCCCGGCACTATCGGGAGCCGGCGCTGTTCGGCTGAGCGCGCTGATTTAGCGGATCGCACCATGGCGGCTGGCGTTCGGCCAGCTGTCATGATGGCTTCAATGACAAGCAGTCCGGTGCGGATCAACAGCACGCTGCCGAGGCGAAACCGGCTCATCGACTCGCCGAACAAGATGATGCCGGCGATCACTGTTCCCACTGCAGCTGCTCCAGTCCAGGCGGCGTAGGCGGTGCTCAGCGGCAATTCCCGCATGGCAAGCCCCAGCAGGTCCAGGCTGGCGGCCATCGCTGCGACAGTAAGCACTGTGGGACGGGTGGACCCCTCGGTGAGCTTCAGCCCAACGGCTCAGCCAATCTCCAACAGACCGGCAAAAAAACAGAATGATCCGGGACATACGCACCTCGACAGGATGGTAATCAGGCAGGGCCGTCCCCGGTGAGTGGGTACAGCCCGAAGTTGTCCTCAGCGGGCGCTATTGTCTCCAGCGAGCCGGTCCGGGCAAGAGCCGCCGGGCCGGTGACCGCGTCAGCGCGCGTCCGGGCCGTTGTCTTTCATCCTCCGATAGAGTGTCGCCAGCAGCGCACCGGACAGGTTGTGCCAGACACTGAACAGCGCGCTGGGCACCGCCGCAAGTGGTGAGAAGTGCGCACTGGCCAGAGCTGCGCCGAGGCCAGAGTTCTGCATGCCCACTTCGATCGAAAGGGTCTTGCGCTGCGCCAGTGGCAGGCCGAACAGTCGTCCGACCAGGTAGCCGATGCCGAGGCCAAGGCTGTTGTGCAGCACCACAACCGCCATGATCAACAGACCAGACTCGGCGATCTTCGCCTGGCTGGCGGCAACCACGGCGGCGACGATGATCACGATGCTGACTACCGAAACCAGCGGCAGGATATCGACAACCTGATGCACCCGGTTGCCCAGCCAACGGCGTGCGATCAGGCCGAGGGCAATAGGCAGTAGAACAATCTGCACGATGGACATGAACAGCGCGCCAACGTTGACCGGCAGCCAGGCCGAAGCCAGCAGCCAGATCAAAGCAGGCGTTACCAACGGGGCGAGCAGCGTGGTCACGGCGGTGATCGCGACTGACAGCGCGACGTCACCACGGGAAAACCAGGCGATCACGTTCGAGGCGGTACCGCCCGGACAGCAACCGACGAGAATCACCCCGACAGCGATTTCCGCCGGCAAGCCCAGCAATGTGCAGAGTGCCCAGGCGAGAGCAGGCATGATCAGAAATTGCGCGCCGACACCCAGCGCGACCCAGAGTGGGCGTCGGGCAACTTCAGCGAAATCGGCGGCTTTCAGCGTCAGGCCCATGCCGAACATGATCAGCCCCAGCAGTGGCACGATCCAGGCGGTGGCGGGCAGGAACCAGCTGGGCTGGAAGAAAGCGAGAACGGCGAACAGCAGGACCCAGAGGGCGAAGGTATTGCCGACAAAGCGACTGAGGGAGGCGAGGGCGCGCATCGGGCTTACCTTGTAGTTGTGGAAGGGCGCCGTCAGCATTAACTGCCGGCGCTGAGGCAGTTTAGATGCCTTGCGGGATCTCCTCTCCACCCAGGGCTTCGAGCAGTGCGGGAAGAAACTCTTTGAAGGTCAGCATCATCAGCAGGAAGCTGGCGTCCTGCTGGCCGAGGTCGTCATCACCTCCGTCCTGTTCGGCCTGGTCCTGCAACAGCTCTTCGAAGCGCAGGCGCTTGATCACCAGCTTGTCATCAAGCACGAAGGACAGCTTGTCCTGCCAACCCAGCGACAGTTGAGTGACCTGCTTGCCGACTTCCAGATGCTGCTGGATTTCGTCGCTGGTCAGGTCCTGGCGCTTGCAGCGCACGACGCCGCCGTCTTCATGGGTGTCGCGCAGCTCGCACTCGTCGAGGACGAAGAAGTCGTCCGCGGCTTTTTGCGTCTTGACCCAGTCGGTCATGGCGGCCGTAGGGGCAATTTTCACGGTCAGCGGGCGAACCGGTAGCGAACCAATGGCTTCACGCAGCGTGGAAAGAAGGTCTTCGGCGCGCTTGGGGCTGGAAGCGTCGACCAAAATCAAGCCTTGTTCCGGCGCGATGGCGGCGAAGGTGCCGGACTTGCGGATGAAGGCGCGCGGCAGGAAGGCCTGGATGATGTCGTCCTTCAACTGCTCGCGCTCTTTCTTGTAGACCTTGCGCATCTGCTCGTTTTCGATCTCGTCGACCTTTTCCTTCAGTGCGTCCTTGACCACGCTGCCGGGCAGGATGCGCTCTTCCTTGCGCGTGGCGATCAGCAGGAAGCTCTGGCTGGCATGCACCAGCGGCGCATCTTCGCCTTTGCCAAAGGGGGCGACGAAGCCGTAGGTGCTCAGTTCCTGGCTGGCGCAGGGGCGCGCGGGCTTGGCGGCCAATGCAGCTTCAAGTGTCTCGACATCGAAAGGGACATTCTGGGTGAGACGGTAGACGAGCAGGTTGCGAAACCACATGGCGATTTGAAACTCCGGTAAAAGCAAAGCGCGCATTATTCCCCTCCGGCGAACGTAGGCCAACCCTGCGCAAGGGCAATGTCGATGGAAACCACAAAAACGGGCCTTAAACAGGGGTTTTCCTAAGTCTTTGTAAGTTCTTCAATTTTTTTTTCAAAAGGGGGTTGCCAAGGTCCAGATCCCTCTCTAGAATGCGCCCCACTTCGAGAGCAAACGGGTGATTAGCTCAGCTGGGAGAGCATCTGCCTTACAAGCAGAGGGTCGGCGGTTCGATCCCGTCATCACCCACCACTCGAGGTTTA